>CAZRKH010000128.1:0-5583 GCA_964600785.1 uncultured Chitinophagaceae bacterium
TTCGTTTGCCGCGTCGCTCGAGACCTCGGTGGCCCGGCACCGCCGGACGCACGACGCCGCCGAGGAGGCTGGAGGCTCTCCGGGACAGCAGGCATCCGCCGAGGTTGCTGTCGATGGGTCAGCAGAGCCCGCCGATCCAGTGCCGGAGGTGGCACCAGCGGACGCGGCCGCCGACGACGAGGCCGAACCCAAGCCCGAACCCAAGCCCGAACCCAAGCCCGAACCCAAGCCGCAAGCCACGCCTGAACCCAAGCCTGAACCCAAGCCCGAACCCAAGCCGCAAGCCACGCCAGCCGAAGAGCCCGCAGCGAAGCCTGCAGCGAAGCCGGACCCCGCGCCGCCCGATGAGCCGCTGACTGAGCCGGCGGTGGAGGCCGCAGCCGGGCCGACGGGGGAGCCGGACGCGGCAGCCGCGGCAGTTGAGCTTCCCTCCGGGCCGATCGAGAGCCGGGTGGCGGTGGCGATCCGCAGTCTGCCGGTCGCCGCCGAGCCGGTGCTCTCCGACGAGGAGCGGCTTGCCCATCTCGAGGCGGCGGTGGCGGAGGCCCGTCGCCGCGCGTCGCTCGAGATCCGCCATGCCTGCTTCGCCTCGGAGGTGCTCGCGTGGGGCGTGGTCGATCGCTTCGACGAGGCTCGCTTCGAGCCCGGTGAGGAGGTGATCGTCTACTTCGAACTGGCCAATCTCACCGCCGAGACCCGGGGCGACGGCCACCACACACTCGTCGATACCCGGCTGCGGCTGCTCGACGATGCCGGAGCCTGCGTGCATCGCTGGAGTTTTGAGCCGCTTGCGGAAGTCTGCCCGGCGGCCCGCAGGGACTACTTCGCCCGCTACATCGTCGAAATCCCCCGCGACGCCCCGCCGGGACCGCTGCAGTTGGAGATCGATGTCACCGACCGCGTGGGCCACAAGTCGGCCACCTCCCTGCTCGGGCTCGAGGTCGCCGCCGGAAGGTAGATTCCCTCTGGGCTATACTGCAGTCTTTCGCCTCCGAGGAGACCCACCGATGTCCGACATGTCGGCCGACTCGATTCTTGAAAAGGTTCGTGACCAATATTCGGCGATGGCCACCCGCGGTCTCTCCAGTGACCATGCAGGCGTGCGGGCCGTGGCCGAGGCCTTCGGCTATTCCGCCGAGGAACTTGCGGCGATCCCCGCCGAGGCCAACATGGGGCTCTCCTGCGGCAACCCCACGGCGACCGCCCGCCTGAGGCCGGGCGAGGTGGTGGTCGATCTGGGCTGCGGGGGCGGGCTGGATGTCTTTCTCGCGGCCGCCAAGGTGGGCCCGCACGGCAAGGCGATCGGGATCGACATGTCCGAGGAGATGCTTGCCCTGGCGCGTCGCAATGCCGCGGGCCAGCCGGATGCGAACGTCGAGTTTCACCATGCCAGGATCGATCGGCTGCCGCTGGAGGACTGCTCGGTCGACTGCGTGATCAGCAACTGCGTGATCAACCTGGCCCCCGACAAGGCGGCGGTGTTTGGGGAAATCCATCGGGTGCTCAAGCCGGGCGGCCGTCTCGCGGCGAGCGACATCGCTCTGACCAAGCCGCTGCCCGCCGAGATTGCCGACAACCTGCCCGCTTACATCGGCTGTATCGCCGGGGCGATTCCTGTGGAGGACTACCGCAGCCTGCTTTCGGCGAGCGGCTTCTCGGCGGTTGAGGTGATCGACACCGGCACCGACCTCAACGCCTACGCCAAGGCCGACAACGCCGCCTGCTGCGTGCCGCAGCCGGCGGGCGAGGGAGCGTTGCCGATCGCCGAGGATGGCGGCTGCTGCGGCGGGCCGCCGGCGGAGGCGGGCGTGCACGAGCAGTTGGCCGATCTGCTCAGGAAGTACGACATCAACGACTACGCGGCGAGCGTGCGGGTCTTCGCGGTGAAGCCGGCAAAGCGGTAGCCTTGCGGGCCGCAATGGTCTGAGTTCGCATGAGCAGCCGGTGCGGGCCGCACGGCCTACGGCGGCGGCAGCGGTTCGACAGCCGGCTCGGCGACGGTCGCCCCCTCCTCGGTCTCCTCTTGGTCGGGCTCGGCGGCAGGGCTGCCTGCGGTCGGGGGAAACGACTCCAACTGCAGCAGGTTGGCGACCTCCACCGCTGCGGCCCAGCGGTCTTCCTGCGACTGCACGTAGTCGAGTTCGGTCTGGTTGAGGATCCGCTGGGCCTCGAGGAGGTTGAGGAAGGTCACCTCACCCTCGCCGTAGAGCAATTGCGTGACGGCCACCGTCTCGCGGGCCTTGGGCAGGATGTATTCCTCGAACCAGCGGGCCTGCCGCTGGGCGATGCGGAAGGTCTGGATCGTGTCGGCGGTTTCGCTGGCCAAATCGAGCTCGATCCGCCGCAGGTCGGCCCTGGCCGAGGCGATCTCGGCCCGGGCGGCGCGGATCCCGCCCTGGTTGCGGTTGAACAGCGGTACCTCCACCATCATCTCGACGAGGCCCTGGTCATCCGGCGGCAGATCGACCTGCCGCTGGTAGCCGCCGAGGAGTGTGATGTTGGGAATCGGCTGGACCACCGCTCGTTCGGTGGCCCACTGGGCCCCGGCGACCCTCGCCGCAGCGGCCCGGGGCTTGGAGTTGGCCTGCACCACCGATTCCTGGAGGTCCTTGAGGTTGAAGTCTGGCAGCCGCTCGAAGAGGTTGCCATCGAGCCTGCCGATGTCCGCCCGCGGCAGGCCGATCGCCGCGGCGAGCCTTCGCCGCCCGGCCTCGATCGCCACCGCAGCGTTGAGGTAGCGGACCTCGGAGCGATCCTTCTCGATGCTCCAAAAGAGCACGTCGGTCCGCGAGGTCTCCCCGGCCTCCGTCAGCTCGCTGCCGATGCGGTAGCTGCGGGTGGCAATGTCGAAAAGCAGCTTGAAGATCTCCCTTCGCCGCTGTGCGACGAGCAACTCATAGTAGGCGTGCCGCACGCCGGTGAGCACGTCAAAGCGGGCACGGATCAGCTCATACTCCGCCTTCTGCACGTTGCGGAGCGCCGCCTGCTGGGCCAGCCGGAGCTTGCCGGCGGTGACAAACTCCTGCGTGGCGAAGCCATACCACTGGCTGTCGGGGCCCCCCGCCTGAGGCGAGCCGCCGGAGAGCACGGGGTTGGGATAGAGCCGGGCCTGCACCGCTTCGCCGCGGGCCGCCTCCACCGCCGCGAGGGCGCTGCGGAGATGCGGATGGCTCCGCAGCGCGAGATCCTCGAACTCGACGAGCCGCGAGGGCGAGGGGCCGTGCAGACTGGTGTCGCTGGGCATGATCCCGCCGTCGGCCTGCCAGGGTTCGGCCGCGAGTGGCCGTACGGCGATCGCCGCGGCAAGCACCACGGAAGCAACGCTCAGGCAGCGGATCGATTCGCGCATGCGCGGTGGAATCCCGGCGGACGACAGACGGAGACCGTCCCGTTTTCCTGATCGGCAGGATCGGCCCGACCGAAACAGTCACCCCGGTCGTGCGGGGCTGCTGTGGGCGTGCGAGGAGCGTTTCTCCTAGGATACGGCGCCGGGAGCCCCCGCCCCCACCGTCGCCCAGGCATGGGCCGCGGCCAGCCCATCCTGCCCAGGTTCTGTCATGTCGCTGCTTTCAGCCGAGCACCTCGTGAAGACGTTCCGGCCCGCCGAGGGTGACGGGGCCGGAGTCACGGCGGTGGACGACGTGGGCTTCGTGGTCGAGCCGGGTGAATTCCTGGCGATCACCGGTGCCTCGGGCTCGGGCAAGAGCACGGTCCTGCACATGCTCGGCGGGATCACGCGTCCCACCGCCGGCCGGGTGCTGCTGGAGGGGGTCGATCTTGCAGGACTCGACGACGAGCCGCTCGCGCTTGTCCGCCGCCGCAGGATCGGGTTCGTCTTCCAGCGATACAACCTGCTCGGAGAGCTCTCGCTTGCCGAAAACGTGGCCCTGCCTCTCGAACTCGATGGCCGTTCCCGCAGCGAGAGCCGACCGGCGGCAATCCAGGCCCTCGAGAGCGTGGGTATGGCCCACCGGGCCGACCATCTGCCCGATACCGTCTCCGGCGGCGAACAGCAGCGGGCGGCGATCGCGCGGGCATTGGTCACCAACCCGGCGATCGTGCTCGCCGACGAGCCGACCGGTGCCCTCGATTCGGCCAACTCCTCGATGGTCGTGGAACTGCTCGGCCGGCTCGTGGCCGACCGCGGCCAGACGGTGATCATGGTGACCCACGATCCCGCCGTGGCCGAGGCCGCCGGGCGACGGATCCACATGCTCGACGGCCGCATCACCGACACGGCCGTCGCCGACGGAATCGCATGATGCGGGGGCTTGCGTACCTCGTTCTGCGACAGTGGCAAAAGCGGCCCGGCCGGGCGGCGGCCACCGTGGCGAGCGTGGCGGTGGCCGTGGGCGCGGTGGTGGCCACCTGGGTCTCCGCCGACGCCTCCCGCGCCGGCTACCGGCGGCTGGCCGAGGCGATCGAGGGGGCGCCCTCCATCGAGATCACGGCGGTGGAGGGAGGGCGATTCTCGATCGCCGAAGTGCCCGATCTCGGTGGCATCGAGGGGATCCGCGCGATCGTGCCGTTGTTCTACCGGCCGAGCCTCTTCCGCGTGGGTGAAAAGCGGGTCCGCGAGGTGGCGATGGGCGTCGACTGCGCGACCCTCGTCTCGAGCGGCCTGCTGGAGCTTGCCGAGGGCAAACCTTGCGTGGCCCCCGACGAGGTCGTCCTCGATGCCTCGCTGGCGTCGTCGCTGGGCCTCGGCGTGGGAGACGAGATTCTCTTCTTCGCCCGCCGTGGCATCCGCAGGATGCTCGTGACCGGACTGGCCGACACCGCGTCGCTGGCCACGTTCTCCGCGGGGGGTGGCGTGGTGGTCGAGATCGCCGCCCTCTCCGACCTCAGCGGTGCTCTGGCCTTCGTCGACCGCGTGCGGGTCGTGCTCGAATCCGCCGCCTCTCGCAAGGCCGTGCTCGTGGCGGTCTCCGAGCGGCTCCCCGATTCGCTCAGTGCCGCCGTGCCGGCCGGCCGGGCGAGCATGGCCGAAGACGTGCTGCAGGCGGCCGATCTGGGCCTCGACTTCGTGACCGGCCTGACTGTGGCGATGGCCTGGTTCATCGTGGTCAACGCGATGCTCATGAACGTCGCCGAAAGGCGGCGGACGCTGGCGTTGGCCCGGGTGCTCGGAGGTACCGCCGGGCAGGTCCGCCGGATGGTGGCCGCCGAGGCGGCGGTGCTCGGCAGCCTGGGAGCGGTCATCGGCGCCGCCGGCGGCCTGGTTGCGGCACGGCCGATCGCCGCGGGGATCGCGGCGGCCTTGCGGGCTCCCATGGAGTCCTTCAGCTTCGATCCCTGGGTGGTGCTCACCGCCGCGGCGGTGGGGCCGCTGCTGGCGGTTGCCGCCTCCTGGTGGCCGGCCCGCGAGGCGGCGAGCATCGATCTGCTCGAGGGCATCGCCCAGGTGCCGCCCCCTCCGCCGCGGGGCGTCTCGCGACAGTACCTCGCCGGTGCGGTCGGGATGTGGTCGCTCGCGGCGATGATCCTGCTGGGCGTGCTGGCGGGGCTGCTGCCGCCACGCTCGGCGGTACCGGCGGGAATCGTGACGATGCTCGCCTTCGTGGCCACCACGCCGGTGCTGCT
>CAZRKH010000129.1:0-8421 GCA_964600785.1 uncultured Chitinophagaceae bacterium
TGGGCCCCGGCCCCGCGGCCGCCCCCCCCCCGGCGGTTGGCCGCCGGGGTGGCGGCTCCGCCTGGCCCGACCAGTGACGCGAGGTGTTGACGGGCGACCGCCAGCAGTCGCCGAGCCTCGTCGAGGTCGGCCTTCGCCCTGTCGCGTGCCTGGCGGGTATCAAAGATCGCCTCCTCGCAGGCTGCCAGGAAGGCGGCCCTCGCCACCTGCAGGTTCCGCTGCCGCTCCTCGACGAGCCGCTCGGCAAGGAGTTTGCGTTCGCTGAGTTTCTCGGTGCTGGCGTAGGCCCGCTCGGCATGCAGGAGCGTCGAGTAGCTGCCGATGATCCGCTCCCGGTTCTCGCCGAGAGTCTTCTGGGCATACCGCGGCTGGATCTCCGTCAGCCGCGGGTGCGCGCGGAGTTCGTCCACGAGGGCCTCGACGTTGACTGCCACGGTGGCGGCCCATTCCGCGGCCCGGGAGGCGATCCTCACCGCCGCTTCGCGGCTTTCGACCTGGTTGCGGGCGAGGCCGACATCAGGGCTGGAGAGCACGGCCAATGCTGTCCCGGCCTGTACCGCCTCGCGAACCCTCACGTAGACCTCGGTCACCACTCCCTCGACCTGGGAGCGGACCACCAAGAGGTGGCGTGCGTCGTAGTCGAGCCGTCCCGGCACGGTCAGGGTTTGCTGCATCCCGCGGAGATTGGCTGCGGCCAGGGCGATCCCGCCGTCGCCATCCCAGCCGGGGGCCAGTTGCACGACCTGCTTGGGAAGCCGGGCCGCTGGCAGGATGGCCGCATCGTCGTGTCCGCCCGAGAAGTGGTGCGTCGAAAGCCACCACCAGCCACCGCCGGCGGCGGCAAGGGCAAGCACGAATCCCGCCTGCCGCAGGAGACGTGCGGTGAGGCCCTCCGGGCCGGTCGGTGAGGCGTGGGAGGCGGTGCTGGCCATGCGACGGGTCTGTGAGACTGGGAAAATCTGATCGTACCCTGCCTGAGTCTCGCGGGCCGCGCCGAATTCCGAGCGACGCCCCCCCTGTCGCCGCGGTGGAAAATCGGTGATTCTACGTGGAGAAACCCCCGGTGACGGGGCGGCTGCCCGCACGAACCTCCCGACCACGGCCCCATGGACACTGCCCGCCAAATCCGCATCTTCGACACCACGCTTCGCGACGGCGAGCAGTCGCCCGGGGCGAGCATGAACCTTACCGAGAAGATGGAGATCGCTCAGGCGCTCTCGCTGCTTGGTGTGGACGTGATCGAGGCGGGCTTCCCGATCGCCTCCCCCGGTGACTTCGAGGCGGTCCGCGAGATTGCCCGGGCCATCAGAGAAACGGTGGTCTGCGGCCTCGCGCGTTGCAACGACACCGACATCGACCGGGCCGCGGAAGCCCTGGCACCCGCCGCCCGGCCGCGGATTCATGTCTTCCTGGCGACCAGTTCGATCCACCGGCAGTTCAAGCTGCGGATGAGTGAGGAGGAGGTGGTGGGCCGCGCCGTGGCCGGCGTCCGTCGGGCTCGCGGCCATTGCGACGATGTCGAGTTTTCACCCGAGGACGCGGCCCGCACCGAACTCGACTTCCTCTGCCGTGTCGTGGAGGCGGCGATCGACGCCGGGGCGTCCACCGTGAACATCCCCGACACCGTCGGCTATGCGACCCCCGCCCAGATGCACCGCTGCATCGCCACGCTCCGTGACCGGGTGCCCAACATCGACCGGGCGGTGATCAGCGTCCACTGCCACGACGACCTCGGCCTGGCGGTCGCCAACAGCCTCGCGGCGGTCGAGGCGGGAGCCGGCCAGGTCGAGTGCACGATCAACGGGATCGGCGAGCGGGCGGGCAACTGCTCGCTCGAGGAGGTGGTGATGGCCCTGCGGACTCGCGGCGACCACTACGCCGCCGACACCGCGGTCAACAGCCGCCGCCTGGTGCCGACGAGTCGCCTGGTGGCGACCGTGACCGGCATCCACGTGCCGCGGAACAAGGCGATCGTGGGCCGCAATGCCTTTGCCCACGAGGCCGGAATCCACCAGGACGGGATGCTCAAGGATCGCAGCACCTACGAGATCATGCGGCCGGAGGACGTGGGCCTCGAGCGGACCGACCTCGTGCTCGGCAAGCACAGCGGGCGTGCGGCGCTTGCCGACCGCGTGCGAGCGATGGGCTACTCCCTCGACCGCGATCAGATCGACACGCTCTTCGAGCGGTTCAAGCAGCTCGCCGATCGCAAGAAGGAAATTTATGACGGCGACATCGCGGCGCTGTGCGAAGACCAGTTCACGGGGCTGCCCGAGGAATTCAGCTTCATCGGCTACGACCTGACCTGCAGCAGCGGCCAAGCCCCGGCTGTGGTGCTGCGGGTCGGTCGTCGGGACGCTGGCGGCGAACTAATTGGCGACGAGGTGGCCGTGGAGATCCAGGAGGGTGATGGGCCGGTTGACGGGATTTTCCTGGCGATCGAACGGGCCACGGGGGTCACCACCCGGTGTCGGGATTTCCGGGTGCAGGCGGTAACCGTCGGCAAGGACGCTCAGGCCGAGGTGTCGGTCGAGCTTGAACACGAGGGCCGGCTGCACCGCGGACGGGGTGTCTCGACCGACAGTCTCGAGGCATCAGCCAAGGCCTTCCTGATGGCGATCAACAGGGCCGCCGCCGCCGGCCCGCCCAGGCTCCATCCACAGCGGCCGTGACCGCATCAGCACCGGCCTGTCGGGCTTCACACGGCCTCGCCGCCGCGTTCGCCCGTGCGGATGCGGACGCACTCCTCGAGCGGCAGCACGAAGATTTTGCCGTCGCCGATTTCGCCCGACTCTCCGGTGCGGCCGCCCTTCACGATCGCGGAGATCGTCGGCTCGACGAACTCGTCGTTGACCGCGATCTGTAGTTGCACCTTGCGCAGCAGGTTCACGGCGATCTCGTGGCCGCGGTAGACCTCGGCATGACCCCTCTGACGGCCGAAGCCCTGCACGTCCATCACCGTCAAGCGAAAGACCTCGACCTCGGTGAGCGCCTGCTTCACCGACTCCAGCCGAGCCGGCTGGATGATTGCGATAATCAGTTTCATGCTGCCGCCTCCGGGGACCTGCTGCTGCAGCCTAGCAGACCGTGGAGCATGCCCCCGCGACAAAGCATCCCCAGAAGCATCCCCGAAACGAAGAATGCCCCGGCCTGGGCGGGCTAGGCGGAGTGCCCACCCAAGCCATTGGGGCATCCTTCTGGCTTGGATTCTCCGAGGGTGCCACGCTGGTCGCGGCACCCTCGGAGCGAATCAACCTGGAGTGAGATTCAAGTTCGCTTCCGTACGCTCGGCGAGGTGTCGGGTGATGAGCCGCTCGGCTCAAGCACTCGACACGGGGAAATCACTGGTGGCCACCCAGCCGTCCGGGTAGGCCCGCATCCCATGTTCGTGGATATCAAGGCCGGCCTGCTCGATCTCGGGAGAGACCCGGAGCAGATCGACCGCCTTGAGTACCGCGAAGACGATCGACATCGTTACGAACGCCCAGGCACAGATCGCTACGGTGCTGATCAACTGCACGGTGACGAACTGACCGGCCGACTCGATCCCCTCCGGCAGGTCGCCGAAGATACCGGTAGCCAGACCGCCCCACACGCCGCACAGGCCATGGACCGGCCAGGCCCCTACGGGGTCGTCGATCCGCAGTTTGTCGAGCAGCAAAATGCCCGCCACGACGAGCAGGCCGCCGACAGCCCCGATCACGAGCGACTCAACCTGGCTCACGCGATCGCAGTTGGCCGTGATCGCCACCAGCCCGCCGAGCACACCGTTGAGAGCCATCGTCACGTCCGGCTTGCCGAACAGCGCCCAACCCGTGCTCAGGGCGACGATCGCCCCGGCCGCCGCAGCGAGCGTGGTTGTCAGGGCGATGTAGGTCGTGGCATTCGCGTTGGCCGCACCGGCATAGGTCAGCTGGCTGCCGGGATTGAAGCCATACCACCCCACCCAGAGGATGAACACACCCAGGGCGGCAAACGAAATGTTGTGGCCCGGAATCGGCACGCTTTTACCGGACGCGGAGAAGCGTCCCAGCCGAGGCCCCAGGAAAATCGCCCCGGCGAGACCGGCAAAGCCACCGACGGCATGCACCACGACGCTGCCGGCGAAATCCTGGAAGCCCATCTGGTGGAAGTAGCCTCCGCCCCACTTCCAGGATCCACTGATCGGGTAGATGATTCCCGTGAGAATGGCGGAATAGACGAGATAGGCCGGAAACTTCATCCGGCCCGCCACCGCCCCGGAGACAATGGTCGCCGCGGTTGCCGCGAAGGCGACCTGGAAGAGGAAGTCGGCGTAGGAACTGTAGTCGCCGTAGTCGGTCCCATCCGAGCTGACTACAAATGGAGTCACGTTCCCGATCCAACCCTCCGAAATCCAGTTATCCCCCGGATACATCAGCGAAAAACCGACGAGCAGATAGAGCAGCACCCCGATCGAAAGATCCATCACATTCTTGGCGAGAATATTGACCGTATTCTTTGCCGAATTGAGACCGATCTCGACCATTGCGAAGCCCGCCTGCATGAAGAGCACGAGCACCGCGCAGATGAACATGATCAGGGTGTTGAGCGCGTAATCGTTCTCGGCGATGTAGGCGGCCAGGGGGTCGGCTGCAGCCTCGACTTCCGCAGTCTCCTCAGCGGCCATCGCCGCAGCCGGCATGCCGATTCCGACAATCACACAGCCACCAACCACCATGCAGCCGATCAGGGCCGCCGATACGAGCCAAGAAAATCCGGGCCGAGTGCCCGGCACCAACGTCGCCATATTCGCTTCCTCGAGATAGAAAGGATCGCGCACCTCCGCTGTGCCGATGTCCTCAAGCCGCGGACTCCTTCCGCGGCCAGAATTCCGCCGCGAACACCTGGAGCAAGCCGCGTGCCGCGGCCAGGTTTTTTGACAAAAGATTTGCATTGGTTTGCGTCTAAGTCGTTGCTGAGAAACATCTTGGCTGGGCGTGCAGAGTCGCTGCTCGGGGCAGCCGGGGCGATGTCTCGGTGGGGCCGAGCCACGTTCGCGGGCAGGCTGCTGCCGCATCGGTGGGCAGTGGGCCCGATCGTTGTGCATCGATGCCTGTAGGAGATCCGGGATCGATGGCAGAAACCCTGCAGCCGTTGTGGATCGAACCGCCCACCACCGCCGACCGCCCGCCGCCGGCCGATCGCGAGGCATGGGTCTCCCGCGGGCTCGACACTCTCGCGGCGGTGACTTCGTCCGAGCCCGCCGACGACGAGCGTGCGGCCCCGCTGTTTCGCGGCGGTCGGGCTGCGGCCCTCGAGGCCCTCGGAGAGATTGACCCGCCCGGCTATGCACGCAGCCGCAACTTTCTTTCCGGACGGGTCACCCGGCTCTCGCCCTGGCTGCGGCATGGCGTGCTCTCGACCGCCGAAGTTCGCGACCTCGCCCTCGCTCGGGCCGGTGCGGAGGCGGAGAAGCTCGTTTCGGAACTCGGCTGGCGGGACTACTGGCGGAGGGTGCACGCGAGCCTC
This sequence comes from uncultured Chitinophagaceae bacterium, assembly GCA_964600785.1. Taxonomy (GTDB): domain Bacteria; phylum Planctomycetota; class Planctomycetia; order Pirellulales; family UBA1268; genus M30B53. The sequence goes on from CAZRKH010000129.1 coordinate 5,491, forward strand.
GGAGAGCGAATCGATCGCGACATCGAAACGCCCGCCGCGATCCATCGCCGCAAGGCAGCCGTCGAAATGCCATCCGACGTCATCGAGGCGACCACCGGCATGGCCTGCATCGACCACTTCGTGAGGGAACTCCACAGCACCGGCTATCTCCACAACCACGCCCGGATGTGGACAGCCGCCTGGCTCGTGCATGCCCGCGGCGTGCGATGGCAGGCGGGGGCAGCCTGGTTTCTGCGGCATCTCGTTGATGGCGACCCGGCGAGCAACACCCTTTCCTGGCAGTGGGTGGCCGGCAGCTTCTCGGCCAAGCCCTACATTTTTAACCGGGACAACCTCGACCGCTTCAGTGAGGGCCGGCTCTGCGGTGCCTGCCCGCTGGCAGGCCACTGCGACCTCGAGGGCGACTACGAGACCCTCGAAGCCCGCTGGTTTTCCGGCTTCCCCTCCCGAGACCGGCTGAGGATCGCCCCGGCCGAGCCCTGGCGGCTCGCGGAGCTCGACACGAAAGCTGCCGCGGTCGTCTGGCTCACGCTCGATTCCCTCGGCACGACGAGCCCGGCTGCCGTCGCGAGGCCGGAGGCGATGCGGGTGTTTGTCTTCGACCCGGCCTGGCTCTCGCGGGTACGGCCGACGAGAAAGCGGCTGCGGTTCGTGCTCGAGTGTCTTGCCGACGTGCCCCGGCTGGCTCTCGGCGTGGGGCCGCCGGCTGAGCTCGTGGCCGAAGCGGCGGCCGTCGAGCAGGCCCGCGGGATCGCGGTGGCCGAGACCCCCTGCCCCGGGGTTCGGGCCGAGGCCGATCGGCTCGCGGCAACGCTGCCGGTGGAGGGGGTCGACTGGCCGCCTCTGGTGCCGGAGGGCCGGATCACCGATCTGGGACGTTTTTCCCGTTACTGGTCAAGGGTCAAGCAGGCCGCGATGCTGCCGACCCCCGGTCGTCGCGACTGACGAGGCCGGAGCGTGCAGCTACAACAGACCGAGCAGATCGACCCAGCGGCAGAGGTCATCGACCGGATCGGCCTCGCCGAGCGGCTGAGGCAGTCGGGCGTGGAGGATACCCGCCTCGTCGAGCCGCCGGCTGTCCGCATCGTAGCGGGCAATTTCAACCGCATCGTCCGACGAGGGCCGGGCGAAGAGCACCTGCAGCGGTCGATCGGCCGAGGGCCGCTGAAGCTCCGTCCGACGCGGAATTGTGGCACCCAGCAAGGCCACGCCCTCGACCCGCCCCTTGAACGCATCGCCGCCAAGCCAGGCCAGGGTTCCGCCTGCTCCCCGTCCGGCGAACGCCAGCCGCGAGGGATCGATCATGGCTCTGTTTTGCAGCGCCGAGAGCCCGCGGGCCACCGTCTGCAAATCGGCGCGGCTCCAGCGATCCGGTTCCTGCGAGCCCGGCAAGACCACCGCCACACCGGCTCGTCCGGCAGCCGCTTTCCAGGCCTCAGCCGCGGCGGCAACCGGTCGCCCGCGGGGCGGCCCGAAAAAGACGAGGACGCCCAGGCTGCGACCCTCGGGCACCTGCGGGATCACCGCCAGAGCGGGATTTGCCAGCTCCGCCGCCTCGAGCTTGACGACCTCCACGGGCCAGGTTTGTACTGCCGCGTCGTCTTCCTTCCACACACTCGGAAGCAACGCCGGCATCGCCGCCACTGAGAGTGGAAGGCTCAGCGACTCCCCTTCGCGGCGGATGCCGATCGTCACCGACCGGCCGATCGTCAGTCCGGCCACGACACCCTCCAGCTGCCGCGTCGAGGTCAGCTCCTGCCGCGACTCGGCCTTTTCGGCCGTTCCCTCGTCGCGGCCTTCATTCAGCCAGGCCAGCTCGTCGCCCGGCTTGAGTCCGGTTGCCTCGGCCGGGCTGCCGGGCATGACCCAGCCCACCTTCGGCCGAGCGTCAGGACCGCGGGGCTCAGGAAGGATTCCCAGGAAGGGCCTGCGGTAGGGTGGGAGTTCGGCGACGAGGGTCGCCTCGAGATCGATTTCCCGGCGGTCCTCACCAGAGCCACGGGCGATCCGCAGCCGGAGTGGATCACCGGCGTGGCGGACGGTGATCTGGTGGGTGACTTCGGCGATGCGGTCGACCGCGACATCATCAATCCCGAGAATCCGGTCGCCCGGCCGCAGCCCGGCCTTGGCGGCTGGTGAGCCCGGAGCCGTGGTGCCGATCACCGGGGGGTCGGTCATCACGTTCTTTGAACTGAAGGCGATTCCCAAGAGTCCCGGCTCGAGCGTCTCTCCCTGTTTGAGCCTCGGCAGCAGCCGGCTGATCTCCTCGAGAGGCACCGCGAAACCGATTCCCGAATCGTAGAGCTGTGAGCCCTCGGTCATGCCGGCGGTGTCGGCAGGAAGAGCCGCCAGCACACCGATCACACGGCCCTCGATGTCAGCCAGTGGCCCGCCATAATTTGCCGGCGAGACCGAGGCGTCGGTTTGCACGCCCAGGCCCCAGCCGCGGTCGAGAGCGGAGAGAATCCCGACACCCACGCTCGCCGAACCGCCCGGCCAGGCCCGGCCCACCGTGATGCACCACTGCCCGACCTGCAGGTCCTCGACCGATGCCGGCTCGGCGGCGGTCAGCGGCTCGGCCGGCTCGATCTTCAACAGCACGATGCGGCGGGCCACGTCGCGGGCCACTCTCCTCGCCGCATGCCGCGTGCCGTCGGGCAGCATCACGATCACACCCGCGGTTTGCGACGTGACCGCGAAGTCGGTGGTCACGATCCAGCCGTCCTTCCCGACCACCAGCCCGGTGGAGGCGCCGCCCTCGCCGGCGGCCTCGGCGGCCTTTGATTCGCCGATGACTTCGATCCGGACCGTCGACGCGGCCGCCCTCGCGGCGGCGGTCTTGATCGCCGCCTGCTCCTCGACAACCAGCGATGATGGCGGCTGCTCAGCCACCGCCGGATTGATCGCCATGGCCAGCGTGGCCACGGCCGA
>CAZRKH010000130.1:0-30477 GCA_964600785.1 uncultured Chitinophagaceae bacterium
TTGTGTCCCCTTCTGAAAAACAACTCTCCAACACCGGCCACCTGGGGCGGCACGTTTCGTGCCGAACAGGATTGCCACGGAGGGCTTTTTCCACGGGCAGCTAGGCGATCGGGCCGGCGGCAATCGGCGGCATCGGGCAGTCGAGGGTGTCGGCCACGGCCCGCAGCAGTTCGATCTCCCGCGAGGTGACCTCGCCGTCGGCCGCGACCGTCTCGGCCACCGCCTCCACCAGCCGCCGCTTCGACTTCGGCTTGATTCCCGCAAGCGCTTCGACCGCCTTGTCGAGCCCGTTGAGCCGGCACTGCTCGATCGGCAGCAGCGAAATCTTTGCCAGCCCCGTGCGGGCCGCCCCGTGGGCGAAGGCTGCTTTCGCCTGCTGGGGGTCACGCGAGCCGGTGTAGGCCAGGGCACTCAGGAGCACCGCCACGTCGGCAGGCTTCGCCCGGCGACGCCGGCCCCGGGTCGGCGTGACGCCGAACCGCGGGTCGAGGTGCCGCGTGACGACCTTCTGCAAGACCCACTCAAAAAGCTCGATCCGCCGGTCGGCCTCGACGAGCATCCGCAGATTGCCGCGAAAGCTCCGATACTGCTCCGGTGAGAGGCTCTTGAGCGTGCCCACCGCGACGTCAACCAGCGGCAGCCGGCAGGCCCGTGGCAGGTGTGCGATCTGCGGCACGAGCCGGAGCGTAGCCGAGTGGACTGCCGCGTCTGCATGGCCGGCGAGGTGCTCGAGCTGGCTCTCGCGAACGCCCGCGTCCTGGTCGAGCATGAGCGCGTAGATCACGGCGCGGCAGCCGAACGGCTCGTGGGCCGCGGCAAGCAGCGGTGCGGGAATCCGCTCGATGAGCCGATGGGCCTGGGCGATCCCTTCGGCGGTCACCTCGCCGATCGCCGCCACCGCCGCCTCGGCGGCAGCTGGCGTCGGCGGGCTTGCCGGATCGTCTTGCGGTGCTCGCGGGGCAGCTTTTGCGGCGGCCGGCTGCCCGCCGGCGAATCCGGCGGCCCTTCCGCCGGCAGCCAGGCCCGCGGCGGCGGTGGTGGCTGCCATGATTTCCCGGGAGGCGTCGATCCGCTTGATGCGTTCGGCGATCGGAGGGTGCGTCGAGAAGAGCGTCCAGAGCCCCGCAGCGAAGAACATGTGTGAGACCTCGGCGGCGGCCGGGGCCTCCACCTTCGAGCCGCCAGAGGCGGATGCAATGCGGGCCAGCGCCCCGGCAATGCCGTCGGGATTGCGGGTGTACTGCACGGCCGAGGCGTCGGCGAGAAACTCCCTCTGCCGACTGACTGCCGCCTTGATCAGGCTGCCGATGAAGCTGCCGATGAAGCCGATCACCATCATGCTCAGCCCTATCAGGGTGAGCACCAGCGGCAGCGCCCCGCTCTTGCTGTCGCGACTGGAACGATTGCTCGCGGCGGCGACTCGCACCAGCCAGCAGCCGAGCAGGCCGAGCACCAGGATCCCGTGCACGATCGCGATCAGCCGCACGTTGAGCCGCATGTCGCCATGCAGGATGTGGCTGAACTCATGGGCGATCACCCCCTGCAGCTCGTCGCGAGAGAGCTGCTCGGCGGTGCCGCGGGTGACGCCGATCACGGCGTTGTCCAGCCGGGTGCCGGCGGCGAAGGCGTTGATCCCGCTTTCATGGTCGAGCAGGTAGACCGGCGGCACCGGCGAACCTGAGGCGATCGCCATCTCCTCCACGACGTTGAGCAGCTTCCGCTCGAGTGGGTCTGAGGTGTCGCTCGGCAGGAGCCGCCCGCCGAGCATGCCCGCCACCGCCTCACCGCCGCCGCTGAGCTGCAGCGACTTGATGACCGAGCCGCTGCCCACGATCGAAAGCACCGCGGCTGAGACCCCGGCGAAGACACCAGGCTGCCACCAGGGCGTCGAGCCCACCGCCCCGGCGACCTCCGGCGGATCGTCGCGGGCGATCACGAAGCCCGCGACCGCGGCATAGGAGGCGAGCAGGATGCCGCCCACCGCCACCACCATCAGCACCACGAGCAGCGTCGTGTTGCGGCGGGCGCGTTCTTGATGTTCGAAAAAATCCATCCCGCGGGGGCCATCGAAGGCCTTTCCCACCTGCCGCTAGAAGCTGACCTTCGGCGGCTCCTTGATCGCCTCGGCATCGTCGAACTCCAGCAGGGAGGCCGGCCCGAAGCCGAACTGCCCGGCGATGATCACCGGCGGGAAGGTGTTGCGGTAGGTGTTGTAGGCGGTGACCGCGTCATTGAAGGCCTGCCGCGCGAAGGCCACCTTGTTCTCGGTGCTCGTGAGTTCCTCCTGCAGCGAGAGCATGTTCTGGTTGGCCTTGAGGTCGGGATAGGCCTCGGCGAGGGCGAAGATCCGCCCCACGCCCCGCGAGAGCACCGCCTCGGCCGCGGCGAGCGAGCCCATCGCCTCGGCGTCGCCCGGCTTGGCCGATGCGGCGGCGGTGGCGGAGGCGGCCTGATTGCGGGCCTGGATCACCTCCTGCAGGGTCTCCCGCTCGTGGCCCATCGCCCCCTTGACCGCCTCCACGAGATTGGGAATCAGGTCGTGCCGTCGCTTGAGCTGGACGGCGATCTGGGCGAAGCCGTTTTTGTAGCGTTGGCCGAGGGTCACCAGGCGGTTGTAGATGGCCACCAGCCACAGGCCGATCGCCAACGCCACTCCGGCGATCACAAGGAGGGTGGTCGTGGTTTCTGAAAGGGCCACAATTGGCTGCATGAGGGGGACCTCCTGCGGGTCTGGCTACGCAGCTGCAAACGATGCCTAGCAAACGCGAGTCTACCCGAGACACCCACCAGGGGGGAAATCGGTCCGGCTGCGGCAATCAGCCGACGACGTTGCTCGGCTCGCCGCGAAGAAAGGCGGCGAGGTTGCCGGCTACCGCGTCGATCAGGCGGCCCCGAGCCTTCCGCGTGGCCCAGGCGACATGCGGCGTGATCACGCAGTTGGCCGCGGTCAGAAGCGGGCTGCCCTCGCGGGGCGGTTCGCGGGTCAGCACATCAAGGCCGGCCCCGGCGATGCCGCCGGTGGCGAGGGACTCAGCGAGGGCCTGCTCATCGACGAGCCCACCGCGGGCGGTGTTGACCAGATACGCCGAGGGCTTCATGAGGCTGAGCCTCTCGGCGTTGACCATTCGCTCGGTCTCGGATGTGAGCGGGCAGTGGAGGCTGACCACGTCGGCCTCGCGAAACAGTTTGTCGAGCCCCACGAAGGCCACGCCTTCCTCGCGGCTGCCCGCAGCCCGGCTGCGGGTGGCGGCGATGACCTGCATGCCCAGAGCCTCGGCGATCCGGCCCACGCGGCGGCCGATGTCGCCGTAGCCCACGATCCCCATCGTCAGCCCGTCGAGTTCCACGATCGGCTTGTCGTAGAAGCAGAAGTCGGTGGAGGCCTGCCAGCGGCCACCGCGAACCTGCCCGGAAAGCTCGCCGGTGTGGTTGGTCAGCTCCAGCAGGAGGGCAAACACCGCCTGAGCCACGCCCGGGGTGCTGTAGGCGGGCACGTTGGTCACGGTGATCCCGGCGGCGGCGGCGGCGGCGAGATCAACCACGTTGACACCGGTCGCCATCACGCCCACATACTCCAACCCCGGCAGGCGGCTGAGCGTGGCCTCGTCGAGCGGGGTTTTGTTGGTCAGCAGGGCACCGGCGGGAGCGGCCCGGGCGAGGATTTCCTCATCCGGGGTGCGGTCGAAGATGGTGCATTCTCCGAGCGACTCGACCGCCTTCCAGTCGAGGTCGCCGGGGTTGGTCGTGTGGGCATCGAGGATCACGATCCGCATCGCTGGCTCTGCGGGGAGGTCGGCAATAACCGGGAATATCTTGCTACCATGGTCGCCTGAACGCCACCCCCGGCCGCCGGAAACGCGATCCGGTGCCCCATCACGCAAAGGACAGCATCATGCCCGATTCGGAGAGCGTTTCCCGCGACCGCGCGATCCTCGCCGAGGCCCAGGCCCGTGGTCCCGCCGCCACGCTGGCCGCCTTTATGCGGCTCTCCGGCCCGGGCTGGCTGCAGTCGGCGATCACCCTCGGGGGCGGTTCACTGGCCGGTTCGCTCTACCTCGGCGTGATCGGCGGCTACGAATTTCTCTGGCTCCAGCCGCTGATGATGATCCTGGGCGTGGTGATGCTCTCGGCGATCGCCTATGTCACCCTCTCGACCGGCGAGAAGCCCTTCGGGGCGATCCGCCGCCACGTCAATCCGGTGCTTGCCTGGGGCTGGCTGGCGGCCGCGGGGCTGGCCAATCTCGTGTGGGCGATGCCGCAGTTCTCGCTGGGCACGGCGGCGATCCAGCAGAACCTGCTGCCCGATGTGCCGCTGCTGGCCGGGCGGCATGGGGAGTGGATTTGTGCCGCAAGCTTGCTGGTGGCCGCGGCGGTGGTCGTCTGGTTCTACGACTCCGGCAGCCGCGGAGTGAAGATCTTCGAGTGGATTCTCAAGGCGATGGTCGGCGTGGTGGTGCTGAGCTTCTTCGGGGTCGTGGCCGCGATGGCGGTGAAGGGCAGTCTCGACTGGGGCCGGATTGCCGCCGGCTTCGTGCCCAATTTTTCGCTGCTGTGGCAGCCGGTGGCCGACCTCGAGGGCTTCATCGCGGACTCCGGCAACCCCGGCTACTGGACCGGCGAGATCGTGACCACCCAGCGGGCCCTGATGATCGCCGCGGCTGCGACGGCGGTGGGCATCAACATGACCTTTCTGCTGCCCTACTCGATGCTCCGCAAGGGATGGGATCGTACCTTCCGCGGCCTGGCCACCTTCGACCTCGCCACGGGCCTGTTCATTCCCTTCGTGCTCGCCACGAGCTGCGTGGTGATCGCCGCGGCGAGCCAGTTCCACGGCCGCTACGACACCGCGGAAGTCTCGCGGCCGGTCGCCGAGGGCAGCAAGGGCTACCAGGACAACCTCAAGGCCCGCCTGGCGGTGGAAATCGGACCAGAGGCCGTCAAGGAACTCTCGGCGGAACAGTTTGCCGCCGCCGTCGCAGACCTGCCCGAGACCGACCGCCAGCTCGCCTCGATGCTCGTCAAGCGGGATGCCTCCGACCTTGCCCGCGCGCTGGAGAATCTCTCCGGTGAAGGGGGCATCACGCAGAAAATCTTCGGGATCGGCGTGCTTGGCATGGCCGTCTCCACGATCATCATCCTGATGCTGATCAACGGCTTTTGCGTGACCGAGATGCTGGGGGTGGCCTCCGGCGGCTGGGCCCATCGCCTCGGCGCGATGCTGCCGGGCATCACCGGTTCGCTCGGCTTCCTCTATCTCTGGGGCAACTCCGATGTGAAGTTCTGGCTGGCGGTACCCACGAGCAACTTTGGCATGGTGCTCTTGCCGATCGCCTACGTGACCTTTTTTCTGATGATGAACAGCCGCTCCCTGCTCGGGGACGCGATGCCCACCGGCACAAGCCGGATCCTCATCAATTTGGCGATGCTCGCCGCGATCACCGCGGCCTCGGTGGGGGCCGGCATGAGCCTCTGGGACAACACCGGCTTGGTGGGCGTCGCCGCGGCGGCGGGCTTCATGCTGCTTGCGGCGGTGCCGGCCGTGCGGCAACAAAGGCGATAGCCGCCGGACCCGCCAGAATCGGATTTCGTGCCCACCGGTGGGTTGCCCGCGGCGGGTCTTTCAAGCAGGCTGGCGGACTATGGTGTCTGGAAGTTTTTCAACACGCCGCCTGTCAGACTGGCCGCTTGCCGTGGTCGTCGCGTGGCTTGCGGTTCCGGCGGGGCTGGCGGTCTCCGCCGACGAGCAGAAGCCCCAGCCCGATGGCGGCCTGCCGACCGCCGAGGACGTCCGCGAGCGGCTCAAGATCGTCGCGGCCGACGATGGCCTCTCGGAAGAGGCGAAGAAGGCGATCCAGGAGGCCTACAACGCCACCCTCGCCGCCCTCGGCCGTCGCGACGCGGCGCGAGAGCAGCTCACTTCGCTGAAGGCCGCCGCCGACTCCGCCGAGAGCCGTCAGCAGGCCGCGGCGGCGGAGCTCAAGGAGCCTGTCGATCTTGGTCTGCCGGAAGTCACCGCCACCGACGGAGTCGACCTCCTCGAAGAGGCGAAACAGGCCGCCGGGCAGCTGCTCGCCTCGGAAACACGAAGGCTCGCGAGCCTGAAGGCCACGATCACCGAACGACGCCAGGAGGCCAAGACGCTTCCCGAGCAGGTCGTCGCCCTCGAGGAAAAACTGACCACGCTCCGCCAGCCGCCGCCTGAGGATCCGGAGGCTGAGAGTGTGGTGACCATGGCCCGCGGGGTGGCCCATCAGGCGGAACGGGTCGCCACCGAGGTGGAGCTGGCGGTGGCACGGCAGAAGCTCGTCACCTACGAGCGGGAATCGAAGGTTCTGCCGGCGGAGCAGGAGCAGCTCGAGCGACGGGTGGCCGCGGCCACCGAGGCGGTCTCGCGGCTGACGCGGCTCACGTCCCGCAAGCGGCAGGATGTGATCGCCACCAGGGTCGATGAGTTTGAGGAGCGGCTGGACTCGGCCGATGAAGCCCGTCGCAGGGGGTCGGCCGTGACCGTCGGTCTGCTCGACCGCTGGGCCGACATGGCCAAGGAAACCCGCCGCTTCGGAGGCGAGCTGGTCGAGACCCGTGAGCGGGCGACAGCCCTGCGGGCCGACCTCGACGAGACGACCTCCCTGGTCAACAACGATCTTGCCAGCGGCAGCGGCCTCAGCAGGTCGGTCGGCTACCTGTTGAGACGCAAGCGGGCGACCCTTCCGGGTGAGGCCGATCTCTCGGCGAAAGATGCCGAGCAGTCGGCCGCGGTCGAGCTGACCCAGGAGATGCTCGCCCGCATTGACGGCAGGCTCGACGAACTTGCCTCGCCCGAGGAGCCCCGGCAGGATGGCGACAAGCCGGCCTCGCTCGATCAGACGGAGCGGGAACTGTTGCAGTCGATGGACCGCGACGCCGAGCGGCTCCTCACCGAGACCTTGATTCCTCTGGGTGTTCAGCAGAAGACACTCCAGGCGGTCGTGCGGGACTTTCGCATTCTCATCGACAGGCACCTGCTATGGGTCCGCAGCGACGCGGCCTTTTCACCAGCGGTGCTCGTGGAGGCGGCCCACGGTGTGGGCATGCTGCTGCATCCTGACCAGCTTCGCAGCGTGGCCTTGTCGCTCTCCGGATCGATCGCCGCCCGCCCCGGGCTGGCCGTCGGCGGGCTGGTGGCGCTGGGAATCCTGATTCTCCTGCGGAGATGGATCGGCGGGCAGATCGTGCAGCTGGGTGGCACCGTTGGCTCCTCGGGGGCCCTGCGGATGCGACCCACCATCGAGGCGATGCTGCTGACGGCGGTGGCCGCGATCCCGGCCTGGCTTGCGGTCTGGCTGCCGGCAAAGCTGCTTTCGGTCATCGGCAAGGAGGAAACGGCGACCGCCGTCACCGCCGAGGCGCTCGCCACGGTGGCCACGATGCTCTTGCCGCTGGAGTTTCTCAGGCAGTTCGCCCGGCCCCACGGGATCGCGGCCGACCACTTCGGCTGGTCGGCCGGGGTGCTCTCGGCGATCAGACTGGCCGTCTGGCGGGCGATCGTGTTGGCGATACCGCTCGTTTTTCTCTGGAGGCTCTTCGATGAGGCGAGCAGTTCGCATGACGAGATCGCCGCCGCCGGCAACCTCTTTTTCGTGCTCTTGATGGTGGTTGCCGCGGTGATCCTCTGGCGGCTGGCCCACCCGGTGCACGGCGTGGCGGCGGCAATGGCCGCCGGATGGGGCCTCGGCTCCTCGGGGCGGCTGGCCTGGATCTGGCGGCCCCTGGCAGTCGCAGTGCCGCTTTCGCTGGCCAGCCTGGCCCTGGCGGGCTACGGCTACTCCGCCGGCCAACTCTCGACCTGCTTCTACCGGTCGATCTGGGTGGTGATCGTGGCCACGGTGCTCCACGGCCTGGCGGTGCGGTGGCTTTTGATCTCACGGCGGCGCATCGCGCTTGCCCAGATGAAGGAACGCGCCGCGGCGAGGGAGCAGGCCGAGGCCTCCGGGGCCGCCGCCGAAATCCTCGACCTCAACCGGCTCGACGTGGGCACGATCAACCAGCAGTCTCGGCGGCTGATCGACGCGACGCTCTTCGTGGCTGCCCTGGTGGGGATCTACTGGATCTGGTCGCCGGTGCTGCCGGCCCTGGCCCTCTTTGACAACGTCGTGCTCTGGCAGGTTCGCTCCACCGACGGCACGGTCACCGGCGCCGTGACACTGGCCAACCTGCTGGTGGCGGTGCCGATTCTGGTTCTCACATTCATATCCGTTCGTAACGCCCCCGGACTGCTCGAGGCGGCCCTGCTGCGGCACCTGCCTCTTGATCATGCCGCCCGTTACGCGGTGACCTCGCTGACGAGCTACATCCTCGCCGGGCTGGGGCTGGTGCTTGCCGCGGGCACGCTGGGGCTCTCCTGGGGCAGCGTGCAGTGGCTGGCGGCCGGGCTTTCGGTCGGCCTCGGCTTCGGACTGCAGGAGATCGTGGCCAATTTCGTCTGCGGGATCATCCTCCTGTTCGAGCAGCCGATTCGGGTGGGAGACGTGGTCACTCTCGACGGCTTCTCCGGTGTCGTGTCGCGGATTCGCATTCGGGCCACCACCGTCACCACCTGGGACCGCCAGGAGTACATCGTGCCCAACAAGGACCTGATCACCGGTCGGGTCATCAACTGGACCCTCAGCGACTCGGTCAACCGCGTTGATCTGCCGGTCGGCGTGGCCTATGGCAGCGACACCCGGCGGGCCACGAAGCTGCTCCGCGAGATCTGCGAGAGCAACTCGCACGTGCTCACCGATCCCTCTCCGCTGATCACCTTCGAAGAGTTCGCCGACTCATCGCTGAAGATCATGCTCCGCTTCTATCTCGGATCGCTCGACAACCGCCTCGATGCCATCCACGAGATGCACACCGCGATCCACGAGCGATTCGCCGAGGAGGGCATCGAGATCGCCTTCCCGCAACTCGACCTGCACTTTCGCAACCCGATGCCGAGCTGAGGGCACAGCGGCGGCAGACTTGTTCGACAGGCTGTCAGGCCAGGATTTCGTCCACCACCCGCTGGTGCTCGACGCCCGTCAGCCGCTGGTCGAGCCCCTGGAACTTGAAGGTGAATCGCTCGTGGTCGATCCCCATCAGGTGCAGGATCGTGGCATTGAAGTCGTTGACGTGCACCGGGTTCTCCACGACGTTGTAGCTGAAGTCGTCGGTCTCGCCGAAGGAAATGCCGGGTTTCACGCCGGCTCCGGCCATCCACATGCAGAAGTTCCGCGGGTGGTGGTCGCGGCCATAGTTGTCTTTGGTGAGCTTGCCCTGCGAATAGACGGTGCGGCCGAACTCACCACCCCAGACGACGAGCGTGTCGTCGAGCAGGCCTCGCTCTTTGAGGTCGGTGACCAACGCCGCTGTGGCCCGGTCGGTATCGAGGCACTGGTTGGTGATCGCCCCGGGCAGGTTGCCGTGCTGGTCCCAGCCGCGATGCAGAATTTGCACCACGCGAACGCCCCGCTCCACGAGCCGGCGGGCCATCAGGGCCGAATGGGCGAACGTGCCCGGCTTGTTCACGTCGTCTCCGTAGCGAGCGAGCGTTTCCGCCGATTCGCCGGAGAGGTCGGTCAGTTCCGGCACGCTTGTTTGCATCCGGAAGGCCATCTCGTACTGGGCGATGCGGGTCTGGATCTCGGGATCGCGGTAGCGGTCGAAGCCGATCGCATTGAGATCATTGAGTCCGTCGAGCATCCGTCGCCGGTCGGCCGCCGAGATCCCCGCGGGGTTGTCGAGGTAGAGCACCGGATCGCCCGAGCCGCGGAGGGTGACACCGGAAAACCGCGTCGGCAGAAAGCCGCTGCCCCACATCCGTGAGAAGAGTGCCTGGGCGTTGCCGGTCTTGGGAAACTGCGGCGTGAAGACCACGAAGGCCGGCAGGTCGTCGCTTTCGCTGCCGAGGCCGTAGGCCAGCCAGCTGCCGATGCTCGCCTTGCCCGGAATCTCGTTGCCGGTCATGACGAAGGTGCAGGCCGGGTCGTGGTTGATGGCGTTGGTGTGGACGGTTTTGACCAGCGCGATCTCATCGACGATGCCTGCGGTGTGGGGCAGGAGATCGGTGCAGATCCAGCGGCCGCACTCACCCCGCCGCTCAAAGGCAAACTTCGAGGGTGCCACAGGAAACCGCTGCTGGCCGCTGGTCATCGTGGAGAGCCGCTGGTCGCCGCGGACGCTTGGCGGGATGTCCTTGTCGAAGTAGTCCCTCAAGCGTGGCTTGTAGTCCCAGAGATCCATCTGGGAGGGTCCGCCGTTCATGTGCAGGTAGATCACCCGTTTTGCCTTGGGGGCATGGTGGGGAAACCCGGGCAGGGCGGGGTGGACTGTGCCACCGCCGCTGCCGACTCCGGCGGCCGGGTCGCTCGCCGCTGCGGCCGCCCGCCGCTCGAGCAGCGAGAGAGCCGCCGCCCCCACGCCCACTCCGGCGGTGCCCAGGAAGGCCCGGCGGGCGAGGTTCGTGTTCAGCGGCTTGTTGGCCGGGGTGTCGAGCGGACTCATGGCGGGCTCCGGTCAGTTGCGGGTCACCGTCTCGTCGAGGTTGAGCATCATGTTGGCAAGCAGGGTCCAGGCGGCGAGTTCTGCCGGGAGAAGGTCCGCCGCCGGCTTCGACTCGCCGTGGGCGATCGCAAGTTTGGCGGCCTCGACGTCGGCCTCGTAGCGGGTCCGATTGTCCGCAAGCGTGTCGGCGACGATCCCTGACTCCTCCGCGGTCGGTCGGCGGGCCAGCACCACGCGAAAGAGCCACTCGATGCGGGCCGCGTCGTCCGCCTCGGCCTCGACGAGCGTGCGGGCCGCGAGGGCTCTCGCCGCCTCGACGTGCTGGATGTCGTTCATCAGCTGCAGGGCCTGCAGCGGCGTGTTGCTCCGCTCACGGCGGCTGCAGAACTGCTCGCGGTTGGGGGCATCGAAGTTGACGAGCGCCGGATGCGGTGCCGTTCGCTTGAAGAACGTGTAGAGCGTGCGGCGGTAGAGGGCCTCGCCCGAGTCCTGCTTGTAGGAGCGGGTGTTGGAGTTGCCGAAGCCGACCGGCTCCCAGATGTCGGGGGGCTGGTAGGGGTTCACGCCCCTGCCGCCCATCGTGCGGACCAGCAGCCCGGAGACGGCCAGGGCGTTGTCTCGGATCTGCTCGGCGGCCAGCCGGAACCGGGGGCCGCGGGCGAGCAGGCGGTTCTCAGGGTCGGCGGCGAGCTGCTCCGGGCGCACGCCGCTTGCCCGGCGGAAGGCCCGGCTGGTGACCAGCAGTTTCACCATGTGCCGCGTGTCCCAGCCGCTCTCGCGGTATTCCGCAGCCAGCCAGTCGAGCAGTTGCGGATGGGAGGGCGGCTCGCCCTGCAGGCCGAAGTCTTCGCTGGTCTTGACGAGCCCCGTCCCGAAAAACTGCTGCCAGAGCCGGTTGGCCGCCACGCGGGGCGTGAGCGGCTGGCTGTCGGCAACCAGCCAGCGGGCGAGATCGAGACGGTCGGGCGTCGTGCCCTCGGCCACCTCGAGATCGGGCAGGAAAGCGGGCGTGGCCCGCGGCACCTTGTCACCGGGGCTGTCGTAGGCCCCCCGTTGCATCACGAAGCTCTCCCGCATCTTCGGCGAATCAGCAAACACGAAGCTGCTCGGAATGCTCTTCTCCAGTTCAGCCCGTGCCTTCCTGGCAGCCTCGACCGCGGCAGTCGCCTCGAGAAGTGCGTCGGGACGCTCGCTCCATTCTTTTGTCAGCCAATGGCGGCGGATGCGGGCGACATCTTCGGTGTCGGTCGTCTGCTCCGGGCCGGCCCTGACGAGTTCCCGGAGATCCCGCGGGAGTTCGTCAAGTTTTTTCCTGCCGGTGCGTTCCGCCCACCAGGCTCGCAGCGACCGCGAGGGGTCGGCCGCGGGGTCGTTGATGCTCACCGCCCCCACGAGGTCCCAGCGGGCGTGGCCGTCATATTGAGTCAGGGCGAAGCCGGTAATCTTCATTCCCGCCGTGAGGCCCATCGCCGCGGCAGGCACGGTCAGTCGCACCCAGCTTCCGGTTTCGGGAAGCGGGCCGGCATGGTACCGCTCGCCGGTGCCGGGCTTTCCCCAGGGAATCGACTCGGCATTGCCCCACACCGCCCGGTGCTTCCAGTTGTCGGTGCGGAACTGGATCATCACGCTCTTGGGCGGGTTGGCAGGATCGAGCCAGACATGGGCGAAGACCTCATCGTCAGGCCGCACCGTGATCGCCGCGGCACCGCTCTCGTAGTAGTCCTGGCCCATGCCGAAGGCGGTCCGCTCGAGGCTCTGTTGGCCGGCAAACACGCCCTCGGCCTTGCTGCCGGCGAACCAGGCGGTCGGCTGGGCATCCCGGCCGCTGCTTTTCACCACCGCTCCCGGAGGAAACTCGTCATCGAGCCAAACCGTCTCGAGCCGCTGCGGCTCGGGAGCCGGGTCGAGGGTTGCCGGATCGACGTATTCCACCGCCGCGATTGCCGCATCGAGGGCCCGCTCGAGGTGGTCCTGCCGATCCTGGAGCGAGGCGAGGGCTTCCTGCTGCGGACGCGTGGGCACCTTCATCACCGGCGGCGTGAGCAGTTTGTTGCCATCGAAGCCCGGGTCGGCCGCGGAGTTGAAGAAGGCATACAGGGAGTAGAATTCCTTCTGGGAGAGGGGGTCGAACTTGTGGTCGTGGCAGACGGCACACTGGCCGGTGAGACCCAGGAAAGCGTTGGTCATGGTGGCGGTGCGATCAACGGCGTAGCGAAACAGGAGTTCGTCGTTGATCGAGCCACCTTCGCTGGTGGTCACGTTGCACCGCGAGAAGCCGGTGGCCACCTTCTGCTCGAGCGTGGCATCGGGCAGGAGATCACCGGCGACCTGCCAGATGGTAAACGCGTCGAAGGGGAGGTTGTCGTTGAAGGCTTCGACCACCCAGTCGCGGTAGGCCCACATCTGCCGCTCGTTGTCGAGATGCAGGCCGTGGGTGTCGGCATAGCGGGCCACGTCGAGCCAGTGGCGGGCCATCTCCTCGCCGTGGTGGGGGCTTTGCAGGAGCCGCTCCACCTGCCGGCTGTAGGCGTCGGGCGAGGTGTCGGCCACGAAGGCATCGACTTCCGACGGCGTCGGCGGCAGCCCCGTCAAGGCAAAGGAGAGCCGCCGCAGGAGCGTCGGGCGGTCGGCCTCGACGTTGAGCGGAAGACTTCTCCCCGCGAGTCGCGACTCCTCGGCAAGCCGGGCTTCGATGAAGCGGTCGACGGGGTTGGTTCCTGCGGGATCGACAGCCTCGGGCACCGACGGACGCTCGAGCGGACGGAACGACCAATGGACTTCGTAGGCGGCGCCCGCCTCGATCCAGCGGACAAGGAGATCTTTCTGGGCATCGGAGAGCGGCTTGTTGGTGTGCGGCGGAGGCATCACGAGGTCGGGATCGGCCGCGCGGATTCTCGCGACCATCTCGCTCGCCCCGGCGTCGCCGGCCACGATCGCCAGGGAGCCACTGTCGAGTTCGGCGGTGGCCGCCTCGGCGGAATCGAGCCGTAGCCCCGCCTCCTGCTCGCCGGGGCCGTGGCAGGCGTAGCAGTGTTCCGAAAGGATCGGGCGAATGTCGTGGTCGAAACGGATTGCGGGTTCGGCAAATGCGGGCCAGCAGGCTCCGCTGACGGCAGCGAGCACGACGCCTCGTCCGAGTCTGCACCAGCCTTGCATGGTTTCTCTCAATCGAGCGAAAGGACTGCAGTTGAGAGCAAATCCTCTCAACGAAGATTCGCCGTCTCGCTGAACGTCTGCTGCAACACGATGGGACACCAACAGCATGAGACATGCACAGCTTGCGGGCAACGAATGCCTTTTTACACGCAACGAATGCCTTGCCGGGACTACTCCGCCTCGGAAACCACGACCTTTGCCTGGGGGAGGGCTTTGCGGAGTTTTTCGGCACCGGCCGCGTTCACGGCCGACCGCGTAAGCCGGATTTCCCGCAGCGACTTCAGGCCCACCAGCCGCTCGAGCCCGGCATTGGAAACGGCGGTCGAACCGAGGTGCAAAAAGGCGAGCTGCCGCATTCCCGAGAGTGCCTCGAGCCCTGCGTCGGTGACGAGCGTGTTGTCGAGGTTGAGCCAGCGAAGCCTGACCAGCGGCGCGAGGTGGGCCACGCCGGCATCGCCCACCTGCACCCGCCAGAGATTGAGCCGCTCGAGTGCATGCAGCGAGCCGACCGGCTCGAGGGCCGCGTCATCGAGCGACAGGCACTCGCTGAGGTCGAGGTCGGCCAGCGTCTCGAGCGTGGCGAGGGCTTCCATCCCGGCGGCCGTCACGTTTGTCTTGGCCAGCCGCAGCCGCCGCAGCCGTGGAAAGCGGGCCAAAAGCGGCATCGACTCGTCGTCGACGAGCGTGCCGGCAAGCGTCAGATCCTCGAGCTTCGCAAGCGGCGAGAGCTTCGAGAGCCCCTTCTCGCTGACCCACAGAAAATCGAGCATCACCGCCCGCAGCGAGCCGATTTTACCGATTGCAGCCAGGCCCTCGTCGTCAACGCTCGTGGCTCCCGACTTGCCGGAGAGACGCAGCGCGGCGAGATTTTTCAGGCCGCCGAGCTTCGTCAGGCCGGCATTGGAAACCGGGCAACCCCGCAGGTCGAGGTTTTTCAGCGCGGTGATGCGTCCGATCGGTTCCAGGGCGGCGTCATCGGCGTCGGTGTCGGCAAGCACGAGGCTGCGGAGGGCCGGCAACTCGGGCAACTCGGCGAGGAGTGACGGATCGACCGAGGGCCCGGGAAATCGCAGCTCCACGATCCGGCCATCGTCGTCGGTGAGAGGCGTGGCGCCGGCGGCGGCAAGCGCATCGGCGGAGGGTGCCGCGGAAGCCACGGCGGACGCGAGGGCCAGGAGCGTCGCGAAAAACAGGAGTGTCAGCTGAACGTGGCGCATCGGTCGGGCTCGAGAGGAGCGATCACTCGGTCGGTGGCGGTCATCCAAGGGGCTTTGCACCCTGACTAAGGCGAGGATACCATGCCTGCGGGTTTCCTACGAATCACGCTCTGGGAGCAGACCATGTCCGCGCGGCCCCGCCTTTCCCGTCGTGTCGCTTTGCAGTCGCTCTCCGCCGGGATCTCCGCCGGGGTTTTCAGCGGCACTGCGGCCCGGCCTTCGTTAGCGGCCAACGACAAGTTGCAGATTGCCTGCATTGGGACGGCCAACCGTGCCCTGGCCAACGTCAATGGCGTGGCAGGCCAGGCGATCGTGGCTCTTTGTGACATCGACGAAACCTACCTCGACCGGCTCACCAAGCCCCAGGGCGAGCCGGGCAAGCAGAAGCCGCCGCGGTTTGCCGATGCCCGCATCTACCGTGACTACCGTGAGTTGATCGACAAAGAAGCCGGCACGGTCGATGCGGTCGTGGTGAGCACCGCCGACCACCACCATGTGCCCGCCTCGATCCGCGCCGTCCGCAAGGGGATGCATGTCTACTGCGAGAAGCCGCTGGCCCATACCGTGGCCGAGGCCCGGCTGCTCACCGAGGAGGCCACCAAGGCGGGCGTGGCCACCCAGCTGGGCACCCAAATTCATGCCGGCGACAACTACCGCCGCGTCGTGGAGATCATTCGGTCCGGTGCGATTGGGCCGGTTGGCGAGGTGCATGTCTGGGTGGGCAAGGGCTGGGGCGGTGGCGAGCGGCCCGAGGGGGGCGTCGAGCCGCCGGCAACGCTCCACTGGGATCTCTGGCTCGGCCCCGCGGCAGAGCGGCCCTACGTGCCCGGCCGCTATCATCCCGCCCAGTGGCGGCGGTGGTGGGACTTCGGCAACGGCACACTCGGCGATATGGGCTGCCACTATATGGATCTGCCGTTTTGGGCCTTGAAGCTGCAGTATCCGCTCAGCTGCGAGGCCGAGGGCCCGCCGGTCCATCCGGAGACATGCCCCCTGGGGCTTGTGGTTCGCTACGAGTTTCCCGCCCGCCCAGGCATGCCGCCGGTGAAGCTCACCTGGTATGACGGCAACAAGACGCCCCGCGAGGTGGCCGGCCAACGGGTGCCCGGCAGCGGCGTGATGTTCGTGGGCAGCGAAGGCACGATGTTTGCCGATTACAACGGATACAAGCTGTTCCCCCAGGAGAAGTTTGCCAACTTCACACCGCCTCCTGCGCAGATCCCCAAGTCGATCGGCCACCATGCCGAGTGGATTCGGGCCTGTCGCGAGGGCGGGCCCACGACCTGCAACTTCGGCTATTCCGGGCCGCTCTCCGAGGCGGTGCTGCTGGGCAACGTGGCCTACCGGGCGGGCACGCGGATTGAGTGGGATGCCGCCGCGGTGAAGGTCACCAATTCCCCCGAGGCCGATGCGGTTGTCCGCAAGGCCTACCGGGCCGGCTGGGAGGTGGCCTGACCTCCGAGGGGCGGCCGTTGCGAGGGAGAGCCCGGCGGGCGGGGTTTCTCGTTTGCAAGAGGGCGACATCAAGGGCTGGCTTGTCTTGCAGGCGAGTGTCGGCAATACGACGAATCGCCCTACGCACCAGAGCATCATGGCACACAGTACGTCGCATCATTTGAGGGGGGCAGGTCGGCCGCCCGCCCGCCCGATCGCGAACCGCATGTTTTTAAGAGTGCCGGAGGTGCCGCGGTCCTCATCGTGCTTGCTCGCCCGCGCAGCGGCAGCGGCTTTGATGGTCTGGGGCGGCGCGGCGTCGGGCCAGTCAGTCCCGCTCGATCAGGCTGACTGGAAGCTCGTGGCGGTCGACAGCGTCCAGCCAGGCTCGGGAGCGGAGAAGGCTTTCGATGGCGATCCCGCGACCTACTGGCACTCGCGGCACGGCGAAGTCGACCGCCTGCCACTGGCGATCACGATCGACCTCGGCCGGTCGACCGAGATCAACGGCTTCGCCTACTGGCCGCGGCCCGACGGCGGCAACGGCACGATTGGCGACTACGAGCTTCTCCTCAGCACCGACGGGCAGACCTGGAACACGACGATCAGCGGGACGTTCACCGAACGCCTCGGTCGTAACGAGGTGCTTTTCGAGCCTGTGGCCAATGTTCGGTACGTAAAACTGGTGGCCAAGACGGCCGCCAACCGCAATCCCCACTGGGCTTCGGTCGCCGAACTCGAGGTCTATGAAAAGAGCGACCGGCTCCCTGAGATCGCGATCACAGGCTCATCGCGGACCGTTGTCGCCGGAGGTGTGGTGCAGTTCACGGACCGCACGACTGTTTCGCCGACCGCCTGGAAGTGGACGCTGCCGGGGGCCTTGCCGGCGACGAGCGACACGCGGCATCCCCGCGTCCGCTATCCCGAGCCTGGCGTCTACGACGTGACGCTCGAAGCGACCAATCGTAACGGCACGGCGAAAGCGACCTTCCAGGATCGGATCACCGTTGCCACTGCGGTCGACAACCATGCGCTGCGGCTCGACGGCCACGACAACGCTGTGCTGATCGGGATGGGGATCCTCCAGCCCCCCTGGACGCTCGAGATGTGGATCCGGCCCGACGACGAACGCTGGAAGCCGCTGGAGGCCCTGATCGGCGGGGGGCTTTACACGCCCCGCGAGATTGTCGACCCCCTGCCGCTCGCGGTGCGAGACGGGAGGCTGCACGTTGCCGGCGCGAAGCTGTCGGCTCGGGAGCCGTTGCCGGCAGACTGGGTGCACGTTGCGGCGACCTGCGACGGCACGACCACGACGCTGTTCCAAGATGGCATCGCCGTGGCCCGCGGCCGGACCGCTGCCGCGATCCTGCCCGGCGTGATCGGCGGGCATGTCGATCCGGCGACGACCTTCGGTGGTCTCGTCGACGAGGTGCGAATCTGGCGGGCGGCGGTCGGTGGGGCGACGCTGCGAGCCTGGGCGGGCCGCAGCCTCGACCGTTCTCACCCGCACGACGCGGCGTTGGTCGGCTCCTATCCGCTCGATGGCCTCGATGACGAGACCTCGATCAACCATGCGGGCCGCGGCCACCAGCCGTACCACGTCCGCAACGGCCGCTTCGCCTACAAAGGTGACGCCCCGCTCGCCCTGAGGGTGCCCGCCGACAACCCCAAGTTTATTCCCGCCGCCGAGCAGCGGCTCGCCGGGGCGGTCGTCGTGCACGGCGAGTGGGATGCCACTGCCGGGCTGAAGGACGTCGAGGTCGCCAAGCTGCGGGTCGCCGTGCACGGCCGCCAAAGACCCCTCGAGGTTCGCCGGGTCGCCCTCGACCTGAGCGGCTGCAGTTCGCTTGCCGACATCGCCAGCGTGCGGCTCTTTGCGACGGGTCAGACGGCCCGCACCCGGGAGAAGCAGGACTTGACCGGCGGGGGCGTGAAGCCGGCGAAGACGCTCGTGATCGACCTGCCCTCGGGCGAAGCGGCACAGTTGGCAGCGGGGATCAACTATTTCCTGGTCAGCTTCGATCTCACCGATCAGGCTTCTCCCGGCAATGTCCTGCGGGCGGATGTCCCGTGGTTCGAGCTGGCCCGCGGCGATGAGCCGAACCGACACGAGCCGCTCGACAGTCCGGTGCCGATCCCGATGAGGGTCGCGGCTGCCGGCGGGCCGGACACGCTCCGCGTGCTCGCCTGGAACATCTGGCACGGCGGGCGTCATCTCGGAAACGAGGGACCCAGCCGCGTCCTCGAGCTGATCCAGAAGACAAACGCCGACGTGATTCTGATGCAGGAGGCCTACGGCTCGCAGGCCTTTCTCGCCAGGTCGCTCGGTTATCGACTGCATACGCCCGGGCCAAGAGACAATCTTGCCATCTTCAGCCGCCTTCCGCTCGAGCCGCTGCCCGTCAGGCAAAGCACCTTCAAGAGCATTCTCGCCGCGGTCACGATGCCCAACGGCCGGCGAGTGGTCGTGGCCGACTGGTGGCTCCCCTTCGCCTATCGGCCCAACTATGTGAGCCACGCCTGGATGCTGCCTGACCAGAATCCGACCCGATGGATCGCGGAAGACCGGCAGTTGTCGACGACCGACGCGACGCTGGCCCTCGACACCGACGTCGGCCCCGCTGCCGGTACGCCCGACGCAGCGGTGATCATCGGCGGCGATTTCAATTCCGGTAGCCATCTCGACTGGACCGCCGCGGCGGCACGGTTTCACGGCGGCTACGGGCCGGTCGCACTGCCAACCTCGCATCTGATGGCGAAGCGGGGATACGCCGACACGTTCCGTCAGTTGCATTCCGACGAGGTCGCGCGGCCGGAAGGCACCTACGCCGTCATCTTTGGCCACCTGCAACACAGCCGGATCGACTATCTCTATTCCCGCGGCCGTGGCCTGCGGGCGGTCGCGTCGAAGATCATCCGTACCTCGCCCGACATTGACTTTGTCTGGCCGTCGGATCATGCGGCTGTGCTGACGACCTTCGAAGTGGAGCCCTGATCGGCGAGGTGGTTCATCGGGTCGAGATTGTGGCGGCGTGTACGTGCGCCAACAGCACTTCGGCGACATTCGTGTCCACGTTGTCGACGGTTCAGGGCCCAACCGGCCTTCCTGAACTGGGCGTCAAATCGGCGTTGAGATTCGGAGCCAGACAACTTTGAGGGCCGCCGGCTTGAGTCATGTGGCGAACCGCGAAGTCCTCGTCTTTCGTGACGATGCACCAACACCAGCGATCGCAAACCGCCAAATCTCTTCGTCGTCGGCAAGCGGCGGGATGCCACGACCGGCGAAGCTTCAGCCATCGGGCGTGTCGATCAGATGCTGCAGCCTTGTGGCCAGTTCCGGTGGATAGCGGGCGGGCCATGCTGCGTCGATCAGCCCGATCTCAAGCATGTCGCGGAGATGCGTTTTGTCCTTGTCGCGATATGACGTGAGCTTCATCCGCAGGAGCGCTTCGAGCGACAGCACGCGGTAGGATTTGAAGGAGACACTCTCGTCGGTGTCGGGCACGACGGCTGCGTACTCAGGGCGGACTTTTTCGCCAGAAAAGATCACATGCACCGCGTCCCTGGCCTTGGCACCCGGACCATCGAGAAACATGTCGATGCCGTCGGAATGGCGGTGCTGAAAACCGGCCCGCGCGAGGGCCTCTGCAGCCCGGCCGAGATCATCGCGCCGGAGGACGATGTTGACATCCTGCGTGAACCGCACGGCCGACTCGTCGACCTGCTCCACCCAGGCCATCACGGCGTTGCCGCCGATCACGGCGTAGGGAATCACCGCCGCCTCCAGGGCCGCCGTCGAACGCAGGAGACGGTCTCGCACCCTTTCCACGGCTCGCTCCATGCGATCAAGGGCCAGCATGCCATCGAAGTCGGACATCACGCGCTCCTGAGATCATTGAATCATGCCTTCAGTCAGGAAAACCAGGCACCGAGCAAACTTTTGGCCCTGCCAATCAGACGATCGTTCTCTGGCGGGAGAGCGTGGGCCGCCGATGGTGTGCAGGCGATCTGGATTGATGCGGTCCCCGTGCACCGCCGGCCGGGCCGTGCACCGGCCCCTTTCTGGGAGTAATGTACGTTCGCCCACGTACCCTGCCACCCCCGGGGCCCGCATGGTCGCCACGCATACCGCGTTTCCGGCGCGGCCGTCTTCGCGTCCGCACGCCTGCCCCGCGGCGTCCCGCCGTTACGAGCGCCGCCGCCCCAAGAAGACGCCGCTCGGAAAAAATTTGACCGCCGCCGGACTCGGAGAGACTCCGCGCACAAGCCAGACACCCCCACGTTCGAGGGGAGTTGGATTCAGGCCGCCGCTTTCCGGGCCAGGGCAGCCTTGGGATGCGGGAGCAACCCGTTCACGAGCCGCTCATCAACCGGGCGAGGCTTGCGGAAGTGGTATTTGTTGGGTTATACTTCAGGCTCGCACGCGTCCTCTTTAGGTAAAAAGCTAACGCAGAACCGCCGCGAATCGATGCACTTCCCCGATCACTCGTCGGGCGTGAGTGCTGGATTCGTGGCGGTTTTTTTTGTGGAGGTACAAATTTGAGACCCCGCACCTATCCGATTTGCCTGTTGTTCGCTTTCGCACTACTGCCAGACCTCTCAATTGCCGACACGGGCACGTTTGTCGACAAGTTCTCACCGACTGATCTGCGGGTGGTCTCCTACAACGTGCTCTGGAATAGGATCTTTCCCGATCAGGGTGCTACCGCCGAACGCTTCGACCGAGTAGTGAATGCCCTGCAGCCCGACATCTTGAACCTTCAGGAGGTTACGCGGTCTCCGCAGGAGGTCGCGACCTTGATGAATACGATCGCACCTCTGCCGAACGGCGCGAGTTGGTTTACTTATCGATTCAGCGACAATGTGATCGTCAGTAAGTTTTCTTTCTGGCACACAGACCGTGCGGGGGCTGGCGGGGCTGCCGCTCTCATCGACCTGCCCGATGACGAATACCCGACGGACATCTTCGTGATCAACGACCATTGGCCCTGCTGCAAGAATGAGGGGGGCAGACAGAATGAATCGGACCTGATGGTGACAGTCCTTGAGGACGCCCGAACGCCGGGAGGAAGGTTCGACCTGCCCCAAAACACGCCGATGCTGATGCTGGGAGATTTGAACATCGTCGGCTCCGGACAGCCGTTGCAGACGATTCTGACAGGAGACATTCAAGACGAAGACAGATATGGTCTCGACTCTCCGCCCGATTGGGACGGTACTTCGCTGGCCGATGCCAATCCTCCTCACAACGGACGAGGCCCCGAGGATTGGACCTGGCGTGACGACGCCTCGACCTTCGATCCCGGCATCCTCGATTTCATCCTCTATACCGACAGCGTGCTGGCCACTGCCAACGAGTTTGTGCTCAACACCACGACGATGACGACCGAGGAACTCACCGCCACCGGCCTGCAGACCTACGACGTGGTAATCGACGAGAAAACCGGCAGTTTCGATCACATCCCCGTGGTGGTCGACTTCCGCATCATCCCCGAACCAGCATCTCTGGCAATCGCAATGACGGGAGTTGCGCTGGCTTTTTCAGCCCTTGGCAGGCCGTGGAAAAAGTCGGCTTCACACCCTCGGAGAGGCCGCTAACTGCCCCTGGAACAAGCCCTCCACGGCCCCCTGCCCGCCGACGCGGGCGAACAAAGCCCACCTGAGCGACCATCCCGAAAACCCGGGGTTTTGGGCGATACGCCGGTAGCCTCGGGTTTTCGTGAGCACAACGCTCGGCTGCCGATGACGAATGAAACTGCGTTCCTGCGGGAAACGGCGGCTACAGGTCGTCGGGGCTGGCAATTTCGCGGTCGTTGCGACTCGCCAGCCGGCGATGGACGTCAGGATCGACGTCATAGGGAACGCTGCGGAGTGAGCCGTCGGCGAAGGCCATGTTGATGCTCAGGGGGTGGCCACTTCCGAAGATCGTGTGGGCAGAGAGTGCCGGTGTATCCCGCCGCGGCGTGCCGTACCGCGAGGAGCGATAGAAATCGCGGTTCCAGCCGGCGTAGGCCACCTCGTTGTCGCCGGCATCGTAGCGACTGTAGGCGATGACACCATCGTAACAATCGGGGTTGAGGTTCTTCTCGCCCACGAGATAGGTATTGCTCAGGCCGTCGGTGACGTGGGCTGCGGTGACATACGAGCCTGAGCCCGACACGCCGTCGAGCCGGGCAAACACCGAGGTGCCGTACGTGGCCCACCACTGATCGCTCTCGCCGTTGGCGGCGTTCGTGGGATGCACCCAGTCGACGCTTCCCGACGAGCCGCAGTTGGCGGCGTAGTCGGTCTTGGCCACCTCGCGGACACGATTGGCGTTGGGCGGGGCCCAGTGGCCCTTGGCGAGCGTGAGTTTGGCCGGCCGGCGGGAGGGGCAATGCAGGATCGGCAGCGGCGTCTGGCACATCTCGGTGAGCTTCTGCCGCTTGGTGGCGGTGTCGCTGATGCCCGCGGCCATGCTCCAGATCGGCTCCTGCTCGATGTAAGGGAGGATGTTGAAGATCCAGGCTCCGGGCTGGCCGCGGCCGAAGCCTCGGTCGGGATCGCCCACCCACTCCCAGCCCCAGCCGCCACCGGGGAAGTGGCCATGGCTGGCATGATGCGCCGTCCACGCGGTGGCAAACTGCCTGATGTGGTTGCCGCACTGCACCCGGCGGGCCGACTCCCGCGCCGCCTGCACAGCCGGCAGCAGAAGACCAATCAGGGTCGCGATGATCGCGATCACGACCAGAATCTCGACGAGCGTCATGCCGGTTGGAAAGCCGCGACGGTATTTCATTCGGCCATCCTCGTCGCCGCCATTTCGTTGTACCCTTCAGGCAGTCAGGCCCCGCGTTGCCGCCGGCGAAGGAGCAGCGGCAGGCAGGCCAGGCCCGCGGCCATCACGACCGCAGACGGCTCGGGCACGGCAACGACAGCGAAATCGCTGTTGTGGTCGATCACCGCCCAGGCGGTGTTGCTCGCCGTGTCGCGGCCGTAGACGCCCAGGGCCGTGGTCGGCGTGGCCGTGGGGTTGGCTTCCAGATAATCGGCCCAGCTGCCGGAGAAGAACGTCGGCGTGCCCGAACTGTTGCCATCGAGGGCGTTCACCCAAGCCTGGGTTGCGGTGTTGAACCAGCCAAGCTCCAAGGAATCGATGATTGTCTGATCCAGCCCCGTCGGGTCGAAAGTCATCGAGAGCACCTGGGCGACGCCCGAGGTGTTGGTCAGCGAGAGTACGTCCGAAAAGGTCGTGCCTGGCGTGCCGGCGGTCCATGAGATCACCGGCGCGAGCGACACGGCGTTGCCGGCTGAGCCGGCCACAATGTCGGCCACCGTGCTGCCGACGGAACTCGGCCGGGAGATCGCTCCACCCGCGAGGCTCATCGAGTTCGCCACCGTCACGCCGTCGACCACTTCGAGGAAGGCCCCGCTGGCAATCGTGACGCTGCCGCTGCCCAGGGCATTGGCGTTGCCTGCCACGATCGTGCCCTCGCTGATTGAGAGGCCGCCGGAGAAGTCGTTGACGCCGGTGAGAGTGAGCGCGCCGCTGCCAACCTTCACCATTGCACCGCTGCCGCCGGCGTCGTTTCGTATCTGGCCGGCGTAGGTGGTGCTTGTGGCGTCGCCCACCGTCAGGCCCCTGTTCGTCGAGCCGCCGAGCCGCACCAGAGCCGTCGCGTCGGCGGATGCGAGCGACCCGATCGTGATGTCGTATTGGTTGCCCGCGCCGTAGGCGAACACTGAGAGAAGTCCACTGTCGCTGATTGTTACAGCGTTGGTCGCCGAGAGGGCCGCGGCATTGGCGGCCCGCAGGTGGCCGCCGGCGATCTCGACCGAACCGGTGAACGACGAGTTGTCGCCAGAGAGCCGCAGGTCGTTGGAGGTGCCGCCGGTGCCGACCACCTCGAGGGTTCCACTCCCCGAGAGCGTGCCGGCATATTCAGGCCCGGTCACACCGTGGGCAAACCGGAGCGTGGCCCCGGCGGCGATCGCAGTGTCGCCGGTGGTCGGCAGCACCCCGCCACCGGACGTCAGCGCGGTGCCGATCTGCAGCACGCCGTCATTCACGCTTGTGCCGCCGGTGTAGGTGCCCGTGCCGGTGAGCACGGCGGTGCCGGCACCGGACTTGATGACCGCCTGGGGATTGTTCGTGCCGTAGGGCAGCAAGGAGCCGCTGAGGACCAGATCGTCCGTCGCCGCGCCATCGGCGACATTCAGGCTGAGGTTGCCGCGGGTCAACGCGATGCCCGCAGTAATCCGCGAACTGGTATCAGCGGCGAAGGTCGTCACCTCGAGGCCGCCGCCATAAGGAGTGCGAATATATTCAGCGGCTGACACCGTCAGCGATCCGGCGGTCATGTCGAGGTAGCGGACGTACTCTGCTCCAGCATTGGCGTAGCTGGCATCCCAGGTGCCGCCGTTGAGGGTCACCCGACGGGTCGTGTCGTCGCCGCCGCCGACCGAGAAGGAGGTGCTGCCCGTGATCGTCGCCCCGGCATTGACGACGACGTCGCCGACACCAAAAGCCGGCGCGGATCCCCCGCCGTACCCGGCGCTGACCCCGCCCACCAATGTGCCGGCGTTGACCGTTGTCGTACCGGTGTAGGTGTTCGAGCCTGAGAGCACCATCGTGCCACCACCCGTCTTCTCGATCCCGTCGGCCGCGGAAAGTGCGCTGGCAAGCGTTGCCGAAAGGCCACTGCCGACGTTCAACGGCCCGCCCCCGGAAATCGTCAGCGTGTTGCCGGTGACGGTGTAGCCGCCGGCCGCGAAGTCGAGGCCACCGGCGGTGATTGCCTCACCCAACGTGACGGTGCCTGCCGTGCCGCCGAACGAAGCTGTGTCGTCGGTGCCGTTACTCCAGGAGACGTCACTGCCGCCGTTATTCCAACTCGCTGTCGTGGTGTCCCACGTCCCGTCACCGCCGCCGGCTTCCGCTGGATCCCAGGTGAGCGTCGCGGCCGAAACAGATGGTGCGACTGGTGCGACAGGAAAAGAGACCGGTACCAAAGCCAACAGGCAGCAAACAAATCGCCCCATAAAACTGAAAATAGCTCCGCGAGCATTTTCGGAGGCGCGATGTGTGCTCATGTCAGCAAAATCTACCGACCAATCTCCCCCGAGTCTTGCCCCGATGCGACAGGGAACTTGATCATTCGGGACAAACCCCGTGAGTTTTGCGTGAGGGCCGCAGGGCGCGGGGCGGGGGGCCGGAGCCGGCCTACCGGGCAGCCTCATCTGCGAAAATCGCCGGCGGCCGCGTCGCGGATCGCTACGCCGCTGGCCGGAAAGTCGGTGAAAAAGGCATCGACTCCGGCGGCGAGGGCCGCGGCGAGTTCCTCCCGCGGCGAGTCGAATTGCTGGCGGTCGAAGCCGTCATCGGCGAAGGTCCAGGCCACGACGCAGTAGCCGAGTTCATGGAGCCCCCGGACGTAGGCCGCCGGATCCTTCTCGAAGATCGCCGTCTTGGCCAGCGAGAAGCCGTCGATCGTGTCGCCGATCTCGGTGATCTGCTGGGGCGTCGGTCGCTTGGTCACCAGCCACACGCAGGGGGCGGTCGTCGACTTCCGCAGCCGTTGCATCGTGCCGAGGTCGAACGACTGCAAATGCAGCGGCATCGACGGGCTGCCGACGCCGAATTCCCGGCCCGTGGTCGCCAGCCATTCCTCGAAGACATCCGCACCTTCCCGGATCTCGGGGGTCAGCCCGATCGCCGTGCCATGCGTGCGGTTGTAATCAGCAACAAGCCGCGCGACCTCGGTGAGCGTGGGAATCGTCTCGGTGCCGTCGTGATCGCGGGAGCGGCGGCCGATGCTCTGGCGGGTGCGAAGGGTTTTCAGCTCGGCAAGCGTGAAGTCTTTGACCCACCAGAGCTGCCGGTCCCGCCGCGTGTCCGGCGTGGAGCGGTCGGCAAACTCGGGGTGGTTTTCGACATCGGTGGTGCGGTTGAGCGTGGCATCGTGGAGGGCCACGAGAACGCCGTCCTTGGTCAGCCGCAGGTCGGGTTCGATGTAGTCGGCACCCTGTTCCATTGCCAGCAGGTACGAGCCGAGGGTGTGCTCAGGCCGCTCGCCGCAGCAGCCGCGGTGGGCGAAGACCAGCGGCCGTCCGAAGGGATGCCGCGAGGCAGCCGGCCGGCCCGCCGTGGCCTTGTCGGCCCCGGCAGCTCCGGCAAGCAGAGCGTGCACAATGCCTGTGACCACAATGGCGGCACCATGCAGCGGCTGGACATGTTCGGGGCGGGCGATTTCACTCAAAGGCATCATCCGGCTCCTCTGCGGGAACGGCTCACGGCCGGGCCACGGTGGCCGAATTTGAGGCCCGCAGCCGCTGGATGGCACGCTGGCGAAACTCCCGCGGCGAGCAGCCCTCGTGCTTGCGGAAAAACCGGGAGAAGGCCGCCGATTCAGAGAAGCCCACCTCCTTGGCGATGTCGCTGATCGGCCTGACCGTCTCGGCGAGCAGCGTCTTGGCCCGCTCGAGCCGCTGCTGCCTGATCGCCTCAGCCGGCGAGTGGCCCACGAGTCTGTGAAACTGCCGCTCGAAGGTTCGTCGGGAGACTCCGAGATCCTCGGCGATCTGGGAGGTCGGCAGGCCGCGGTGGCCGTGCTCCTCGACGTAGGAGAGCCAACGGGCCAGCGAGGCATCGTGGCAGGCATCGCCCACGGTGGTCGCCCTGGGCACGATCTCCTCGGCAGCGACCAGTTCGACGCTTTGCCCGGTCAGGGTGAGCGTCTCAGCCGCGATCAACTGCCGCAGAATACCCATGCCACGGGCCGCGACCGACTCGCAGGGAACACGGACACTCGTGATCGAGGGCACCGAATGGCGAGCCGTGGCGGTGTTGTCAACGCCCACGATCGCGACATCACCGGGAATCTCGAGCCCAAGCAAATTGCACCGCAAAAGCAGCGTGTGGGCCACCGCGTCGTTGCTGCAAAGCACCCCGACCGGTCGGGGCAGCGTTGAGAGCAGAGCGGTCAGCTTCTCGTCGTTGGCGAGGTTCTGTGCATCCTCGATGCCGCCGAAGATGAGCCCGTCGATCTCGTGGGTCTCCGCCGGGCGGCCCCGGCGGCGAAGGTCGGCCACGAAAGCATCGGCCCGCAGCCGCGTGCCCTGCGCGCGGGCGTCACCGAGGTGGAGATACGAGCAGGCTCCGATCTCGAGCAGGTGATCGATCGCGACCGCGGCGATCGAGGCTGGATCGACGCAGACCACCGGCAGGCGGGGGTGAATAATGTCGCCGCGGATCGAGACGGCCGGCACACGGCCGCGGGCCACCCAATCGAGAAATTCCTCAGTTTCGCCGTCGTAGCCTGCCGCGAGAATCATTCCGTCGACCCGCCCTCGCCAGGGAGGCATGTCGTCGGGCCTGAGCCGGCCGAGTTCCTCCGTCTGTCGCAGGTCGACGATGGTGATCTCGCCGTGCGTGCGGGCGTAGCCGAGCATCCCGTCGAGATACCGCCCGAGCAGCGTCAGACGGATGTTGCCAAAAAACCCGATGCGTTGGTCGTGACTCTGGGACATCGCCGGTTCGTCCTTGTTGTATCCCTGCCTTACTCGATGCCGCACAGAGCCTGTGCGAACGGGCCCGAACTGTCCCTCGGCTCGCCGTGACTCGGGCTTTGTTGCCACCGCCCGGATTCTACCGCCTCGCTGTAAGAATCGCGTGGGAAAAGAACCGCGGCCCCGATTTTCGCCGCTACGGCACCACCTCCAGCGGTCCACCGACGGCCAAGCCTGCCGCGGCCGTCCTCTCGCACAGCGCCGCAAGGGCTCGACGGCCGACCTCGCCGAGGTCACGGGTGTAGTCGTTGACGTAGAGATCGACATGCTGCATCAGCACCGCATCGTCGAATTCCTGGGCATGGGCCCGCATTGTCGGCAGGGCGGCAGCAGGCTTGGCCAGGGCCAGCTCGAGCGAATCAAGGATCACCCGCTGGACGGCGATGGCCGTCGCCATGGGCAGCCGGCGGCTGGCCACGATGCCACCCAGCGGCAGCGGGCAGGCGGTCTCCCGCTCCCAGCGGGTGCCGAGATCCTCGACCAGCGAGAGGCCTCCGGCCTGCCACGTGAAGCGGCCCTCGTGGATGCAGACTCCGAAATCGGCCCTGCCGGCTTTCAGCCGGGGCATGATCTCGGAGAAGACCACCTGCTCCACGCGTGTCGTGCCGGGATAAAACATCGCGAACAGCAGCGACGCGGTGGTCTGCTCGCCCGGGCAAAGGGTGAGTTGCTCGGGCGAAGTCGGTCGGGCGGCCGACGCGGCCGACAAGAGCAGCGGACCCACCCCGAAGCCGAGGGCCGACCCGCTCGGCAGAACACGGATGCTCTCGGCCATGCCGATCGCGGCGGCGTAGCTCACCTTCGCGACGTCAAAATCGCCGGCGAGCATCCGCCCGTTGAGAGCCTCGATATCGAGGAGTTCGATTTCAAACTCGAGTCCCCGTGAGTCGACGGCCCGGGTGAGCAGGCCGTGGAAGGCGAAGGTGTCGTTGGGACACGTCGAGATGCCCAGCCGGATGCGGTCCATCGTCACGCGCCCTCCGCGAGCAGCGGGGCGAGCGTTGCGGCCGCCGCCTCGAGGGCCGCGGCGGTTCGCCAGCGGGCATGATCCCGGTCGCCGGCGTCGTTGGAGATTCCTCGGACGATCACCAGCGGCACCCCCGAGAGCCGGCAGGCGACCGCCACGCCGAAGCCCTCCATCTCCTCGGCCACGGCCTCGGGGAAGCGGTCGCGTCGACAGGCGACCTCCTCGGGGTTCGCCGAGGCGGCGCAGACTGTCAGCAGCAAGCCGGCGGCATCTTTGGCAGGCTTGGCCGACGGTCCAGCGAGCGAGATGCGATCACCGAGTGCTTCGGTCGTTTCGTTCCCGGGCCAGTGGGGCCAGCCGACCGCCCCGGCTGCGACGAAGGCCCGGTCAGAGCCCACCCCGACACCGTCGCAGGCCACCTCGTCGAAGCGATAGGCGGCACCGATCTCGAGCCTCGCATCGAGCCGACCGGCGATCCCCGCCAGGATCACCCTTGCGGGCCGGCGGGCGGCGATCAGTTCCGCGGTCCGGGCTGCGGCGGCGATCGGTCCGAACCCGCACAGCTCGATCGACGTCGCGCGGCCGGTCGATTCGGCGAGGTCGTCGGCAAGACGCCGTCGCTCGAGATCGGTGGGCACCAGAAGTAGCTCAGCGGCCATCGCACAACGCTCGGGATGGATCGGGGGAGTGAGGCGTTAGACTATCGGCACACCAACGGTCTTGCGGAACGTTCCCGCGGCTTGCCAACGAAAGACACGATCAGGAAAGGCGATGGCTCAATGAGCGACGACTCCTCCCATGGTATGCACCGCTGGGCCGGCCGGACGGCAGTCGTGACCGGAGCGAGCAGCGGGATCGGGGCCGCGGTGGCCCAACGGCTGCTCGCCGAGGGGATGCGGGTGGCTGGATGCTCACGGCGGCGGGAGCGGGTCGCGGCGATGCTTGCCGAGGCCGACCCGGCCGGGGAGCGGTCGCTGGCGATCGCGTGCGACGTGCGGGACGAGGCGAGCGTGCAGGCGGCATTTGCCGAGGTCCGCGGCCGCTTCGGAGGGACCGACCTGCTAATCAACAATGCGGGCCTGGGCCATGCCGGAGAGTTGGCAACCGGCCGGGTGGAGGAGTGGCGGGAGATGCTCGAGGTGAACGTGCTGGGGCTGTGCCTCTGCACGCGAGAGGCGATTGCCGACATCAGAACCCGCGGGGTCTTCGGCCAGATCATCCACATCGGCTCGATGGCCGGGCAGCGGGTGCCCGCCGGGGCGGGGCTCTACGGGGCCACCAAGCATGCGGTGCGGGCCCTCACCGAAAGCCTGCGGATGGAGCTTCGCGAGGCAGGGGATCCGATCCGCATCGGCGAGGTGAGCCCCGGCTTCGTGGAGACCGGTTTTGCCGAGCATTACCACAAGTCGGCCGAGAAGGCCCGGGAAACCTATTCTCGCTTCAAGGTGCTCGAGTCGCAGGACGTGGCCGAGGCGGTCGTCTACATGCTCGCCTGTCCGCAGCACGTGCAGGTCCATGACATCCTGCTGCGGCCCACCGAGCAGCCGAGCTAGACCTTAAACAAGCGAAGGGCGATCTGGTTTTCGTCGGCTCATGAGCTGGCCGGGCTGGCCAGGCCGTCGCCTTTCGGCCCCTTCGGGACCGTCGAGGTGA
>CAZRKH010000131.1:0-35472 GCA_964600785.1 uncultured Chitinophagaceae bacterium
ACCTTGGCGTCGAAGTTGATGCCGCCGGGAGCCAGGCCGCCGTACTTGAGGATCGTGTACATCACCTGCGTCGTGAGGTAGATGTTGGTGGGAAACTGGTCGGTGTCCCAGCCGACGAGGGTGTCGCCGGTGTTGGCGTCGATCGAGCCGAGAAAGCCCTGCATTCCGGCATACTCCAGCTCATGCTGCATCTCGTGGCCGGCGAGCGTGGCGTGGTTGGTTTCAATGTTGAGTTTCACGTGCTCTTCGAGGCCGTAGGTCCGCAGAAAATTGATGCAGGTCGCCGCGTCGAAGTCGTACTGGTGCTTCATCGGTTCCCGCGGCTTCGGCTCGAAGTAAAACTGCCCGGTAAAGCCGATCTCCCGGGCACAATCGACCGCCATCCGCATGAAGCGGGCCAGGTGGTCGATCTCCCGCTTCATGTCGGTGTTCCAGAGACACTGATAGCCCTCGCGGCCGCCCCAGAAGACGTAGCCGGCCCCGCCGAGGCGATGGGTCACCTCGATCGCCTTTTTCACTTGGGCCGCGGCGAAGGCAAACGACTCGACGTTGGGACTGGTGGCCGCTCCGTGCACGTAGCGGGGGTTGCTGAAGAGGTTTGCCGTGCCCCACAAGAGCCCGATCCCCGTTCGCTCCTGGGCCGCGGCGAGGGCATCGACCACCCGGTCGAGCGTGGCGTTGGTCTCGGCGAGGGTCGCTCCCTCCGGAGCCACGTCGCGGTCGTGGAAGCAGTAGAGGCCGACCCCGAGCTTTTCCATGAACTCGAAGGCCACCGCCACCCGGGCCACGGCGTTGTCGGGTGAGTCGATACCGGCCTCCCAGGGACGCTGCATCGTGCCGGGGCCGAAGGGGTCGCTGCCGGTGCCGCGGAAGGTATGCCAGTAGGAGACGGCGAAGCGGAGGTGATCCCGCATCGGCGTACCCTCGACGAGACATTCGGGATCGTAGTGACGGAAGGCGAGCGGGTTGGTTGAATCGGGGCCCTCGTACTCGATCCTGCCGATCTCCGGAAACGCCTCTGGCATGGTGCAATCCTCCGCGGGGGTGCCGGGCCGGGCCGACCGACCGGGTGTTGTCGAGCGGTATAGCCGATTGGATGGGATTTGTCGCGTCAGCCGCCGCGGGTGACGCGGGCGAGCAGCCTGCGGCCGGCGTCAGGAAACCATTCGATGAGCCCCGCGAGCCATGCCGCCTTGCGGGGCACGACCAGCTCGCTCGTCCGTCGGCGGCAGGCCTCGAGCACCATTCCCGCCAGCCGGTCGGGGTCGAGCGGCCGCAGCCGCCGCGTGCCGCCGGCCGCCAAGGCCTCCGCAGGCAGTCCGGCCTTGGCGACGTCATCGGCATACCGCTCGGCCGCCTGCCCGGCGGCGGGGTCATCGTCGCGGCGGCCGATCGGCCCGGGTGAGACGAGCAGCACGTGGACCCCGCGGGGGGCCAGCTCCAGCCGAACCGCGTCGACGTAGGCCGCGAGGGCTCGTTTGCCCACCGCATAACTGCCCATGAACGGCGAGGCCAGCTTGCCGGCGAGGCTGCCGAGATAGACCAGGTGGCCGCCGGATGCCGTCACCGCATCGGCCGCCGCCTGGGTGATCTCGACGGCGGCGAGCAGATTGGCTTCGAGCGACTCCCGCAGCCGATCGGCCGAGGCATCCAGCACCCGCCCGCGGCCGGAGCGGCCGACACAGCAGAAGACCGCGTCGACACCGCCGAAGATCGCCTCGGCCTCAGCCACCACGCGGTGGCCCTCGCCGGGGCGGGCGAGGTCGGCAGCCAGACCGCGGACCGATCCCTCGCCGGCGCGTTCACAAATTTCGATCGCCCGTCGCACGCCGGCGGACGAGCGGCCCACGAGCACCACGCGTCCGCCGCTGCGGGCCAGGTGACGAGCGAGCACCAGCCCGAATCCGGCCGTGCCTCCCGCCACGATCACCCGCTTGTCCTGCCACATCACACACCTTTTTTCGGGGATGGTACCATCCGGCACTCCCTGACCTCCCGCCAGGCCGCTTCCCGCCCCGAGGCCAACCCCGCCATGACTCCTCCCCCCGCGACCCACCCTGACATCGTCCGCACGAAGGTCGTCGCCACGCTCGGCCCGGCCTCCCGGTCGGAGGAGGCGATATCCGGGCTCGTCGAGGCGGGCGTCGCCGTGTTCCGGCTCAACATGGCCCACGGTTCGCTCGAGGAGCATGCCGAGTCGCTCGCACGGATTCGCAGGGTCTCCGACGTGCTCGACCGGCCCGTGGGGATTCTGACCGATCTGGCCGGCCCCAAGATTCGACTCGGCGAGCTTCCCGGCGGGGCGGTCGAGCTGGTGGAGGGGCGGGAGGTGTCGTTTGTCAGGGGGGAATCCGCAACCGGCCCCGACGAAATGACAGTCACCTACGAGCCGCTGGTCGACGAACTCTCGCCGGGTGATTCGGTGATGCTCGCCGACGGCACGATCAGCCTCGTTGTGACCGAGCGAAACAGCGACCTTGTCCGCTGCAAGGTGGTGCAAGGCGGCACCGTCCGTAGCCGGCAGGGCGTCAACCTGCCGGGCGTGCGGCTTTCGGTGCCTGCCATGAGCCCGGCCGACTGGCAGCATGCCGAGTGGGCCGCGGGGGCCGGCGTCGACTTTGTCAGCCTCTCGTTTGTCCGCTCGGCGGTCGAGGTCAAGCTGCTCAAGGAGCTGCTCCGCACTCGCGGCTCCGCGGCCAAGGTGGTGGCCAAGATCGAGAAGCGGGAGGCGATCGATAATCTCGAGTCGATCGTCGACGCGGCCGACGCTGTGATGGTGGCCCGTGGCGACTTGGGTGTGGAAACCGACGTCGCCAGCATGCCGATGGTGCAAAAGCGGATCATCCGTGCCTGCCAGCGGTATCAAAAGCCGGTGATCGTGGCGACGCAGATGCTCGACAGCATGCAGCATGCCCGCCGTCCGACGCGGGCCGAGGCGACTGATGTGGCCAATGCCATTCTCGACGGGGCCGACGCCTGCATGCTTTCTGGTGAGACCGCGATCGGGGAGCATCCCCGCCTCGTCGTCGAGATGATGCGGCGGATCGCATTCGAGACCGAGAAGCAGTACCTCGCCGACCGCTGGCGGTATATGGAGGGCCGATTTCTCGCCGAGCGGGGGACCGCCGGAGTGCCGGTGCAGGAGTTTCTGCCGTCGCCGGAGTTCCTCGTCGAGGGGCTGCATCCGATCACCCAGGCGGTGGTTGACGGGGCCAGTCGGATCGCCGGCGAACTCGACGCCCGGCTGTTCGTGGTGGCCAGCCGATCGGGTCTCACCGCGATCGCCCGCTCCAAGCGTCGCGGGGCGGTGCCGACTGTCGGTGTGTCCGACCATCCCGCCACGCTGCGGCAGATGGCCCTCTACTGGGGCGTCACGCCGCTGGCCGGCGCCGCCTCCCGCGACACCGCCGCGTTGCTTGATCATGTCTGCAGCTGGGGGCTGCGGGAGGGCCGGCTGCGGCCGGGCGACCGGATTCTGCTCGTGGCCGGTTCCGGGTTCGGAACCGACGGCCACAACATGGCGTTGGTTCACGAGGTGTGAGAGCTTGTGAGAATTGTGAATAGATTGACAGGGAGCTTGACGGGATCCCGTTGCCGTGTGGGCAGCGGGAGTCGGGCGGCCCACGACCCCCTGGAGGTGCAATGACGAAGAAGTGTGTGCTGGCCTATTCGGGAGGACTCGACACCTCGGTGCTGCTCGGCTGGCTGCTCGAAGAGGGCTACGACGTGATCGCCGTCTACGTCGACCTCGGCCAGCCCTGCGAGGACCGCGAGGCGATCCTCGCCAAGGCCACCTCCTGCGGGGCGAGCAAGGCGGAAATTGTCGATGCCCGCGAGGAACTCTGCGGCAGCTTCGCCTTCCCCGTGCTGCAGTGGCAGGCCCGCTACGAGGGCACCTACCTGCTGGGCACCTCGATCGCCCGACCGTTGATCAGCCGCGTCTGCGTGGAGATCGCCCATCGCGAGGGAGCCACCGTCTTCGCCCATGGGGCCACCGGCAAGGGCAACGACCAGTGCCGCTTCCAGCTGGCCTCGGAGGCGATCGACCCGGCGATCAAGGTGCTCGCCCCCTGGCGGCTCTCGGGGTTTCGGGAACGGTTTCCCGGTCGCAGCGAGATGCTCGACTTCTGCGATGCCAAGCGAATTCCGGTCAAGGCCACCCGCAGCAAGCCCTATTCCTCCGACGAAAACTGCCTGCACACCAGCTACGAGGCGGGCTGCCTGGAGGATCTCACGACCGACGGCTTCGCGGTGGTCGATTTCGGTATGACCGTCTCGCCGCAGGATGCCCCCGACGCCATTGAGACGGTGCGGATCGGCTTTGAGTCGGGGGTGCCGGTGAGCGTCAACGGCCGCCGGCTGCCGGCCCATCAGCTCGTGATGGAACTCAACGCGATCGGCGGCCGCAACGGCATCGGCCGCACCGACATCGTGGAGAACCGCCTGGTGGGCATGAAGAGCCGGGGCGTCTACGAGGCTCCCGGGATGACCCTGCTCTACGAGGCCCACCGGCTCGTCGAGCAGATCACGCTCGACCGGGATCTCGTCCACCTGCGCGACACGCTCTCACCGGTCGTTGCCGAGGCGGTCTACTACGGCTTCTGGTATTCGGCGAAGATGGACGCGCTTCTGGCGTTCATCCGCGAGGCCCAGCGGCCGGTTTCCGGTGAGGTGACGCTCAATCTGTACAAGGGCAACATGCTCGTGGCCAGCCGGGAGAGCAGCGAGAGCCTCGACGACGCGGCGATCGCCTCGATGGAGGGCGGCGGCTCCTACGATCAGACCGACGCCGAAGGCTATCTGCGGATTCTCGGTCTGCCGCTGCGGGTGCAGGCCGGGCCGCGGCGGCGATCCTCCGCCGGGGGTGCCTAGCATGCCGGGTTGGCCGGGCATCGCGGCGGCCTGGAGGGGATTCATCGGCCTCATCCCGCTGTGTCTCGCGATCGACGCCAGGCGGCCGGCCGCCTGGGCCGGGGCCGCGATCGCGGCGGCGGCCGCGACGCCGCTTGTGGGCAGCGGCTCGCCGGAGTCGATTCCCGCCGCGGTGCCGGCGGCGGTCTGCGGGTTCGTTGCCGCGGCGGTCGCCGCCGGCGAGGTTCCCCGCTCGCTCGTCGCGGTTGGGGGTGCGGGCTCGGCATGGCGGCTGCCGGCCGCCGAGGCGGGTCGCTTTGTGACGCTTTCGGCAGTCCGGCTCGCGTGGCCACTGGCCGGATGCCTGATCTGGGTCGCCTGGCGGGCCGCACCGTGGGCAGGCGGCGAGCCGGAGGCCGTCAGCCTGCAAGCGACCGTGACGACCGTCGTGATCGCCGCAGTGGCCGCGGGGGTCGGCATCGCGGGCGGACAGCTCGCCGGGCTCTCCGCGGCCGATGCGGTCTCAGCCACGCTTCTGGTCGGGCTGGCGGCGTCGCTGGTGACTGTTCTCTCGGTTCCGGCCGGCCTGCTGACCGGTCTGGCTGGCCTGCTGCTGATGGTCGTGGCGGGAGCCCGCGCCTCGTCGATCGACACGCTGGCTCGGGCCGGCCGCGAGGGGCTCTTTGGTGGCATCCTGCCGGCCCAGAGCCCGTTTCGACGGTGGCTGACACGGGCGGTGATGGCCGGGGCGGTGCTGGCGATGGCCGGCTGGCTGCTCTCGCCGCCGCCGGCCGCGGAGGCTGAGGGGGTGCTCTGGTATGGCCTGGCAGGTGGTGTTGCGGTGGCGGCTTTGGCCGTGCCGCATCTGCTGCTCGCCGATGGCGCCGCGAGCGGGCCACGCCAGACGGCTCCGGGCAGCCGCGAGGGGCTGTTGGTGCGGGCGATGTCCTGTGCCGCGATTTTCCTCTGGCCGTTGGCGGTCGCGTCGCTCTTCGAGCCCGGGATCCGCAGGCTCGAACTCATCGTCGCTGCGGTCGTGATCACCGTCGCCGGCCTCGCCGCCACCGCCGCGGGCTGTTGCCGGCCGTGGCCGGCCGCTCGGTAGTCCTTGGGCGAAACCGGCGAAATCCGCTGATGGATTGGTCTTGAGCCCCCGGCGGGCCCGTGGCACACTCCGCAGACTTCGCAGACTGCCCCCTCCCGCGGAATCATCCGAGAGCCGCGTGAGGGCGAGGCGGTAGAAATTTCCGGATCGCTACAATCATGATCGAGTGCGGTGGCCGTTGCGATCGATAAAGGAGTCATCGGTCGGGCTTTTCCGCTGAAGCTGAAGGAGCTTTGCGTGTACGGACACATCTGCCACCGCCACCCGACGGCTTCGGGCTGGACCATCTCTCGCGGGCCGCGCGGCGTGTTGGCCGCAGGCATCGCCGTGGCCACCGTCGCCTGGGCCGCAGCCGCCTCGGCCGCCGCCTTCGCCCCGAGCGAACGGGTGCTGCCTGCCACGACCCGCGGCTGGGTGAGCATTGCCGACCCGGCAAGCCTGCGGAAGAGCTTCCGCGCCACCGGCTACGGGCAGCTGCTCAATGACCCCTCGATGCAGCCGTTCGTGGAGAGTTTCCGGGCTCAGATGCGGGACGCCGGCAAGAACCGGCTCGGCAAACTCGGGCTCACGCTCGAGGACCTCGAGAAGATTCCCGGCGGCGAGATCGCCCTGGCCCTCGTGGAGCCCGCCGCGGGCACCGCGGCGACGGTGCTGCTTGCCGACACCACCGGCCGCGAACAGGAAGCGGCGGCCCTGATCGAAAAAATCACGACCCGCATGATCGAGCGGGGCGCCAAGAAACTGCCGGTCGATCCGCAGGCGCCGGCGGTCACGGTGTTTGCCCTGCCGCTCGATGAATCGCTCGATGAGCCGGTGCGGCGGGCCGTGGCAATCGCCACCACGCCCTCGGCGATCGTCGTGGGCGACCATGCGGGAATCGTGGCGGAAACCTTCTCCTGCCTCGCCGAGGGCCGCGAAGACTGCCTGGCAAGCGTGCCCGCCTTCAGCACCGTGGCCAGCCGCTGCGACCGCGACGTGCCCGAAGACGCCGCCCCGCTACGGTGGTTCGTGGAGCCGCTGCGGTATGCCGCGGCCTCACGTGCGGCCTATCCGCCGCGGGAGAAGCGGAAGGGCCCCGACTACATCGAGATCCTGGCCCGCCAGGGCTTCGACGCGATCCAGGCGATCGGTGGCGTGGTCCACTTTGCCGACGGCGTGCACGACATGCGGCACGGCACCTTCATCTACGCCCCGCCGCTGGAAGGCCGCGAGCCGGGCACGCGCGAGCGGTTTGACCTCGCCGCGAGGATGCTGCAGTTTCCCGGTGTCGAGGCGATCGACCCGCCGGCCTGGGTGCCGCTGGATGTCTCCGGCTGGGTGGCCCTCCGCTGGGATCTGCAAAACGCCTTTACATCCGCTGAAACCCTCGTCGATGACGTGGTCGGCGAGGAGGGCGTGTTTGACGATGTGATCGCGAGTCTCAAGGAAGACCCCGACGGGCCGCAGATCGACGTCGAGAACGACCTGGTCGCCGCCCTCGGCGGCGGCGTGATCGTGATCAGCGACACGATGCTTCCGGTCGACGTCGACAGCGAGCGGCTGTTGATCGCGATCGAGGCTGCCGACGAGGCCCGGGTGGCGGCGACGGTCGCCAAAAGCATGAAGGCCGATCCCGACATGCGGCGGCTGGAGTTCAACGGCCAGGAGATCTGGGAGCTGATCGACCGCTCGGCCGACATTCCCAAGCTCGAGATCGAGACTCCAGGCGGGTCGATCGACCATGCCGACCGGGACGACGAGGGCGATCCCCGTCGCCGTCGTCGTTCGCGGCTTCGCGAGCGGGAGGAACGGCTGCTGCCGCACTCCGCGGTGACGGTGGCCAAGGGCTACCTGATGATCGCCTCGCACCGCGATTTCTTGGAGCGGGTGCTGTCCACCTCCGGCGACGCGGAGTCTCTCACCGCCGCCACCGACTACCAGCGGGCGACCGCCCAGATCAATCGCCTCGTGCCGGGGGCGAAATCCCTGCGGTCGTTCGGTCGCATCGAGAAGACCCTTCGCTCCGCCTACGATCTGGTCCGCGACGGCTCGATGCCGAAGTCGAAAAGCGTGATGGGCCAGGTGCTCAACGGCCTGCTCGGCGACGGCGAGGAGGGGACCGTGCGGGCCCCGGAGATCGACGGCAGTTCGCTGCCGGAGTTCGGGGAGATTCGGCGGTACCTCGGCACTGTCGGGGTGGTGATGGAGACGATCGACGAGGGCTGGTACATCACCGGCTTCACCCTGCCGCCGGCCGACAGCGAGCCTGAGGTGGCGCGTCGCCCGGTGGCACCGGTGGGCCGCTAGCAAACTGTCGAACAAGTCTGCTGGAGCCGGCTGCCGAGCTCGCGGTCAACCGCGGCCGACTACGGACCCGGTTTCAGCGGCCCTTCGTTGTCGATGCCGCACCAAAACGGGTGCTGGCGGTCGGCTCGCAGCCGTAGGTCTTCAAGCATCGTCCACAGGTCGGGCCGCGGCACGCCGCGGAACACCCGCCTTCCGTCGATGGAAACCGTGATTTCGTCGCGAAAGTCGACCAGATCGGGTGTCAGCCAGACGGTCGTGCGTTCGCTGCCGGTGCGGATCACGAAAGCGTCGCCGGCTGTCCGTTGGCCGCGGATTGCGAGCGGCCGGAAGCTGCCGTCCGGCGGCCAATGGGCCGGCTCGAGCATGGTCCTTCTCGGCAGGCCGTCGGCCTCGAGCCACCAGAAGAAGCGGTCCCAAGGCCGCATCGAGACCACGTCAATCGTGTCGGGTGGGGCCGGACGCCGCCGCAGTTCCATCCATGCGAAGATTCGCAGGATCTCGTCGGAGAAATGCTCGTGCCCGCGGCCGAGGTATTCGACGTAGGTTGCATCGAAGCCCCTGCGGAGGTAGCGGTCGAGATCCATCGCGTTGGCCTGCAGGCGGCCGGCGTCGAGTTCACCTCCGACAAAGTAGAGCGGCAGGTTTTCGGCGTTGGTCCAGTAGTGGTTGACGTATTTCGCCGCGGTGGGCACGACCGCCACCAGTCCCGCCCAGAGGTCGGGATGGGCCAGGGCGATGTCCCAGGCGGCGTCGCCACCGAGAGAATGGCCGGAGAGAAAGACGCGGTCGGTGTCGATCGCGAAGTGGCGGCAGGCAGCCCGCAGGCTCGCGAGCACGGCGGCATGTTCGCGGGCGGTGAAGCCGTAGGCCCGCTGGTGCGGCTCGGCCCAGGCCGGGGCGATCACGATGCAGCCATGCCGCATCGCCTGGCCGCCCGGAGGACCGTCGCCGTCGGGCAGGCCCGCCCACCATTCGATCTGGTTGCGGGGGGTCGACCAGGAGGCGTGCAGGGAGACGATCGCCGGCCGAGGGTCGAGCGGGTCATACTCCGGAGGCAGCTGCACCAGGCAGCGGACAGCCCCCTCCCCCGGCGTGGTCTCCGCCTCGATCCGGTACAGCCCAGGCCCGATCGGCTGCGGGGCCGCCAGGGGTGGGGCCATCTGCCGGGCGATGCCCGCGACGGTCGTGGCGTCGAAGGCCTCTTCCCGGGAAAGCTGTTCGAAGATCTCCCGCCGCCGGGGCATCGAATCACTGCGGAGAAACTCGCCGATCCCGTCGCGAACCCGCATCGCCGAAAGGGCGGTTTTGAGGTTGTCATCAGCCGCGGAGGCTCCCGCCAGCCAGCCGTTGATTGCCATCGCCACTGCCCGCTCGTCAGGCAGCCGTCCCGCCAGTCGCTCGTAGGTGGCCAGTCGGCCGAGCGTGGCAAAGGACAGCCGGCCGGTGAGTTCCTCCACGAACCGGCCGGCGGCAGCCCTCTGCTCGCCGTCAGCGAGCGATTTCGCCCGGCGGCCGAGATCGGCGACGATGTCGCGGCCACGTTGGATCTGCTCGGCGTACCGATCGCGTCGCTCGCGGACTTCTTCGAGGGTCACCCCGTCGGCACCTTCGCTCGGAAATTCCTCGAGCAGCCGCATCGCCAGGCGGTGCTGGCCGGCGGTCGCCCGCCGCGTGATCTCGTCGAGCAGGTGGCGGGCGGCGAGCCTCGCCAAGCCCGCCTGTTCTTCGTCGAGGTGCTCGAGGTCGGGGAATCGCTCGAGGATCGCGTCGAGTTCACCGCGGGCGTCGGCGAAGCGGCCGGCCTGCAGGTAGAGCCGCACCACCCGCAGGCGAGCGTCGGGGTTGTCCTCATCGAGGAGGTGGTCGAGCACCGCCGAGAGCTGGTCACGGGGAATCGACGAGGTGGCGATCCGCATGTCCATCTGCACCGGCCGCTCGGTCTGCACCCCTTCCAGTCGGGTGTAGCGGGGCGTGATCTCGGTGACACCCTGAACGATGTCGAGCCGGCCCGAGGCGGTGGCCACGCTGAAAATCCTTCTGCCCCAC
Organism: uncultured Chitinophagaceae bacterium; assembly: GCA_964600785.1. Lineage (GTDB taxonomy): Bacteria > Planctomycetota > Planctomycetia > Pirellulales > UBA1268 > M30B53. Next base: position 10,289 of record CAZRKH010000131.1, read on the forward strand.
TCGTCGAACGGCGTCGTCTCGAGGACGCCACCGATCGCGGTGATCTGGCGTCCCGCGGTGGCCACCATCTGCGGAACCTCGATCCGCTCCTCGGCAACGCCCGGCGGCGACGGCACGATCGTGCGGACCCTGCGACGGGGCACGAAGCTGCGGGTCAGCCCGTCATCGACCATCACGACTGGCGTGCTGCGATCGGGGTTGCGGACCGCCAGCGGATCAGCCCCCACCCCGGGCAGCGGCAGGAAATCTCCGCTCAGGCTGCGGCCGTCGTCGAGTTCGAGTCGGTCGGCGGCAGGGAGCGTCCACGGCAGGGCGGCCGAGGCGAGCACCAGCAGCCCCGTCAGGGCCAGAGGCCGTCTGCCGGCTTCCAGGGCCGCGGCACGGCGAGGCCGGCGACGGCGGCGACGGCGGCACGGTTGGCACAGTTGGCACAGTTGGCACATGGCGGGTGGCATCGGCCTGCCTGCGGGCCCCGTGGGGCTTCGGGAGTTGGAATGTCGATGCTGCGGCCGACGGCGGCATGCCGGAGGACGCGGCGGTGCCTGCTTGACCATGTGACACGGCCGTGCCGACAATCTTAGCGAAGCGGCCGGCGTTCGGTCGTGGCGGAAAAAAGTCCGCTGGCCGGTTGATGGCCCGACAAAGCCCGACACAACAGTTCCGCCCGAAGGCCGGTGCTCGTGGGACGCGATCTGCGAAAACTGCTCTTCGGCTGCCTGCTGGGCCTGGTCGGCATCCCGATCTTGCTGGCGGTGACGGTCGGCATCGGGGGGCTGCTCGCGGCGGTCGACGACCCGCTCGCCGCGGCGGTCTGCAACCGCGTGGCGATCGTGCTCGGCGGGCTGTGGGTCAGCGTGGCGATGGTGGCCCTGATCGCCGCGGCGGTCGCGGTGCTCGGGATCGATGCCCAACGGCGGGAACCAGCCGACGAAACGGAAACAAACCGATGACGACGATCACAGCCGACGCCTTCTCTGCCGGCGCCATCGGGCGGCGGTGCCGCTGGTGGCGGGGACTTGCGGCGGCATCGACGCTGGGTGTGGCGGGCATCGCGCTGGCCGTCGCCGCCGCGGCGGGGCAGGCCGGCGAAGCCGCCGGGGGTGACGCCGCAGTCGCGATCGTTTCCGAGCAGCTTGATGCCTGCAGGGCGGCGGTGGAGAGTCGGCGGCCCAGCGAGGCGGCCGGTCATCTTGCCGAGGCCGTCGGGGCTCTCGAGGGGCTTGCCGATTCGCAGGCGGGCAGTTCGGAGATTCGAGAGATCCTCGAGCGGTGCGAGGGGCTCAAGCTCGAACTGCAGTTGGAGGGGATCTCGGCGGTCGACGAACTGAAACTGCCGAGCGTGGGCCGCATCATGCGGCAGCGGGCTTCCTTGCGAAGCAAGGCCCGCCAGCCCGAGCGGCCATCGCCCCCGCCCGGGCGGCCATCGCCCCCACCGGCCCCCGTGGTGAGTTTCGCCCGCCAGATCGCGCCGATGCTCGCGCGATCCTGCGGTGGCTGCCACGTCACCGGCTCCAAGGGAGGTTTTTCACTGGTCTGCTACGACAGACTGATGAAAAGCGGGATGGTGCACCCGGGCGATGCGGCTGCCAGCCGGATGGTGGAGGTGATCGCCACCGGCGACATGCCCCGCGGTGGCGGGCGGGTGCAGCCGGCCGAATTGGCGATGCTCGCCGCCTGGATCAACAGCGGGGCGGCATTCGATGGCGACGATCCCCAGACCCGGCTCGACCGGGTCGTGCCGCGTCAGGACGGTCCGCCCCCTGCCGCCGCCGCCCCGGAGATCCGGCCTGGCGAGGTTCGCTTTTCCACCGACGTCGCCGGCGTGCTCATCGAGCAGTGCGGCGGCTGCCATTCCGCCGGTGAATCCGAGGCGGGCCTGAGCCTGGCCAGCCACGATGCGATGCTGCGGGGGGGCGAGAGTGGAGCGGCGGTGGTTCCGGGCGAGGGTGCCGGCAGCCTGCTGGTGCGAAAGCTCAAGGGTGTCGACATCGACGGCCAGCGGATGCCCCGCGGTCGTCCGCCGCTTCCCGACGAGGTGATCGCTCGCATCGAGCGATGGATCGACGAGGGGGCTCGGCTCGACCTGGCAAGCGGCTCGACCCCGCTGGCCACGCTCGCCGCGGAGGGCCGCTCGATGAACCTGTCCCACGAGAAGCTCCGCGAACTCCGCTTCGAGCAGGCGGCCGGAATCTGGAGCCGTGGGATCGTCGATGAAAAACCCCGTACCGCGTCGCGTGGCGACATCCTCGTGGTCGGCAACCTCAGCGAGGCGGAAATCGCCCGGGTGGCCGAGGCGGCCGCGGCTGCCGCCGCCGACGTGCGGGAGGCATTCGGGCTTGCAGACGACGTGGCCCCGGCCAAGGGCGGCCTGGTGATCTATGCCTTCGCCCACGGCTACGATCTTTCCAATTTCTGGCAAAACGTGGTCGGCAAAGAGCGGCCGCGGGGGCTGGAGGGTTTTGCCGCGAAGTCGGGTGACGTGCTCTACGCGGCGGTTGTTCTCGATGCCGGCGACGACCCGGCCGACCGGCGGGCCCGGCTCACCGAGCAAGTCGCCGCGGCGTCGTTGCTCGCTCGCGCGTCGCCCCAGTGGTTTGCCTCGGGTGCCGGACGCAGTCTCGCCGGCCGGGTCGTGGCCTCGGGGCCGCTGGTCACCGCCTGGGCATCGCAGCAGCGGAACCTTGCCGAACAGATGACGGCGGTCGGCTCGAAGGAACGTTTCTTTGCCGACGAGCCTTCGCCGGCCAAGGCCGCGGTCGCCGCAGCCTTCGTCGCACGCCTCGATCCCGGCGGCCGCAGCCTGCCCCGCTTCATCGCTCGCCTCGACGAGTCGGGCGATTTCACCGCGGCATTCAGCGAGGTCTATCGGGCTCCTCCTCAGCAGAGCTTCCTGGCGTGGGCCGCCGGGGCAAATCGCTGAGTTCGCCGACAAGATTCAGGGGCTCCCCTGTTTCAGCTGGGTTTCAGCTGGGTTTCAGCTGGAAAGGTGTGCCGTTCCCCCACTCCACCAGATGGATGGCCACCGGCGTGGTGGCCAGGCCGGGCTGGGCTCGGGCGAAGGCACTCATCCTGCCGCTGCCGCCGCTGATGGCGAGCGGCGGGAAGTTGCCGTAGCGGGTCTCCTCGAGTTCGTAGCCACCGACAGCCGCGACCCCCATCGAGCCGGCGGTCACGGCCGTCGGTCGGCTGCCTCGTCGTCTGCCGCCGGCGGGTCGATCACCGCCAGCGGGCCCCCGGACGTCGCGTGCAGGCTGCCCGAGCGGAGGCCTTCCAGATCGAGTGTGACGTAGCGGAAGCCCGCGGCGAGCAGTTCTGCGGTGAGCCGCCGGCGAACCTCCTCGGTTGCGAGCCGCGGAATTGCCGCGGCGGGCACCTCGACGCGTGCCAGGTCGTCCTGGTGGTGCCGCACGCGGAAGTCGTCAAGACCCAGCGACCGCAAGGCCGCCTCGGCACGTTCCACGCGGGCGAGCCGCTCAGGAGTCGCTTCGAGCCCGAAGGCGATCCTGCTTGCCAGGCAGGGTGAGGCCGGTTTGTCACTCACCGAGAGGCCCAAAAGGCGGGCCAGCCGCCGCACCCGAGCCTTGTCGAGCCCGGCATCAACCAACGGGCTGACCACGCCCGCCTCGCGGGCCGCCTCCAGCCCCGGGCGGTGCTCGCCGAGATCGTCGAGGTTGGTGCCGTTGCAGATCGTGCCGAGCCCCTCGTGCGAGGCGATCTGGCCGAGCGTGGTGTAGAGCTCATGCTTGCAGTGCCAGCACCGCTGCGACGTGTTCTCGCGATAACCGGGCCGCTGCCACTCACGGGTCTCCACGAAGCGGTGGCGAATCCCGATTTCGGCGGCCGTCGTTTCGGCGGCACGGCGTTCGTGGGCGGAGAGGCTCGGGCTCGAGGCAGTCACCGCCAGAGCGTTGGGATGAAGACGATGGGCCACCGCCGCCACCAGTCCGCTGTCGACGCCGCCGGAGAAGGCCACCAGCCAGCCGCCGGGGCGGTCGAGCGCGGCCTCCAGGCGGGCGAGGTCGGTATCGCGGGGGGGACCGGGGCGATAAGTCATCCACCGCAATGCCGTGGCGTCGCGATCTGCGGAGAGCTCGTTCAATGAAGAAGAGGGTGCCTTGTGCTCCGGGGAGTGTGATCCGCACGGCCGCACCGCAAGGGTGGCGTCCGCAGCGGCTGTACGCTCGGCCGGAACCATGAATCGGCCCCCAACGAGCCTCGGTAAGAGCTCACCGGCATTGAACGACGGCATCACGAACATGGCAGAAAACTTATCGCCCCGAGCCCCACAGTGGAGCCCGACCTACGAAGTATAGGCGAAAGCCGGCGGGAGCATCCCCCCGGCATGCAGCCGGGCCTCAGAGGTCGCCTGCGTCGCGGTTGCAGGGCTCCATGACCTTCGTGTTCCGCTCCACGGCGAGCACGATTGTCTGTTCCCCGACGCCGTCGGCGGTGCTCGCAACGATCGGGAGCACCTGCCGGCGATCGGGCATCTCCAGACGCACCCGGAAGGTGCCGTCATCCTGCACCCGCACCGGTTCGCCCTGCAGCGTGACGTACGCCCCCGGCTTGGCGACACCGTAGACGACCATCTCCGCATCGACCTGGAGGAGGAAATCGCCCTCGCGATCGACCGCCTCTTCTTCCGACGAAGGGCCGGCACGGCGGGCGGCTGGCGGCCCGAGCCGTCGCTTGAGCCGTTCCTCGAAGAGCTCCTGCAGTTCTGTGCTGTTGTTTTCGGAGGAAAAACCACCGCTCAACGCATAGATCTTCTCGCAGTCGTCGGCGATCTCACCCCAATGGACGTCAAGGGTGTCGCCCTGTGACGCCGCCGGCGTCGAGACGACGTTGCTGCGGCCGAGTGCATGGAACCGCCCCGAAGAGGTCTTGTAGCCGATCTCGACGCGGCAGGTGATTCGGTCGCGAATGTCAATGAACCAGTTCTTGACGCCCCCGTGGATCGGGATGTCGCGGACCGGACGTTCAGCCGGCGAGGCCTGAGAGCCGGACTCGATCTGGAGCATCCGCAGCACCGGCTTGGCCGAGTGCCACTCCTGGCCAAGGGCCGCTTCCGCCCGGGCGATGCTCCGTGGCGTCACCTCCCAGAAGGCGTGCAGCCAGTGGGGACCGCGAACCATCAGCACCACCCGATCACGGTGCCGGCGGCCCGGTTTCCCCGACTCCGGGCCGGTGGAGAGATTCTTTGCCTTGGCGAGTTTCTCGCGTGCGTCTCTCAGCCGGCGGGCGACCACCGCGTCGCGTTCGGCCTTGGTGAGTCCCTTGCGGTCGGCCTGTTTCGTGGTGCCCGGGCCCCGTCGCGACGCGGTTTTGCTGCCGGCAACCGCCGAGGGCCGCAGCGTGGCCGCGGGGGCGGCACTCCGGGACTTTGCCTTTTTGACAAGGGCCCGGATCAGTTGATCCTTCCGCATTGAGTGCCACCCGCTCACGCCGTGCTGCTTGGCAAGGCGGGCGAGATCCCGGACCGGTTTTTCGCGAAGGCTTGCGGTCGTCATGACAAATCCGTGGTGTTCTCTCGAAAATCCGCAATGCGTTGCAAGACAACGACTTCCGTCGGAGATCTCGCGGCGGCCGCGGGGCAGGTGCCGCTGGCGGAGCCCGCGTCACACATGAAATGCTAGCAAAAACAGGGCCAAAACACAAGCAAAACACCCCCCATGAGGGGCATTTTTCCCGTTTATTGCGAGAAAAGTATCAGGAAATACACCACATTTTCAGACACCGCCCCGCCGGGTCAGGTCGCGTGGGCTTGCATCACTCGCCGCGGAGCTTGAGCCCCTGCTCGGCCAGTTTTTCACGCACCTCGTTGAGGCTGGTGACCCCGAAATTCTTGCATTCCATGAGGTCTTCGGCGGTCCGTCGCACCAACTCCCCGATCGTGGCGATTCCCAGCTTCGTGGTGCATTTTCGCGCCCTCACCGAGAGGTTGAGCTCGCTGATCGGCAGGGAATAGATCTCCTGCTCGTCAGCCGAGGGCTCGAGGGGCTCGGCGAGGATTTCCTCGGCCGTGGGCTCCGGTGCCAGTTGCCCAAGCTGCAGCCCCTTCGACGTGAGCATCTCCTTGATCTCGACCAGGCTCGTCTCGCCGAAGTTTTTGCTCTCGAGAATTTCCTGCTCGGAAGTTCTGGCGAGGTCGCCGAGCGTGTGGATTCCCATCTTCTGCAGGCAGTTGCGACTGCGAACCGACAGCTCGAAGTCCGTGACCGGTAGATCGAGGATCTGCGCGAGCTGATCCCGCTGGCGTTGCTGCTGCTCGTCGAACTGCAGGTCGCTCGAAGCCGAGGAGTCCTTGTAGAACAACCGCGCCCTGGGGTGATCCGGGAAGGCGTCGAGAATCCGCTTGTAGCAACGCTGGGCCTGCTGAAACTCATCGCGGTCTTCGTGCAGAAGGCCGAGGTTGATCAGGCAGCCCACGCGGGCGGGATATCGCTTCAGCGACAGCATGTAGCACTCCCTGGCCTCGTCGTCATTGCCGAGTCGGTCGTTGAGCACGCCGAGCTCAAAATTGGCCGCCGCATGGCCCGGATCGATGGCCACCGCCTTTTCCAGCGATTCGCCCACCTCCGCCGGCCCGCCGCCGGTCGCCGCGTCGAGGATTGCCTTCTGGCACCAGTAATCGGCCGATTGCTCGCCCGATTCCGCCATCGCCTCGAGGGCCGAACGAGCCTCCTCGATCCGACCGGCCTCGCGGAGGCACTCCACGGCAGCCGCATCGCAGGTCGCGGCGTCGTAGCCCGATTCCCGCGCCCTGCGAAACGCGGTGATCGCCCGGTCGTGGTCACCGCTGGCCATGGCCGCCCGCCCGAGATAGTAGCTTGCCATCGCGCTGCCATCGCCAGCATCGAGCGTGGTCGCGGCCTCGTTGAAGCGGCCGAGCAGGTACTGCCCCACGCCGAGGCGAACCGACGCGGCGGGGCTGAGACCCTCGGCCCCTTCGAGTTCGCGGACGGCGGCCTTGAGTCCACGGTGGGCCGCGGCGTCTTCGCCGAGGGCTTCCACGAGGCTCCGCAGTTCATTCGGGCCGAAGGCGCCGGTGCCGGTGATCAGTTCTTCAACGTCGATGGTGACGGTCGCTGCCATGGGTCGGGAGATTCCTGGGGCGGGGTGGATTCCAAGAGGCAAGCCAGCGGTGGGAATCGAACCCACAACCCCCGCATTACGAATGCGGTGCTCTGCCAATTGAAGCTACGCTGGCGCAGGCGACCCCAGGCGGTCTCACCGCAGGACTCTCCGGCAACAACCGGTCAGCGGCAGGAGGATGGCTCGAGGCGGCCTCAACGAACCCAAAACCCTAGCGCACGCGGTCGTGGCCAGTCAAGGGTCTCCCCGGGGGCTTCGGCCCGGAGCCGCGAAAAACCGGCGAAAAAGGCCCCGGCCACGCGAAGGCCCAAAAGAAAAAAGTGGGGCCTCTGACTCGGCAGGGCGTTCCTGCCATGAAACCACGGGTCAGGGGCAAGGCGACCGCAGTCTCGGAAAAAGTCGGAGGCCCCACCTTGAGTAGGGTCTATGGCGGCGTCGGAATCCGTCGCCGCGTACTGCCTTATGCACCTCCCGTGCCAAAGTTTGGGGGCCGGCCGGGAAGTTGGCTGAATCGACATGAACTTCGGGGAAATTTGGTTTGAAGATGAATCAGGACACAGCTCCATCGGCGGTCATCGACCGCAGCGGAATGCAACAACCGTCGCAAAATTCGACGCAAAATGCGGCAGTCGGATGCGGGTGGCCATCGATCGCTTTTTCCGGCGAGAGCGAGGACGGATAGGATGGCGGCTGGATTGAGCCACCCCGGAGCACCTGCGACGTGACACCCCGACTGCCGGCCGTGATCGCCGACCATCGCTGCGGGCCCGGCCACCCGTTGCTGGTGATTGCCGGCCCATGCGTGATCGAGGAGGAGTCGCTCACGCTGCAAATCGCCGAGGCCCTGGGGAAAATCGCGACACAACTGCCGATCCAGCTGGTCTTCAAGGCATCGTTCGACAAGGCCAACCGCACCAGCAGCGGCGCCTTTCGAGGTCCCGGAGCGGAGGAGGGGCTGGCGATCCTGGACAAGGTTCGCAACGCGACCGGGCTGCCGGTGACCACCGACGTCCACCTCCCCGATCAGGCCACGGCCGCCGGCGAGGTCTGCGACCTGCTGCAAATCCCCGCCTTTCTCTGCCGCCAGACCGACCTGCTGCTCGCTGCGGCGGCTACCGGTCGGGCGGTGAATGTGAAAAAGGGGCAGTTTCTCGCCCCGGATGACATGCGGCATGTGCTTGCCAAGCTGCTCGCCGGCGGCTGCCGTGACGTGCTGCTGTGCGAGCGGGGCACGTTCTTCGGCTACGGCCGGCTCGTCAACGATTTCACGGCCCTCGTCACAATGCGGTCGCTCGGTGCCGCGGTGGTCTTCGATGCCACCCATTCGGTGCAGCGTCCGGCGAGCCTCGGAGGCCTGACCGGCGGTGATCGCTCGCTCGTCGAGCCGCTTGCCCGGGCGGCGGCAGCGGTCGGGATCGACGGGCTCTTTTTCGAGACCCACCCCGATCCCGACTCCTCGCCGAGCGACGCGGCAAACATGGTCCCACTCGACCGTTTCGCCGACATGCTGCGGCGTGTGCTGCGGATCCACGAGGCCCGGCTTGCCGCGGTGGAGGGGTCATGAGTCTCTGGCGTTCCCAAGCGGCCCTGCTGATCAGCCTGGCGTGCGGCTTGGTGTCGGGCGGCTGCGGCGGTGGCGACTCACAACCGTCGGCAGAACGCGGCGTGCGGGTGGTGCCGGTGGTGTCGGAAGAGGTGCGTCACCAGCTGCTCGACGGAGCGATCTCGGTCCTCCGCAGGCTCGACGAGTTTCGGGAGCCGGCTGCCTACGCCCAGGTGTTTGATCGGCTCAACCAGTGGAGCCACGCCGGCATCGGCGAACCGGAGTGGTCGCTGCCGCCGCTGCTCGACACGCTCCCTCCGTCGCTTGCAGGGCTCGTGTCGGAGCGGTCGCTCGCCGCGTCGGTCTTCAACGCCGAGGACGATCCCGTCTTTCTCCGCGACCAGCGGTGGCTTGCCGATCTTGCCGATCGGATTCGCGGCGACGCCATCGACGACCTCGAAACCGCCCGGCGTCTCTTTGCCTGGACGGTGCGTTCGCTCGCCGCGGACTCCGACCCGCCGGCCACGCCCACCGATCGCAACCCGGGATCCCGCTGGTTTCTGCCGGGTGAAATCCTGCTCTCCGGGCGGGCAAGCCCGCCGCAGCGGGCCTGGATCTTCCTCGAACTGCTGCGGCATGCCGGGATCGACGGGGTGATGCTGGGGACCTACGACGCCTCGGCGGGCGATGAGCCGAAGCCCTCGGCGGTGGTTGCCTGGGTGCCCGCGGTGATCTCCGGTGGCGAGGCGTGGCTCTTCGAGCCGGCCTACGGGATTCCGATTCCGGCGGCCGACGGCAAGGGAGTGGCGAGCCTGCGGGAGGCTCGTGAAAACCCCGCGGTGCTCGCGGCACTCGACGTCGCGGGCCGACGCTACCCCGTCAGGAGCGACGACCTCACACGGCTGGTGCTGCTGGTGCCCGGCACGCCGCAGACCCTCTCGCGACGGATGCGGCAGGTTGAGCAGCAGCTTGCCGGAGCCAACGCCATGCGGGTCTCACTCGATGTCACGAGACTCGTGGAACGGGCCGGTGAACCGCTTGCCCTCGACGGGGACCCGCCCCCTGCCCTGCTGTGGCGGTTCCCCTGGGAGGTGCTCGAGGCCCGACGCTCGCGGATGGCCGCCGTCGCCGGGGCGATTGCCGGCGAGCTGGCCGGGATGGCGGTGGAACTTTCCGACCCCGAAAAGCGGCGGCAGGCACCGGGCAACTTCCGGCCGCTCTTCGCAGGGCGGGTCCGTGAGTTTCGCGGAGACCTCTCCGGCCCCCAGGGTGCGAAGCGAGCCTACCTCGCCGCCCGGCCGGGGCGTCGCCGGATCCGTGAAATCATCGCTGGAGCCCCGCCCGACCGGCGAGAGGCGGTCGGCATCGTGATCGAGCGGATGAAGGAAGACGCCACCTACTGGCTGGGCCTGCTGACCCTTGAGGAGGGCGAGTATGGTGCGGCCATCGACTTCCTCGACCGGATGACGCTCGATGCCCGTCCCGACGGCCGCTGGGCCGACGCGGCCCGGGTCAACGTGGCGACCGCGTATGCCGCCGAGGGCCGGCTGGAGCGGGCGATCGCCCTGCTGGAGGCCGACGAGTCGCCCCAGCGGTATGGCAGCCGCATCAGGGCCGAGCGGCTTCGCCGGGAGACTATCGCAGCGGCCGCCGGCCGGCCCGATCGTTGAGACGGTGGCAGCGGCAGGCCACAGGTGAGCCGTTGCCCGGCTACCCGGCAGCGTGTAGAGTGCGGTATTCATCGCGGAGGACTCAGCGGGCCGACGGCTTTGCGTGGCTTTCTGACCCCCGCCCCACCTGCGACGGCGAATCCATGAAAGACGGCATCCATCCCGACTACGTCGAGACCACCGTGCGGTGCGGCTGCGGCAACACCTTCACCACCCGCAGCACCGTGCCCGAACTGAAGGTCGATATCTGCAACGCCTGTCATCCCTTCTTCACCGGCAAGCTCAAGTTTGTCGATACTGCCGGCCGGATTGAGAAGTTCAAGTCGAAGTTCGCGGGTGCCGGATATGCGAGCCTGCGAAAGAAGAAGGGGAAGGCCGCCGCGGAAACGGCCGGCTCCTGAGGCCTCGATCGCCCGCAGGGCTGGCCGTAGAGCCGATGCGTCAGCGGCCCTCCGGCACACCCGATGCGCGAAGAACTCGACGCCAAACTGATCCGCTTCGAGGCCCTCGAGCGGGACCTCGCCGACCCCGAGGTGCAGGCCGATCCGCAGCGGATGTCGGCGGTCGCCCGCGAGCACGGCACGCTGGCAAGGCTGGCGGCGAGATACCGCGAGCTGCGGGCGATGGAGCGGCAGATCGAAGAATATCGCGAGTATCTCGAGGGCGACGACGAGGAGCTGCGGGCGATCGCCGAGAGCGAGTTCGGCGAGCTCACCGCCAGGCGGGATGCGGTCTGGGACGAGCTGCTCGATTCCGCCGGCGACGACGAGGATGCCGACCGCACGCGGTGCATCATGGAGCTGCGGGCGGGCACCGGCGGCGACGAGGCGGCGTTGTTCGTTCGCGACCTCTTCGAGATGTACCGCAGGCAGGCCGCGACGGAGAACTGGGAGATCGAACTGCTCGACGCGAGCCCGACGGAGCTCGGCGGATTCAAGGAACTCGTGCTGGGCGTCTCCGGCGAGCAGGTCTTCCGGCGGCTGCGGTTCGAGAGCGGCGGCCACCGGGTGCAGCGGGTGCCCGATACCGAGACGAAGGGCCGGATCCACACCTCCGCCGCCACGGTCGCCGTGATGCCGGAGCCGGAGGACGTGGAGGTTTCCATCTCGCCCGACGAATACCGCAAGGACCTCTTCCGGGCCAGCGGTCCGGGTGGCCAGCACGTCAACAAAACCGCTTCGGCGGTGCGGCTGACGCACCTCGAGACCGGCATCGTCGTGCAGTGCCAAGACGAGAAAAGCCAGCACAAGAACCTCGCCCGTGCGCTGCGGGTGCTCAAGACGAGGCTCTATGAAATGCGACGGCAGGCCGAACACGAAAAGCGGGCCACGGCCCGTCGCAGTCTCGTCGGCTCCGGAGACCGCAGCCAGCGAATCCGCACCTACAACTTTCCGCAGAACCGCGTCACCGACCACCGCATCAATCAGAGCTTCACGCTCGACCAGGTGCTCGCCGGCCGGCTGGGCCTGGTGCTCGATGCCCTCGCCGATCACGAGCGGGACCTCAAGCGGAAGGCGATGGAGAGCCCCGCCTGAAACCGGCGATGAGCGAGAGCATGCAAGAGAACCAGCGGGGCGACGACGAGGTCTGGACCGTCAAGCGGCTCTTGGAGTGGACGGCGGGCTGGCTGGGATCGAAGGGCGTCGAATCGCCGCGGCTCGACGCGGAGGTGCTCCTGGCGAAGGCCGCCGGTTGCAGCCGCATCCAGCTCTACACCCGCTTCGACGAACCGGTCGACGAGGCGGTTCGCGGGGTGTTCCGCGACCTCGTCCGCCGGCGTTCGGCGGGCGAGCCGGTGGCCTATCTGACCGGCTCGCGGGAGTTTTTTTCGCTGCCGTTGCGGGTGACACCCGCGGTCCTCGTGCCACGGCCGGAGAGCGAGCTGCTCGTGGTGCGGGCCCTCGACCTCGCCCGTGATCTCGAGGCCCCCCGCATCCTCGACGTCGGCACCGGCAGCGGTGCGATCGCGGTGGCGATTGCCAGCCAGCTTCCCCGGGCGGCGGTCACCGCGACCGACATCGATCCAGCCGCCGTGGCACTCGCCGGCGAAAACGCCGCGGCCCTCGGCGTGGCCGACCGCGTCCGCTGCCTCTGCGGCGATCTGCTCGAGGCGGTGCCGGCCGGTGAAACGTTCGATCTGATCGTCAGCAATCCGCCCTACGTGCGGGAGGACGAGTTCGAGGCCCTGCCCCGCGACGTTCGCGAGCACGAGCCTCGCTCGGCGTTGGTTGCCGGGCCGACCGGGGTGGAGGTGCTGCAGTCGCTCGTGGCGACGGCGGCCGCCCGCCTCGCGCCGGGGGGCTGGCTGCTTGTGGAGATCGGCCCGCCGGAAGCGTCTTCGGCGGTGGTCGCCGCGAGTGACTCGCTCGTCGCCGGGCCCACGCTTGCCGACCTCGCCGGCCGACCCCGTGTCGTGCAGGCCCGCCGGGCCGACGAAGCAGACGCTCCCGGGAGTTCTGCGGGGGGGCGAGTCGTGTAAGGTGGGGGGCTCTCCCGAGGGACTCGTCGGACCGCTCTCCCATGCCCCGCCCGGACGCAGCCAAACTTCTGCTGAGCTTCTTTCGCGGTGTCGGCCGTGGCTCGGGCCGCGGCGTCCGCGGCGGGCGATCGAACCTGGAGAGTGTCAGCCTGCCGATGCTGCCGGTGGCCGGCTCGATGGCGGCGGGCATCGCCGCGGCGGCCGCGGTGCCCTGGCTGACTCCGCCGCTCGCGGTGGTGGCCGCGGCGGTGATGCTCGCGGCATGGTGGTGGGCCTGGTCGGCCTCGCGGCCCGCGGCCGGCTGGTTGGTTGCCGCCGCGGTCGCCTTCACGGCTGCTGCCTGGGGAGGCATCCGTCATGATCGCTTCGATGTCGACGACCTTGCCTGGCGGCTCTCCACCGACCCGCAGCCGGTGGCGGTCGAGGCCGAGGTGCTCGAGGCCCCGCGATCCTTGCGGAACATCCGCCGCGACCCGATCACCGACGAGCCGATCCGACCGGCCCATGAACTGACCGTGGCGATTCGCCGCGTGCGGGTCGGGACGACCTGGCAGCGGGCGGCCGGCCGGGCCGCGGTGATGGTCGACGGGTCGCCGCCACAGGTGGAGCTGGGAAGCAGGCTGCGGATCTTCGGGCGTGGTCTGCGGCCTGCGTCAGCGGGCAATCCGGGCGAGTTCGACATCCGAGAGCGGGCGAGGAACCTCCGCTGCCTGTCGGTGATCCGCTGCCGTTTTGCCGACTGTCTCGAGGTTATCGAGGAGCCGCCGATGTGGTCTCCCGGCCGCTGGATCGAGCGGCTTCGCCGCGGGGGGGCCGCGGTGCTCGAGGCTTACATCCCGAGGGACGCGCGGCCGCTTGCCGAGGCGATCCTGTTGGGCAACCGCGAGTGGCTGCCCCGCGAGCAGACCGACCGCTTTCTCCTCACCGGCACGATCCACATCCTTTCGATTTCGGGTCTGCACGTCGGCATCCTGGCGGGGATCGTGTTCTGGCTGCTGCGGCTGCTGGCGGTGGGGCGGGGAGCATCACTGGCCGCAGTCGCGGCCGTGACGGGGCTTTACATGCTCCTGGTGCGTGCCGAAGTGCCGGTGGTGCGGGCCACGCTGGTGGTCTGGCTGGCCTGTCTCGCCGCGGCGAGCGGCCGGCGGCCGCTGGGCCTCAATACCCTTGCGGTGGTCGCGGTCGCGGTCCTCGCCTGGGATCCGCAGTCGCTGTTTCGCATGGGAACCCAGCTCTCGTTTCTGGCTACCGCCGTGCTCGTTTTGCTTTCGTCGGCCGCGGCCGGGCCGGTCGACCCGATCCGGCGACTCGTGGAGCGGAGCCGGTCTCCGCTGGAGCGGTGGCTGCGTCGCCTGGCACGTGGACTGGCCCTGACGGTGGCCGCGGGGGCGGCAGTCTGGGCCGTGACGGCGCCGCTGGTGGCGATGCACCACCACGTGGTGACGCCCGTCGCGATCCTGTTCAGCCCGGTGGTGGCCCCGCTGCTTGCCGCGGCGATGGTCTGTGGCTTCGGCTGCCTGGTGATGGCGTGTGTCTCTCCTGCCCTGGCGGGGATCGCCGCGGCCGGCTGCGGCGGCGTGCTCGCGCTGATTGACCGCATCGTGGAGACCGCGGCGGCCCTCCCCGGCGGGCATTTCTGGGTGGCCGGGCCGCCGGGATGGTGGGTGGCCGGATGGTATCTGCTGCTGGCCTGTCTGCTCGCGGCCCCCTGGTGGGTCTCGAGGCAGCCGGCCGGCTGGCTGGCGGTGGCGGGGGGCTGGTGCATCGTGGGCGGAATCGCCGTGGCCATCGCGTCGGCCTGGCCGCGGGCCGGCTGCGAGCTGACCGTCGCGTCGCTCCAGCATGGCAGCGGTATCGTGCTGCGTACGCCGGCGGGCCGCTACATCGTCTACGACGCCGGCCGCCTGGGAGCCCCTGCGGCGGCCCGGCGGGCCCTGGCGGCGGTGCTTTGGAGCGACGGCTGCCGCCACATCGACACCCTGCTGCTCTCCCATGCCGACGCCGACCACTTCAATGCCGTCGAGGAGCTGCTCGTTCGATTTTCCCTGGGTCGGCTGGTCGTCACGCCGGCCTTTCTCGCAAGCCCCGCCGACGAAGCCCGCAGCCTGCTCGCCGATGTCCGTCGCCGCGGGATCCCGCTGAAGGTGGTGACCGCCGGTGAGACCCTCCGCTTCGGCCCCGACTGCATCGCCAGGGTGCTGCATCCGCCGCCGGCGATCGATCCGGAGGCCGATGACAACCAGACAAGCCTCGTGCTCGCCGTGGAGTCGGCGACCCGCCGGGTGCTGCTTCCCGGCGACATCGAGGGGGCTGCGGTCGACTCACTGCTTGCCGAGGGTGTTCCCGCCTGCGACGTGATGCTGGCCCCTCATCACGGCAGTCGCACCTCGCTGCCGCCGCGGCTGGCCGAGGCGGTCCGGCCGCGGCTGGTGCTCGTCAGTGGCGTCGTCCGCGGCGGGTGGGAGGAGGTCCGCCGCAGCTATGAAGCCACCGGCGGCAGGAGTCCGGCGGTCGTTGCCACCACCGGCGACGGTCCGGCGATCCGGGTGCGGATGAATGCCGCGGGGATCTGGCTCTCGCGAGCCAATGGCGATGGCTGGAGCCCGGGCCGCCGCCTCGAGGGACCGCGGGTTCAGGCGGCAGCCGCCCCGCGTGCGGCGAGGCGATACCGCCAGCCGGCGACCGCCAGCAGCAGCAGGTTGGCCGCGAGGAAGGCGAAGAACTCGGTCTGCCCCCCCTGGCCGAAGCCGTAGGAATGCAGCCCGGCCCCGAGCAGGAAGTTCACGCCGTACCACGACATCCCGATCACCGCCGCTCCCAGTACGCTGCCGGCGGCGAGGCCGAAGTTGTCGATCCAGCCGGCGTAGCGGCCGTGGAGGATCACGAGGTAGGCCAGCAGCGAGACCAGGGCCCAGACCTCCTTGGGATCCCAGCCCCAGAAGCGTCCCCACGAGACATCGGCCCACAGCCCCCCGAGGATCGTGCCGGCGGCCAGCAGCAACACCGCGACCTGCATCGCCTTGTAAATGAAGCCCCCCAGCGCCACGGTCGCCTCGGGCGGCCTGCGTCCGGAGGCCGTTTCGCGATAGCGGCCGAAGGCGTAATAGCCCAGCGACAGACAGCCGAGACCCCAGGCCAGGGCCCCGGCAGCGTAGCTCGAGACGATCGTCAGCACGTGGATCGTGAGCCAAAAGTTGTCGCGGAGCACCGGCTGCAGCGGGCTGAACTGCTTGCCGGGAATCGGGAAAAACCAGGCGATGAAGGTCCCCGCGAAGGCCACCGCCGTCACGACCAGCCCGAACGATCGCCGGGCGTAGACCTCTTCGAGACGGGCGGCAAGTTGCCCGTCGGCCCAGCTCTGCGGGATCGTCGCCGGCGACAGCACCGCCGAGATCAGCAGCCGCGGCAGATACCAGACCGTCGGCACGAGCACCGAAAGACCCACCAGCCAAACGACGAGATTGTTGGCCGATGGAACCGAGGAGTCGATGTCGGTCTGCGGCAGAAGATTGATGATCGTGTGGCCGCCGGCGGCGTAGGGGGCCATCGCCAGCAGCCAGAGCACCCCGGCGGAGATCGCCAGTCGCGGCACGAGCAGAATCCAGCCGGCTGAAGAGCCACCCGCCTCCCCGGGGATCACCGCCCCGGCCGGAGGCGGCAGGGCCGTCAGCCGCCACGCCGCGGCCGCCCCGCGTGCGGAGATCGGCGCGAGGAGAAAAAAGAGCCCCAGCAGCGAGAGGAAAAAGGGAACGTAAATCACCGTCTCGTACATGTTCGTGACCGGTGCCCAGCCGGTGATCGCGACTCGTGAAGCAAACGCAATCGCGGTCCACACCAATTCCCCAAGCAAAAGGCTCACGCCCGTCCAGAACATCACCCCGCGAACCCGGCCGACCGCCACGGCGAAGGCCCCCATCGCGAGCAGGCTCAGCACCCACGAATAGAGAAACGGGTCCTGCTCGTTGTAGGCCACCTCGCGGGCGGTGCTGCCCGGCTGCGGATAGGCGGTCCACTCGAGCAGGTCGGCGTCGAGTCGTTCCAGCGGCAGTTCCCGGCGGACCGGCTCGATCGCCTCGCCAAGGGCACGAAGGGCCGCGGCAAAATCGCTCGCAATCGCCGGATCGAACGATTCGCTGCCGACCGTCCCGGCGAGCGCGGAGAACCTTTCACGGACATCCGCCAGCAAATTTTCAGGATAGCCCGCAAGCAGTTCTGCCGGCGCGTCGAGCACCACCCGCAGCCCCAGCCAGGGAGGCAGGTCTTCATCGGCGTCCCGCTCGGTCTCCAGGGCCCCGGGGTGCAGGGCCGGCACGACCGCCGGTGACCCGCCCTCGTCAAAGACCGCCTCGCCGAGCACGGTGGCCCGCTCGGCAAAGCGACGGGCCGCGGCGACCAGGCGGGAGGGCAGCCCCTCGTCCTCGAGCTTCGCGGCAACCTGTTCAGCCTGGGACCGCACCGCGAGCACCGCCGGCAGCACGGCACCGACCGGGAAGCGGGTCGATTCGCCCATCCCGTCAAGGATCGCCTGAAGACCTTGCTGGATGCCGGCGGCATCGACATCCGCCGCCTCGAGTTGGCTTCGCAGCGGACGCCAGCGATCGACGAGCCGTTCAAACAGCGACGCAAACCGACTGCGGCCCATCGGGCTCTCAGACGAGTAGGTCAGCCGGCGGAAAGTCACATAGGCCCGCCAGAGGCGGTCAACCTTGGCATCGACACCCTCGAGACGAAACTCGTCCCCCGCGGCGACTGCCTGCCGGCGTCGCCGGTCAATCTCCAGCAGCCGGTCGCGAAGCGAGGCCGAGGCGTCAACGTCGGAAGGACTGGCGTATTTGAGACGCCGGCGACCCTCGGCGGTCTCTTCGAAGATCGGCAGGCCGAGGATGCCGCGAACTTCCTCGTGCTCGGCGATCAGGATGGGAGCGTCTTCCCAGGACTCACTATCGACGAGCCATGCCAGCAGCAGGCCAGCGGCATCCCGGCGACGGGGTTCCTCGCTATCCGGTCCGGCCAGCCGGGGCTGCTGGGAATTGGTGATCGTCTCGACTCGCCGGCGGGCGAAGGTGTCCAGCGGCATCAGCCGACCGTCATCGAGCACCGGGATCGCCCGCCAGGCGGCGAGCGGATCATCAGGCTCCGCCGCGACCGCCGACACTGGAATCAGGCAGGCAGCTGCCAGCAACGCGGCCACGGCCGACGTCGGTTTGGACGTCGTGCCGCCATGTGCACTCTGCCGCGAACGAGGTCCGAAGAAATACGCTTTCATGTAGAACATTGTAAAGATCCCGGCCACGATCAACAGGCTGCCTGCATACTTGATGCCGCGGCCGGGATCGTAGTTGACCGTCAGCACCGAGGCCTCGAGCCGCTCCGGCGGTGAAACCCCCTGCTGTGCCAGTTCGGCGGTGAACTGCTCGTAGAGCGGATCGCCCGGCAGCCAGGGCCCCATGAAGCTTTCCTGAAAGAGACGGTAGGAGCGGCCGTTGTCTGGGTCGGAGAAATCGACCGGGGCATTCATCGTGATCGTCACCGGCCTGTCGACGAGCGGCTCGCCGCCGCCATCGAGAAATTCCACGATGCTCGAGAAGTGGGAAGCTTGGCTGGTGCCCGGATCGAGCCGTCGCTCGAAATTATCGAGTTGCACGTCGAAGCCGATGTCGACCGCGTCGGGTTCGAGGGTTACCGCCACCTGCCGCCGGGACCCCCGCACCACCTTTTTCTCGGCGGTTCCGGCCGGCTCCTCGATCGGCTGGATCGGCATCCCCGAGACCCAGAAGGTCTCGCTCGTGCCGTCAACCGAGAGCCTCACCCGGGCGGCCCGCCGCTTGGCCGAGGGGGGCTTCTTTTTGTCGAATGGCATCGGCAGGGTGACCAGTTGCAGATCACGGGCGGGCAGGAATCGCTCGACCCGCATCTCGAGACTTGCCATCGGCATGCGGAAGGCCGGCACGCCCCGGCCGTCGGTGGGCAGTTCGCCGGCGGTGATTCGCGGGGGCTGCCAGCAGCGGTAATAGATTTTTGCCTCGCCTGCAGAGGGTTGTTCTCCCTGGATGATGTCGATTCGGCTCTTGGATCCGCCGAGCATTCGTGACGCTGCGTCGGCCACCACAGGCTCGATCCACAGCCCGCCGTAGACGCCGGCTGTGCGGGCCTGCACGCTCACCTCCGGCATCTCGGCGACGAGCACCATCTCCTCACCGGGCGACTTCTCGCCCCGGCCGACCCGCAGCCGCACCGCCGAGAGCTTGGGCTGGAAATCGACCAATTCGTAGCGGACGTCGGTTCCCTCGATCTGCTTCGGCCCGGCCGCGATCGCCTCGTCGACAAGCACTCGTTCAACCACCCCGTCGGCGACCAGCACGAGCTGGCCCTGCTCGCCGAAGCCGAGTTGCGGATCGGGGATTCCCTTTACGAAGGCCTCTCGCTCGGCCTTCGAACGCACCTTCCAAAACACGACCTCGCCGCCGCCGACCCGCTGGCGATGCCTGCGAGACCTGCTGGCCAACGGGTTGGGATCGTAGGTCAGCTCCACTGGGGTCCACATGCCGCGGCCCTCGCCGCCGCCGGCTTGAAAATCGTTGCTACCGATCTCCAGCCGCACGCTCGGGGCGAGCACGACGGTGGAATCGGCGTAGAAATCGAGGACCTCCAGTCGGATGCCATCCTGGTCGAAGAGCAGCCCCTCGTCCCGCGGCGCGAAGTTCCAGGGGAAGATCGATCGCCGTGGCACGCCGTCCGACTTCGAGCCGGCCGCCGCACCATCGCCCCCGCCGACAAGCCGGGTGTATTCGTTCCAGTTGAACGGGCCGGATCGAAAGCGAATCGGGCCGATCGTCGCCGCCGCGGGGGCGTCGTCACCCGGCGGAGTGATCCGCAGATGGAATGAATGTGAGTCTTCGTAGGCCTTCCGGCCGCGATCACCCTCGAGCAGCGGGATCTGGGCATCGATCCCGCCCCTCTGAGAAACCAGACAGCCGGCCAGCAGCACCAGCAGCCCGATGTGGGTGATCACAAAACCGGTCTGGTGCCGCTTCCAGGGGAAGCGGATCGCCGCCGCGGTAAAGATGCTCACCGCCAACAGGGCATTGAGCAGCGTGAACCACCAAGTGTTCCAGACCGCAAATTTTACCGCCTCGGTGCCGTAGCCGCTCTCCACGAAGGTGCCCAGGCCCAGCACGATCGCCAAGACCGCGATCAGCACCACGGCGAAGCGAAGCGAGGCGAGAAACTCGTACGTTCCCAGCACGAGCCGAACGGGCCAGGATTGGTCGGGCAATACGAGCCGGCGGGCCATCGGCAATATCCCTGGGGTGTGCAGTCTATCCGCCAGTATAGACCGCACGTGCGGCCGGCGAGGGGCGGCGCGGCCCGCGGCCCTTACGTCCCAGCGGGTTACCGCCAGCCGAAGGTCTGCGAAAGGGCGTCGAGGATCGGGCTGACGACCGGGTTGGCGAAAGAGTCGCTGCTGCCGATCGCGCGGACGAGGTCGTAGGCGATAAACCCCCCCAGAAGCATCAGCAGGGCACAGCAGACGAGCCCGCTGATCTGCAGCGCCGAGAACCCCATTTCGGGCGACGCGGCCACCGTTTCGAAGTCGCGGAAGTCGGAGCTGCGTCCGAGGTCGCTGTCATCATTGAAGCTCGAGTCGCCACCGGCCATCGTGGCCCCGAGGAAGCTGGAGTCACCCGATTCCGAGGCGATGTCGATCACCTGCGAGGCGCTCTCGTCTTCGCTGCCGACGGTGCCGAGGTCGAAGTCGTCGCCGAGCATCGTCTTCGCCTCGTCGTCGAGGTCACCTCCATCGCCGATCGGGCCGAGGTCGATGCTCTCGCTGCCGGCATCGTCGCCGATGTCGTCGGTGAGTTCGACGCCCGACAGCTCCGCGCCGGACATCTCAACTTCCGAGAGCACGAGGTCGTCGTCGCCGGCACCGCCGCCGATGCCGGTCGCCGCGGCCGTCGCGTCGTCGCCGACTTCGGAGAGCTGGAGGCCGGAGATTTCGAGGCCGTCGCCCTCGAGCGAAAGACCGCTCGCTCCCGAGATCGAGAGTCCCTCCTTGTCAGAGAGGGCGGGCGGCTTGATGCCCACATCATCAAGATCGAGCGAGACGGTGGCATCCTCCGTCGGCGGGACTTTCGGCTCCGGGGCGTCGTCGGGAAGATCGAGGTCGGCCCCGCTGATGCCGAGGATCGAGTCGAGTTCGAGGCCGTCGCCGGCAAGCACCGAGGGGCTGCCGCCCGGGCCGGTCTTGCCCTCCTCGTCATCCCTCTGCCCCTCGCCGAGCGACGGCATCGAGAGAGCCGAGCCCTGGGCGGGGGGCACAGCGGCGTCACCGCGAACGAGGGTCTCGGAGGGCTGGGAACGAGACCCGGGTGTCTCAGGCTCCGCGTTGATGTCGGAGGCGAAGATCGACTCGGCCATCTCGATCGGATCGCCGAGGTCGAGGTCGAGGTCGCCGCCGATCGAGCTTTCGCCGCCGGAAGCCTTGTGCCGCTCAATTTCATCAGAGCGAAACTTCAGCGCCGCGCCGTCGCGGATCGGATAGAGCTTTTTGCGGTCGACGAGCCGCTGCACCTCCTCCACCGACACGCCGAGCGTCTCTGCCGCCTCGTCGACCGTGAGGAATTTGCCAGCCATGCTGTCGTTGCCTGCTCGTTCGTGCGGCTCGCTCGTGCGGCTCGCTGAGGTGAGCCGACCGCCAGCGAGAAAGAGCGGAGTTCCAGAGGAGGTATCGTCCGCCCACCACTCGTATTTTATGCATGCGGCGGCCCGGCTGTCCCGGGTGAATCTGCCGATTGTAAAGTCTCCGCAGCCCGCGGCACGCCAGGCATGGGGTTGGGCCGCTTTTTCACAGTCTGCTAGCGGGGGGCCGCCTGGGTCTTGGGCGTCGTTTCAAGCATTTTTCGCAGTGACTCAGGCGTCGGCGGCTCGGCGTTGAAGTCGTCCACCAGCAGATCCCAGGTCAGGTCGCGGGTGCTCTTGAGGCTCAGTCCGCCGGTTGCTGAGTCAACCTGATACACCGCGGCCTGCCGGCTCGCCGGGTCGATCACGACGAGTATCTGGCGGTCACCGGCGGCGGGCCAACTCGAAATCCAGAGCGGCCCGGTCGTGTCACTGCTGGCGTTCCCCCCGCCGGCGGTGGCCGAGTAGATCCCTGCCACAGCCACCGCGACCCCTGCTGCCAGCGGCAGCCACCGCCGCAGAGGCTCCCCGGCGGGCCCGCGAACGCCGTCGCCATGGCGATTGCCTTGCCTGCCCGTCACGGCCAATTCCTTTCACCCGGGAAAGCCAGATCGATCCCACAAACGCTACGATCTGCAGCATCAATTGCACAAGTCGTGTCTGGAGCGAGCCACGGACGTAAGCCCGTTTTGCAACCCAGGCGAACCCCGAAGTACACCATGCCCCCTGTGCCTGAAGCACTCGAAATCCGCGGCGGCCTGGCCGACGGTGAGCAACTTGCGGTCCTTGCCAGCGGAGGGCTCGACAGCGCGGTCCTGCTCGAAGAGGCCCTCCGCCAGGGGCCGGTCGTGCCGATCCACGTCGGCTGCGGGGCGTTCTGGGAGGCCGCCGAACGACGCACGCTCGCGCGGATGCGTCGGCTGCCGGGGTTTCGCGGGCTCGGTGAACTCATTCAGCTGAGCATGCCGACCGCCGACCTCTATGGCCATCACTGGAGCCTTGATGGCCGAGGCACGCCCGATGACACGACGGCCGACGACGCGGTCTATCTTCCCGGCCGCAATCCGCTTTTGGCGATCAAACCGCTGATCTGGTGCCGGCTGCACGGCATCCGCAGGCTCGCCGTGGGCACCCTTGCGGGCAATCCCTTCGACGACGCCTCCGAACCGTTTCGCCGACAGTTTTCCGAGGCTCTCTCGCTGGCGGTCGGAGGCGAAGTGGAACTGGTCGCGCCGCTTGGTCGGCTCGGCAAGGCCGATCTCGTGCGGCGGGCGAGCCGGCAGGCCCTGGCGGCCTCCTTCTCCTGCCTGCGGCCGCAAGCAGGCCGCGAGACAGGGCGTCACTGCGGCCGCTGCAACAAGTGTGGCGAGCGGCGGCGGGCCTTTCTGGAGGCTGGCGTGCCCGACCCCACCGACTACGCCGCCGGACACAAACCCGCCTCGATACCCGCCTCGATACCTGTCTCGGTACCTGCCTCGATGCCGGCCGACGCACCGGCCGCAGCCGAAGCGGCCCGGGCTGCCCGGCCCCCCGCCGCCCCCCAGTCTCGCTGAACGGCCCCCGCTCCCTCGGCCCTGCTCCTTCTTTGGTCGGCGGGCGAATCGCGCCGGGAAACGCCTGGGAGTTGGTGTTTCGCCGAATGGGTCGTTTCGATTCAATCGGCTGGGCGAGGTCTGACGATGGAGGAGAGTGTCGGGCCGCCCGGATTCGCGGCCGCACACGCCCATACTCCGGAGGTAGCCGCACGTGTCGAAGCTCAACGCCCTGGCAGCCCTCGTGATCCGCTCGCCGATCCTCTGGGGCTCAGCGGCGGCCTTCGGGTTCTTCTCGCTGATCCACGCCGGCGTGGTGACCAACCCGCTGATGGTCCGCTATCTCGCGGGACACTGGGTTGAATACATCGAGGTGGTGATGTTTTGCATCGGCATCTCGGCGCTGGTCATCAAGCTTGCCGACATTTTCGCGCAACACAATCGACTCGACCCCGATGTTCTCGGAGAGATCCCCGACGGCGGGCAGCCTCCGGAGGATGCCGAGCAACTCGTCGAGATGCTCGACGAAGACGCTGCGGCCGAAAGCCAGCTCACCATGCGGCTGCGGGCGGCACTCGATTTCGTGCGGCGGACCGGCACCGCTGACGAACTCGAGGATCACCTGAAATACCTGGCCGACCTCGACGCGGCCCGGGCGGCCCAGCGGCACGGACTCGTGCGATTCGTGATCTGGGCGATTCCGATCATGGGTTTTCTCGGCACCGTGATCGGCATCACGGTGGCGATCGCCAATCTCTCGCCCACCGAAATGGAGAACATCACCGACGTCGTCGCCGGTCTGGGTACCGCCTTCGACACGACGGCCACGGCCCTCGGGCTGTCGATGGTGCTGATGTTCACGCACTTTGTCGTCGACCGGCAGGAGCAGTCGCTGTTGCAGGAGATCGACGAGGCGACCTGGCAGTCGCTTGCGGGCCGCTTTCAGTCGATCGATGATGACAACGGTGTAGCCTTAGCGGTGGCCCGCCTCGGCGAGGCGGTCGCCGACTCCTCGACGCGGCTGCTCGAGGCCCAGGAAGAGGCCTGGAAACGGCTCGAGACGGCCGCCACCGGTCGGCTCCTCGAGGCCGCCGGCGATGCCGGCACGCGGTTTTCCGAGACCCTCACTTCCGGCGTCGACACGGCCCTGGCTGCCTGGACGGCCCGGCTCCTGGAGGCCAGCCGTGATCTGGGCGAGGGCCGCGAGGGCCGCTGGGAAGCCGCGAGTGCGTCGATGGCCGGGGCGTTGGAGCGGTTCGACGACGCGGTGGCCCGGCTGCAACGCCAGCAGCAGATGCTCCTCGAACAGGGCGAAGTGCTCGGTCGGGTGGTCGAGGCGACCCGCGATCTGGCCAGCCTGGAGCGATCGCTGGAGCGGAATCTCGACACGCTCAACTCGGCCGGTCGCTTCGAGGAGACCCTCGCCACCCTTTCGGCGGCCGTGCAGCTGCTTGCCGCCCGCACGTCCGCCCCGCCGGCCCGGGTCGAACTCCGCGGCACCGACGCCGCCTCCACCGGCACCTCCAGCGGAAGGGCCGCATGAGCCGCGCACGGGCCGCCGCCGCGCCGGGGATTTCGCTGTTCCCGTTTCTCGCCGTGCTGCTGTGCACGATGGGGGCGTTGTTGGTGTTGCTCGTGCTCTTCAGCCGCTCGGCTCAGGAGGGCCGCGAGGCGGCGGCGGTGCAGGCGGCGGCGGACCTGCAGCTGGAGGCGGAATCGCTCCGCTGGCGGCTCGATCAGCTCGAGGGAATGAAGGCCCGCACGCTCGAGGAGCTTGGCAAGTCTCGAATCCAGCTGGCGACCATCGAGGACAATGCCCGTGACCTCGCCGACGAGTTCGAGAAGGTCGAGCGGGAGATCGAAGCCCTGCATGCCGGCGGGCAGCCCGACGTCGATCACGAGGAAAAAATCGCCCAACTCCAGCAGCGGCTCGCCGAAGCCCGCGGCGAACTGGAGGCGGCCGAGGCTCGGGCGGCCGAGCGGCCTCCGGCCTATGCGGTGGTGCCCTACCAGGGCAGCAACGGCACCCACCGTCGCCCGCTCTACATCGAGTGCGCGGTTGACGGCGTCTTTTTGCAGCCGGAAGGGATCCGCCTGCGGCCGTCCGACTTCGAGGGCCCACCGGGGCCCCCGCAGCCCGCCCCCCCCCCCCCCCCCCCCCGCCCGGCCGGCGCCCGGCCCGC
>CAZRKH010000132.1:0-14135 GCA_964600785.1 uncultured Chitinophagaceae bacterium
GTTGCGCTGCAACCGGCTCCCGGTGCGAGCAGCACCGGGCTACGCGAGCCGCACCGGGCTACGCGAGCCGCACCGGGCTACGCGAGCCGCACCGGGCTACGAGCTATTGGCTCCAGGCTCCTGGGCTGTTCTGACAGTGCGGATGCACCACACGATCGCCGCGGCGTTGAGGCCCGCGAAGAGGAGAAACACCGGCAGGCCGCCGATGCCCGCCGCCTCCGCATGGGCCTCGGCAAGGACGTCAAGATCGACCGTGGCCAGCCGGATCGCCTCGCGAAGCACGATCAGCCCCGCAAGCCCGATCAACCAGCCGGCCGTCGCGAGGACTGCCAGAGCCGTCGGCATCCGGTCGCGAACCGCAGCTGCAAGCCAGCAGCACGCCTGCACGGCCAGGCCCGCCGCGGCCGCCAGCCCCCAGGGAAGCCCCAGCGGACCGACGACCGCCGAGCGAGGGGCGGGCCCGAGGGTCGGCCAGTACCACGCGGCGGCAATCACAAACCCGGCCAGGCCCGCCAGGGCCGTGAGGGCCAGCCGCCGCAGCGGCGAGAGCCCGGCCACGATATCCTCAGCCGCAGGCGGGCGATCCAGCGGCACGCCCAGCAGCCGGCCTTGCCAGTAGAGTTCGATCGCCAGCGTGGGGAAGGCCGCCAGAAACCAGCCAGCCAGCCGCGGGAGCAGGCCCGGGGTCGAATAGCGGAGTTCGCCGGAGCCGTAGAGCGGCCCCCAGGCAGCTTCGTCGAGCGAGAGGAGATGGTTTTCAGTCCAGCTCCAGGCGATGAAAGCGAATCCCAGAAATGACGCGGCGGCCACGGCGATCCGCCAGCCCCACGCCCGACGTGCGATCCAGGCCGACTTCTGCAGGTAGAGCAGGTAGAAGGCCACGATCAAGACCGGCAGGATCGCCATCCATCGATGAGAAAGCAGCAGATTGGCGGTGTAAAATTCCCGCTGGTAGAGAATCTGCATGAACAGCAGCGGGGCCCCTCCCGCCGTGATCGCCAGACCGGTGGCGAAGGGGAGCCGGTCGACGAGCACCCGCTGCCAGCCGAACCGCTCGCAGCGGCTGCGGCCGGCCAGCCGGCCCACGGCAAGGTAGGCCGAGCCGGCGAGCACGTAGTGCATGAACACCATGTGCACCAGCAGGGTGGCCACCAGGAGCACGAGATAGAAAGCCGTCGACGGTGGAAAGCCGAACGGGAAGGCCGCCGTCATCGCGGGGGCTCCCCACCTGGCAGCGCTGCGAGCGAAGCCCGGCCCGGCTTGGTGCCCGCCGCGTCGATCCAGCGGCGGATTTCGGCGAGCACCAGGGGATCATGGGATTCCTCCCAGGCGGCCGGCCGGCCCGCATCGATCCAGCCAATCAGCTGTACGAGGGCCTCGAGCTCCTCGGGCGTGCCGGCAAAGGGGGGCATGAAGGGCTTGGTCCTCTGCAACTGGGCGATGTTGAGCCGCTTCTGTTCGAGCGACCAGGTGCCGGTCAGCTCGATGACCGAGTTGACACCGCCGAGGGTGTGGCAGACCGAGCACTGGGCCCGGAACACTTTGCCGCCCAGGACGAGCTGCTCGCTGGGATAGGCGGCCTCGTCCCGGAGTGGATAGGGATCGTCGGCGGTCACGCCACGCTCACGGAGTTCGGCGATCCCGTCGCGGGCCACCGAGTTGGAGTAGAGGTATTCGCGGATCGTGAAGGGCTTGCGAACCCCCTCGCGGACAAACTCCCCTCCCGCGGTGGCCACGAAGGCCAGTGAGAGCAAGAGCCCCGCGGTCGCCCCGTTGACGTAGAGCCGCTGCCTGAGGATGCCGAACACCGCGTACAGGCCGATCAGCATTGAGGAGCCGACGGCCATCGTGAGAAACATCGTCATCGGCACACTGCCGCCGGTGGCCCACCCCCGGCTGTCGGCGGGCATCGAGCCGAAGTACCAGGCCCCCACCAGCGGCATGCCGAGCATCAAGACCAGCGGCCGACCGCAGATCGCCACCAGGCTCTCTCGCTCGCTCCGCGTGAAGCCCGGCACGACGTTGATCAGCACGCAGGCGGCAAGCGAGGCAATCGCGGCGGCACAGATCGTGCGGAACAGGAGCGAGGGCAGGAAGCCGGGATTGAAGAAGCCCTCCCAGACCTCCCGCGACTCGATCCAGCTGCCCGGGGTCAGCTGCCAGGAGAGGATGCCGTTGATCCAGAAGAGGCTCATCCAAGAGCCAAAGGCGTAGAGGACCAACAGCCGCAGCCGGGCCGGATCGGCCAGCCGCGGCCCGTAGCGGTAAAAGAGGTAGCCAGCCACGACCTCCAGGCAGAAGAAGGTCCACTCGGTGCCCCACACCCAATGGAACTCCCGCACCATGACCCCGATCGTGCGGGGGCTGACCTGAATGCTCGTGAACCACATCGCCACCCCGGTCACAGCCCCGAGTACGAAGCTCACCAGCACCAGCACCTTGAAGTAGTCGTCAATAAAACGGCGGGCGAGCGTGCAGGCTCCCCGCATGTGCAGCCACTGGAGATAGCACAGCAGCACCCCGCCGCCGATCGCGAACTGGGCGAGAAAGACGTGAAAAATCCCGAGCCCGCCGATTACCAGCCCCTTCATCAGAGGGCCGAGGTCGACGACCGGGTAGTGTTCCAGAGGTGTCATAAAACTTGGGGTGGGGGGGAGCGGGGGGGGGCAGCGTATCGGCCGTAGCAATCCCTGGATATCTTAGTCATCTCGTCGTTCCGAACACTCCCCCGGGAGTGCGGCGACGCTCACCTGAACCTTACGAGTCTGAATCTCGTGACCTCCAAACCCGCCACACTCCTGTTTGCCGCGGTGGTCGCCTGGTGCTTCGCGGCGGCCTTTCCCCTGTCTGCGGAGGGGCAGTTGGTCTGGCTGGGCACGTATACCCGCGGCAAAAGCGACAGCGAGGGGATCTATCTGTCCCGCCTCGATCCTGCATCGGGCGAACTCTCCCCGCCGCGGCTGGCAGCGAGGGCTGAGAATCCCGGCTTCCTCGCCAGGCATCCCTCCAGGCCGCTGCTCTATGCGGTGTCGGAAGTTTCCGATGCCGGCGGCGGACGGCAGGGGGTGGTGGCTGCCTTCGCGATCCGTCCG
This sequence comes from uncultured Chitinophagaceae bacterium, assembly GCA_964600785.1. Lineage (GTDB taxonomy): Bacteria > Planctomycetota > Planctomycetia > Pirellulales > UBA1268 > M30B53. Next base: position 3,093 of record CAZRKH010000132.1, read on the forward strand.
GACGGCTCGCTCGAGGCACTCGGCAGCCAGCCCTCGGGCGGCGGTGGGCCGTGCCATCTCGACGTTGATCCGGGGGGACGGTGCGTGGTGGCCGCCAACTACGGCGGCGGCAGCAGCGTCGCCCTGGGCATCGCGGAAAACGGCTCGCTGCGTCCGGCGGTGGATGGCGGGGCCGGTGGTCGCGGGCTGCTTGTGCATCCACCGCGACATGAATCTCCGGCGGGAATCGTGCCACGGCGGCAGGAGGCCCCCCATGCCCACTGCGCCACGATCGCGGCCGACGGCCGATTCGTGCTCGTGGCCGACCTCGGGCTCGACCGGGTCTTCGCCCACCGCCTCGATGCCGCCGCCGCGACGCTCGAGATTGCAGCCTCGAAAGAGCTTGCTGCCGGCAGCGGACCGCGGCACGTGGCCTTTTCCCGCGACGGTCGCCGGCTGTATGTCGTCAACGAACTCAACCTGACTGTCACCGGCTGCAATTACGACCCGGCAAGCGGACGGCTGGAGGCCTTTCAGACGATCTCGACGCTGCCCGACGGGCTCGCCGACGCCCTCGGCCTCTCCACCGCCGAAATTGCGGTCCATCCGTCGGGCCGATTTCTCTACGCGTCCAACCGCGGCCACGATTCACTCGCATGCTTTGCAATCGATGCCGAGAGCGGCAGGCTTGATCGGCTCGAGGTGGCTGCCCTCGGCGTGAAGACCCCCCGTTCTTTCGCGATTGCTCCGGGGGGTCGTTGGCTCCTCGCTGCCGGGCAGAATTCCGACAACGTGGCAATCTTTCGCATCGACGCGGGCGGCCGCATCAAAGCAACCGGCCGGAGCATCAAGGTGCCCCGGCCGGTATGTGTCTGCTTCGATCTTCCGGCCCCGTAGCAGACTGTGGAACAAGTCTGCTGTCGCAGGACGCGGCGACCGGCGATCCCCCAAAAACCTCGGCTTTTTGGGGAGTCGCTCAAGTGGACTGTGTTCGCCCGCGTCCGCGGGCAGGGGGCCACGGGGGGCTTTGCCACGGGCAGGTAGCCCGGTGCGGCCCAAACGAGCACTCCCTCGGCCCGCCCGCAGCCCTTCTCAGGCCTCGTCGAGTTCGGGCAGCATCTCCTCGGCCTCCGCCGCCTCGCGGAGCTTTTCGAGGGCCTTGGCCTCGATCTGCCGCACCCGTTCCTTGGTCACGCCGAGTGCCGAGCCGACCTCCTTGAGGGTCTGCGGCTCGTGCTCGTGGTCGAGCCCGTAGCGACGGATGATGATCTTCTGCTCCCGGTTGTCGAGCCGATCGAGGAACTTGCCGATCTGTTGCATACGGTCCGACTCGGCAAGCTTCTGGCGATGCTCGTCGGCGCGGGTGTCGGTGGCTGCCTGAAGCAGTTCCATATCGGCCGCCCGAAACCGCTCCCGCCGCTTGTGCTCGTCGGGGATCTTGCGGGCGAAGTTCTTCATGATCGCCCAGGAGGCGTAGGTGCTGAACTTGTTGCCGCGAGCATAGTCAAACTTTTCCACCGCCCGGATCAGCGACATGTTGCCGTCGCTGACGAGGTCGAAAAAGCTGTCTGACTGCGAGACCTTCCGCTTGGCGATCGAAACCACCAGCCGCAGGTTGCTCCGCACAAGCCTGTTCTTCAGCTCCACGATCTGGGCGTAGATCTTCTCGATCTGATCCATCAGCCGGGTACTCGGCCGGTTGGGGTCGAGCTGATCTCGGAGCTTCGAGGCCTTGAACTTCAGGTAGTTGAATTTGCGAAACAGCCATCCCTCCTGCTCCCGGGTCAGCAGCGGTACCTCGTAGAGGCTTGCCAGGTAGGCGGGCAGACCCGAGGGCCGGCGGGCCTTCTTGGTGTCGCCATTGTCGGGATAGGGCTCATTCACGACCTTCTCGGCGATCTTTCGCGAGAAGAGCGGGTTGGGAATGAAGTCGAGCGGCAGTTCCATCACATGCTCGGCCCGCTGGGCCACGATCACGCGGTAGATGCTCGCCTTGCTGCGGCGATACCGCTTGGCGATCGACTCAGCCGACTCGCCACCGAGGTAGAGCTGATAGATACGGCTGCAGCTTTCGGGCCGCAGCCTGCCGTCGGCATGGGCAAAGACCGGCGACTCGGGATGGGCCTGGTCGTGCTCCTTGATCGTGTAGCGGATCGTCTCCACGCTGCGATCGAGCTTGCGGGCGATGCGGCGATGCACCTCGGCGGGAACCGAGCCGACTGCCGCAAGCCGCCGAGCCCAATTGATGATCCGCTCCTTCTCCCCGGCGGAGAGCTGGCTGAACTTGCTGCCCCGCTCGATGCGGGAGGGGTTGGTGCTGGCAAACCGCTCCACCTCGCTCTCGAGGAAGCCGACCCGCTTACGGCCCCCGACATCGAACCGTCGGGCCACGAGGCCGTGGTCACGCCAGCGGGAGATGGTCTTGGTCGAGACGTTGAATCGATCGGCGAGTTCCTCGATCGAGAGCACCCGCTCGTCGGAACCGACAACGCCCAGCGGGCCGCTGCCCGAGGGTGTGCCGCCGATGGTGGTAACCGTGGTCGACTCGTCGCCGGCCTCGAAGATCTTGATCGACGGATTGGTGGTGTTTGATCGCATGGCTCTCCTCCGCTCTCGTGATAACCGGGGTCGTCCTGACCCCCCTTTCGCTGACCCGCGAACGTGAGATTTATACGCATCAGCCCGCCGATGGTTCTGCGGGCAGTTTGGCAATCTTGAATTTTTTCTTCCGGGCCCTCACGGCCCCACCACCTGCCCCGGATGCTGGCAGTTCGACGCAAGCCGTGGCGGGGCAATGGCTTGCGTTGGTCGGCCGGGCGTGTTTCGAGCCCCAAGACAGGCGATCGAGAACCGCTACGGCCCAAACAGGTTGTGTCAAGTAGACACTTAGTATTTTACGACTGTCAAGGGGTATTTGTAGGCCGGTGCGGCTCGGTAGGCCGGGGCGGCCCGCACCGGCTCTGCTATGTAGGCCGGTGCGGCCCGCACCGGCATCTGCTATGTAGGCCGGTGCGGCTCGCACCGGCTCTGCTATGTAGGCCGGTGCGGCTCGCACCGGCTCTGCCGGTTCCGGCGGAACCGGCCTACACGGCGGAACCGGCCTACGGGGCCGGCAGCAATTTCGACAAGCACTGCTCGCTCCGCGACCCTCGCGACTTCAACCTCCAGAATTTCAAGGGAGTTGGTGCATGCACACAATGAGGACAACGGGAGGGCGACCTGGGTTGCTGCGGGCGGCGTTGGCCGCGGTGCTCGCGGGGGCGTTTATGACGCTGCCGGCGGCGAGTGTCGCGGCGGAGTCGGAGAGCATGCGGACGGTGGTCGAACTGCGGGCGGCAGGCAGGCTGCGGCCTGCGGGTGCCGAGGAGCAGCCGGTGCGTCTCGAGGCGGAGTTCGATTTGCTTCAGGCGGAGGCCGCCGCGAGCGAGGCCCTGCCCCATGCGGCAATTCGGCACTACACCCACGCCGCCGCCAAGACGAGCCTTGCCGGCGGAGTGACCACCGTCAGGCTGCCGGCAGAGGCCTCCACGCTCGCGGTGGCCCTCGAGGGCATGATGCCGGTTCCTTTTCCGCCGCGGGGGCTCCTCACCCGCGAAGAGTTTGACCTGCTCGAGATTCCTTTCGATCCGCTGCTCATGGCGAAGCTGCTTGCCGAGGCTCCGACCGAAGCCGGTGAGGCGCGGGAGGTTTCTCCCGATCTCGTGGCTGGCCTGCTGGCAATCGACACTGTCGTCGACGGCGGGCTGCGGGTGCGGCTGCTCAACGCCGACCGCGACGAGCGGCACTTCGAGATCGGCGGCCGCGTCGAGGGGGCCGCCGACGGCGTATCGACGACCGTCGAGGTGACCGGTAGTTTTGCCGCTGCGGTGAGGAAGGCACTCATCCGCCGGGCCGCGGTGGCGATCCACGAAGTCCGCGAGGCGAGCCATGTGGCTGCCGGCTTCGACCTGGAGGCGAGTCTCCGCGTCACCCAGTCGCCTGCCGAACTCAGCGACGACGAGCCCGCCGCCGCGGCGATCACCGCGGCACGCCGCCGTCTCGCTGGCGATCTTCGCGACGAGGACCTGCCCGCGACACGCTGGCGGGGTGGCGAGGCCTCCCCGGGCATGCTCTGGTATGCCGACAGCGAAGACCGCTTCAGCTGCCGCTACGAATCAGCCTGGCGGATCGTGGAGAACGGGCCGCAAGGGGTCGTGATGCGACTGGTCGACCTGGGGGCGCTCGTCGCCCAGGCCTCGATCACGCCGCTGCCGGGTGACGGTGAGGCCTGGACCGAGGCCCGCCTTCGCAGGGACATCGAGCGGTCGCTCGCCGGGCAGGTCGAGGAGGTCGTCTCCTGTGAGGCGTTTCGCCGCGACGACGGTCTCGAGGTCGTCCGCGCCGTCTCGCGGGGTACGGCCGAGGGGCTCGAGTTTCGCTGGGTGCACACCGTGATCTGCCGGCCCGGCGGCGGAGGTGTCAGCCTGACAACCATGGTCGAGGAGCCGCTCGTCGGGCGTTTCGGCGATGCCGACAGGCGGCTGGCGGCGGGCGTCGCGATCAGTGCTCCTTCGCAGGAGGGGAGTGCGTCTTGACGTCACCCCCAGTGGCCTGTGATACTCATGGTTTGCTCTGCTTTGCTCGGTGATGCCGGGATGCCGCGGGAGGTCGGTCGACGCGACGGTGCGAATCACGCGACTCTCGGCCGGCGGTGAGCAGACATACCGCCGGAGGCGCAGGCCATCGAGAAGAATCATCGCATCAACGAGCAGATCCGTATCTCTCCCGTCCGAGTGATCGCATCGGACGGCACCCAACTCGGCGTGCTTCCCACCGACGAGGCACTCGAGCGTGCCAGAGAACTCGGCCTCGACCTGGTGGAGGTGGCGCCCAATGACTCGCCGCCGGTCTGCCGGATCATGGACTTCGGCAAGTTCAAGTATCAGCAAAAGAAAAAGCAGCACAAAACCCACGTTCATCAAACCAAGCTCAAGGAGATCAGGCTGCGGCCCAAGACGGGCGAGCACGACATCGATTTCAAGGTCAACCAGGCGAAGAACTTTCTGGCCCACAAAGACAAGGTTGTCGTTTCGGTCGTGTTTCGCGGCCGCGAGATGGCCCACGTCGACGAGGGGCAGCGGGTGATGCAGGCGATCGTCGCCCAGCTCGAGGAGGTGGCAAAGGTCGAGTCGGGTCCCCAGCAGATGGGCCGCCGGCTCGTCTGCACGCTCGCCCCGCGTTGACGCCTCGTCTCAGCCCATGCCCGAAAACCCCGACGAATCGAGCCCCCGAACAATGACCCCGGCAACTTCCCAGGAGTATCAGCGATGCCAAAGCAGAAGACCCACAAGGGCGTAAAGAAGCGGTTCCGGCTGACCGGCACCGGCAAGATCAAGCACCGCCGCGCCGGCACGAGCCACCTGCAGGTGCGGGTGAGCGCGAAGCGGAAGCGGAATCTCCGCGGGACCGGCGTGCTTTCCCCGACCGACACACCGCGGCTTGCCGAGGTGCTCGGCCGCTACAGTTACTAGCTGCCCCGGCGGCAAGGGCCGCTGAAAGCCGCCGGGCCTTGCAATCAGGCGGGCTGAGGCGAAATTAGGTATTCCCGGCTCTGCGGCATCCCGCCGCGGCCCAGACTTCCAGACGAAACGACAAGCCATGCGTACCAAGAGTGTCGTCCCCAGGCTGCGGGCCAAAAAGCGGCTGTTCAAGCGGGTCAAGGGCAACGTCGGCGGCCGCCGCAAACTGCTCCGCACCGCCAAGGAGGCGTCGATCCGCGCGGGCGTGTATGCCTACCGCGACCGCCGCCGTCGGAAGCGGGAGTTCCGCCGTTTGTGGATCATCCGCATCAATGCGGCCGTTCGCGAGCGGGGAGTCCGCTACAGCCAGTTCATTGCGGGGCTCGAAAAAGCGGGCATCGAACTCGACCGGCGAACGCTCTCGGAAATGGCGATCGCCGACCCCACGGGCTTCGATGCCGTCGTGGAACAGGTGCGGGAGTCGCTCGGTCTGCCGGCCCCGACGGCGGCCTGAGTTTCCGCAGCCCCCAAAGCGGTCCTCGAGGAACGCCGTGGATCTTGAAGCGTTCGCCCGCGATCTCGACCGACTGCAAGAGGAGGCGGAGGCCGCCTTCGCCCGAGCGGCCGACGGCGACACGCTCGAGATCGCGAGGGTCGAGTTTCTGGGGGCCAAGAGCGGCCGCCTGAAGCAGGCCCAGAAGTCGCTCTCCCTGGTCGACCGCGAGGCCAAGCCAGAAGCCGGCCGCAGGTTCAACGAGGCCAAGCAGCGGATTGCCGCCGCCTTTGAGGCGGCTCGCACGCGGCTCGCCGACCGCGGGGCCGAGGCGGAGGCGATCGACGTGACCCTTCCGGGCAGGCCGCTTGTGCTCGGTCGGCTGCACCCCATCACGCGGACGATCCGCGAGGTGCAGGAGATCATGGCCCGGCTCGGCTTCGAGAGCGTGGACGGGCCGGAGGTCGAAGACCAGTGGCACAACTTCGAAGCCCTCGCGATCCCGCCGGAACACCCCGCCCGCGATCCGCTCGACAACTTCTATCTCGCCGTGGCCGGCGGGACCAACCCGCTACTTTTGCGATCGCAGACGAGCACCGTTCAGATCCGGGTCATGGAGTCTCGCCGTCCGCCGGTGCGGATCGTGTCGCTCGGGAGGGTCTACCGCCCCGATACCGCCGACGCGACCCACTACCCGATGTTCCACCAGGTCGAGGGGCTGCTCGTCGAGGAGGGCACCACGATGGCCCATCTCAAGAGCGTGCTGCGGCTGTTCGCCTCGAGCTTTCTCGGCGGTGACGTGCACGTGCGGTTCCGTCCCTCTTTCTTCCCCTTCACCGAGCCGAGCGTGGAGGTGGACATGGAGTGGGGCGGCCGCTGGGTCGAGATGGGCGGGGCCGGCATGGTCGACCCCGCCGTGCTCGAGGCGGTGGGCTACGATCCCGACCATGTGAGCGGCTTCGCCTTCGGGCTTGGCGTGGAGCGGATCGCGGCCCGTCGCCACGGGGGGGCCGACATTCGCGACTTCTACCGCAACGACGTCCGCTTCCTCGGGCAGTTCGGGGAGCGACTGCGATGATCGTTTCAGCCGCCTGGCTTTCCGACTACGTCGAGCTTCCCGACGACACCGACCTGCTGGCAGAGCGGCTGGCGATGGCGGGCCTGAACCACGAGTCGACCAGCCGCGTTGGCGATGATGCCGCGATCGAACTGGAGGTGACCAGCAACAGGCCCGACTGCCTCGGCCACATCGGCGTGGCCAGGGAGGTGGCGGTGCTCTTCGACCGCCCGCTCAAGCTGCCCGATCCGCAGCCGCCCGAGGGGCCCGGCGATGCCTCGCACTGCATCGCAGTCGAGATTCGCGAACCGAGGATGTGCCCCTTCTACACCGCGAGGGTGATCCGAGGGGTGCGTGTCGGGCCGAGCCCGGAGTGGCTCGTGGCTCGCCTGGCGACGGTGGGCGTGGCGAGTGTCAACACCGTCGTCGATGTGACCAACTTCGTGATGCTCGAGTGTGGCCAGCCCCTGCATGCCTTTGATCTGGCCCGCCTCCGCGGGGGTCGGATCGTGGTGCGGGCGGCGGCCGCAGGGGAGAGCTTCGCGGCGATCAATCATCGTGACTACACCCTCGCGGCGGACCACTGCGTGATCGCCGACGCCGAAGGGCCGGTGGCTCTGGCGGGCGTGATGGGCGGTGCCGAGAGCGAGATCGGTCCGGAGACCGTCGATGTGCTCATCGAAAGCGGCCAGTTCGATCCCCTGGCGGTCCGTACCGCCGCCCGTGGCCTGGGGCTGGCCAGCGATTCCTCGTTCCGCTTCGAGCGGAGGCCCGACCCGGCGATGGTCGAATGGGCCAGCCGCAGGGCCGCCTCGCTGATCCTCGAGCTCGCCGGCGGCACGCTCCAGCGGGGTCGCGTGGCGGCCGGACGGCTCGAGGAGAGAACGACGGCGATTCCCCTCGCGGACGGCCGTGTGGAGCAGGTGCTCGGCATGACGGTGCCGGCGGATCGCCAGCGGGCCACGCTGACGGCCCTGGGCTTTGTCGAGCAGTCGGCCGCCGCCGGCGGCACGCTCTGGCTCCCGCCCTCCTGGCGGCGGGACGTGACCCGCGAGATCGACCTCGTCGAGGAGATCACCCGCATCGTGGGCTACGAACGGATTCCCGAGGACGTGACGATCGCGGCGAGGGCCGTGGCCGAGTCGCCCCGCCAGAGGGTCGTTCGCATCGCCGGCGAGGTGATGGTCGCCGCGGGCTGCTACGAGGCGATGACCCGCAGCGTCGTCGACGAGCGGCTCGATGCGGTGGGCAGCCCCTGGAGCGAATCGCCGTCGCTGGTGATCAGCCCCCCGCTGGTCCGCGGTGCCGACCGGCTACGCCGATCGCTGCTGCCGAGCCTGCTGGAGGCGGCGGGGCTCAATGCCGCGGTGGCCGCGGGCCGGGCCGATCTTTTCGAGGTGGCGCGGGCCTACCTCCCGGGCGGCGACCTCTCCGGTCTGCCGGAGGAACCGCTGCTGCTCTCGGCGGTCGTCGCGGGTGACTACGCCGCGGCCAAGGGGCTGCTCGAGGCGGTGCTCTCCGCCGAGGGGCTTGGCCTGGCGGCCGCGACCGGCTCGCCACGGCTCGTCTGCCGCCGGATTGAGCACGGGCTGTTCACTTCCGGACACGCCGCTGAAGTGCTGCTCGAGCGGGAAGGGCTCGGGCCGTTTCGGCTGGCGGTGCTCGGGGAGGTGTCTGCGGCGGTGCGGGGGATGTTCGGCCTGCCTGGTGTGGTCTCGGCATTTGAGTTCAGGCTCGACCCGCTCGAGACGGCCATCCCTGACATGCCGGGCATCGTGCGGCCGAGCGACTATCCGCCCGTGGAGCGTGATCTCAATCTGGTGGTGGACGAGTCGGTGCCCTGGGCGAGCGTGGCCGATTCGATCGGCTCGGAGGCCGGGGATCTTCTCGAACGGCTGCGGCTTGTCGAGGTCTGGCGGGATGATGAGCGGATCGGCCCGGGCAGAAAGAGCCTCGTGGTGTCGCTCACCCTTCGCAGCCACGCCGGCACGCTTTCCGGTGACGAGGCCGCGGCGGTGGTCGAGCGGATCGTCGACGCCTGCGGCAAAGCCTGCGGCGCGACGTTGCGGTAGCAGACTTTGGAACACGTCTGCCGGTGCGGTCCCGCGATCGGCGGCACCTGTTTGCCGGTTGCAACGCCACCGGCCTACGGCTACCGGTCGGAATAGACCCGCGTGATCTCTTCCTTTGTCATCGGTGTCGACTGCCCGGCACTGCTCACCTGCACCTGCACCCGCTGTTCACCGGCGCGGCGGCCTCGGGCACGAATGCGGAACACGCTCTCCTCCGTCGGGGCGAGCCGGGCGAGTGGCTCGAAGGAAATGGTGAGGTTGTCGATCCGGTGATCCACCGGCCCGGATGCCTCCACCGGCTCCATGTCGCCAAGCAGCGTGGCGGTCACCCGCACGTTGTCAGCCGGCTTGGTGCCCTGATTGCCGACGCGGACGACATACTCCGTCACGCCATCGACCTCGATCGGATCCTCGCTGTCGATCACCGAGCAGGAAAGGGCCGCCACGCCCTCCACGTCGACGGTGTGGGAGACCTGGGAGGAAAGATTGTCGGTGCTGCGGGCGGCCAGGAGGATCTCCTGGGCACCGATGGCCACCGGCATCAACACCATTTCCACGCGGCCGGTCTCGGCGGCGGGCAGTTCCTCGAGGTGCCACAGCACCCGATGGGTCTTCTCGTCGTAGTAGCCGGCATTGTTGGCCCGCACAAACTTCATGCCCGTGGGGAGCTGGGCGGCGAGTTCGACCGAGCGTGCCGAGGCGGTGCCCGGATTGGACATCGAGAGCCGGCAGGTTGCCGGACGTTGCAGGTAGCGGCGGGAGGGGATCTCGGCGGCCAGCTCGAGTCGTGGGGCGGTCACCTCGACCACCACAGGGCGATGGGCCTCGAGCTGTCCATCGGCCCGGACGGCCAGTTCGAGGTGGTGCTTGCCGGGTCCGTCGGTGGCGAGCAGAAGGTCGATCGTGCGACTCTCACCAGGCTCCAGGCGACCGACGTCGAACTCCAAGGCCCGCCCGGCGCGGTGTGAGAGGCCCTCGGGAAGGGCACCCTCCAGGACGACCCCAGTGGCCCTGCCGGTGCCAGGGTTGGAGACGGTGATCGACATCTCCACCTCGCCGCCGATTCGCACCGGCTCCGGGTCGGATGTCTCGATTGCCAGCGAGGGACGGGTGGCCAGCGAGCGGACCGAGGCCTCCGAGCGGTAGCTGACGCTCGCCACGCTGCCGACCTCGCCCTCGTCGGTGGGTAGCACCTCGATCACGACACGGGCCTGGCCGCCGGGGTCGAGGGTGCCAATCGGCCACCGCAGTTCGCCTTCGGCCCCCGGGGCGGCCGGGGGCGTGGTGCTCACCAGTGAGGTGCCCTTGGGGACCATGTCCTCGAGAACCACGTCGCGGGCGGTGACGGCGCCGACGTTGCGAAGCAGGATCTCGTAGCGGGCGTAGGTGCCCACCTGCACCTCGCGGGGCCCACGCTTTTCGATGGCGATGCTCGCGGCCTGCACCCCTTCGAGCGACTCCGGGCCAGGCTCACCCATGCCCTGCATCCCGAAGCCCTCGCCACGGGGGCCGGCGTCGGGGGGAACCGCCGGGGCACCGGGAGGCGGCGGCGTGGGCAGACTGCCGCCGAAGGCGCGGACCGCTCCGGCCGAGGCATACCTTGGAGAGGGCGGCGTTGTTCGCAGTTGGTTCGCCGGCGTGGCGGGCGGGCCAGAGGGTGGCGTGACAGGAATCGGTGCGTCGGGGTCGTCGGCAAACGCCCCAGCCGGCGGCGGCAAGGCGGCCGCAGCGGTCGATGCCGCCTGCGTGGCCGTGGCTGGCGGGCGACTCGGCTTGGGCGACTTCGGCTCGGCCACGAGCTGCTCGATTGACTCAGGCGTCGCGAGCCCCTGCGGCGGCTGGGCGGCGGGCGGCTTGGCTTGTGCTGCGGCCGGTGGAGTCGCCAGCGCGGCGGGCGGCGTGGCGGGCTTGGCGGCTGGCTTGGCGGCTGGCTTGGCGGCTGGC
>CAZRKH010000133.1:0-8056 GCA_964600785.1 uncultured Chitinophagaceae bacterium
GTGATGACCTCCCGCAGAGGCTACGACGACCCCTCGCTCCGCTACCCGGCGAGGGAAACGCTCGGGGGCGTGGAGGTGCGGCGGCTGCCGCTTTCAAGCTTCGGGAAAAAGACGGTCGCCATGCGGCTCGCTGGGCAGCTGCTCTTCATGGTTCAGGTGATCCTGCGAGGACTCGTGATGCGACGGCCGGATGTCGTCGTTGTCAGCACCAGCCCGCCGTTTGCCGGACTCGCCGGCGTCGTGCTCCGCCGCCTGCGAGGCATCCCGTTTGTGTGGTGGGTGATGGACATCAACCCCGATCAGCTCGTGGCCCACGGCTCGGCACAGCCGTCGTCCTGGCTCGTGCGGGCCCTCGACTGGCTCAACCGGAAGACCCTGGCCGCCGCAGAGAGAGTGGTCACGCTCGATCCCTTCATGAAGGCGAGGCTGCTCGAAAAATGCCCCGTCGAAGAGAAGCTCAGCGTGCTCCCCCCCTGGCCACACGACGACCGGCTCGCCACCGACCCCGAAGCGATCCACGACTTTCGCACCCGCCACGGGCTGGATGGGAAGTTCGTGGTGATGTATTCAGGCAACCACGCCCTGCAACACCCGCTATTCACGCTCCTCGACGCGGCGGCTCACCTCGCCGACCAACCGGATCTCGTGTTTGTCTTCATCGGCGGGGGCGCCGGCAAACAGGAGATCGAACAGCGGATCGCCGCAGGAGCCGCGAACGTGCGGTCGCTGCCCTACCAGCCGCTCGCCACAATCGGGGCCAGCCTCGGCTCGGCGGACGTGCACGTGGTCACCATGGGCGACGACATGGTCGGCATCGTGCACCCCTGCAAGGTCTACGGAGCCCTCGCCATCGGCAGGCCGCTCTTGTTTTTCGGGCCACATGAATGCCACGTGGGCCAGATCATGGAGGGCAACGACCTCGGAGCGATCGTGGCCCACGGCGATGTGGCAGCCGCCCGCGAGGCCGTGCTGCGACTGCAAGGGCTCTCAGACGAGGCGCGAGCGGCCATCCGCGAGCGGAGCGGCCGACTCGTGCGGGAGCGGTTTGCACGGTCGAAACTGCTGGGGGAGTTTTGCGATTTGCTGGCGTAGGCCGGTGCGGGACGCACCGGCCTACGGTTGCCGGTTGCGGCGCAACCGGCCTACGGGGCGGGTGGGGGGAGTGGGATTTCCTCGGTCACCGCCGAGAGCGGGACACGGTCGTACTCGAAACGCGTGCCCACCCGGTCAAGCGACGTGTCGGCCGCACGCAAATCGGCATCCGCCTTCCAATACTCCTGCCGCGCACCGATCTCCAAAAGATCCGCGTCAAACTTCGCCTGCTCGCGAAGCGTGACTCGCAGAATGTCGCTGCGACCCAGGCGAAACTGCTCCCGCTCAGCTTCCGCCACCAGATCGGCAAGGTCTTCCTGCTGCTGCGCCTGCTTGTGGAACTCGTAGGCTCGCTCCAGCTTCGAGTAGGCATCCTGGACCTCGGCACGCACGCGGTCGTAGGCAAACTCCAGCCGTCGCTCGAGCTGGATGATCTGCGAATCGATCGTCTGCAAACGACCACGGGCATCCCGCCGCTGGGCCGGCATCTGAAACACGAGCGAAGCCCGCAGGACCTGCCGATCAAGGCCGTCAGGACCCGAGAGGGGGCTCTTGCCAAAGCCGGCATCCTGATTGCCGACCAGCTGGGCATCGATGCCGGGGAGTGTCTGGTTGACCGCCAGCTTTCGCTGCACCACGAGCTTTTCACGCTCCAAGGAGAGCCGCTCAAACTCCGGCCTTGCCGCCAACGCCCGAGCCAACGACGCCTCGTAGACCTCGACCGAAGGCGCGACCGGCTCTGGCATCGGCCGCATCCGCCGCCGCGCCGCCAGCAGCGGCTTGCCCGAATCATCCCGCAGGAAGAGTGAAAGGTCGATCGTCGACTGCTGCACCGCACGATCAGCCTGCACGAGCAGTCCCCGACGCAAGGCGATGTTTTTCTGATTGTCGATCCGCTCGATGTTGGCCATCACGCCGCGATCAACCTTGGCGGCAATCTCGCCATCCCGCCGCACCGCCAGCTTTTCCAGACGATCCGCCGCCCCCTCCTGTTCGCCGCTGCTCAGCCAGACCCAATACGCAATCGCCGCAGCCCGCATGTAGTCGAGGCGGCTGCGGAAGATGGTCGGCTCGGCAATCGCCTGGTCGAGCCGGGCCTGATCGCGACCTGCCCGGGCCGGATCGATGTCGCGATTCTTGGCCAGCGGCATCGTGATCCCCCCCCGCACCTCGCCGACATTGGCCGTCTTCTGGGCGAGGTTGTAGGTGGGGAAATTGCCGAAGCCCGTACGGTAGCCGCCAAAAACCTGAACCCCGCCCCGCTGGAGCAGCTGCGAAAGACCGAAATCGGAACGGTAGTTTTCGTAGGTGCCCGGCGAGAGCGCGTTGCCGGACATGTCGATCGAGGTGTCAAACGCGCCCATGGCGGTCGTCGTCTGACCTGCGGCAATCCCCCGCTCCCGTTCGATCGCCTGCAAAAGCGGGTAGTGGCGGCGAACGCTCTCGAGCACCTCGCCGAGGGTCAGCGGCCCCGGCCGCTGGTCGATCGCCAGATTGCCGGGCAGCCGGGCTTCCGCCGGCGGAGCCAGCGCAGGGGCATTGGGGGCTGCCGGCTGGATCACCGGGGAATTCTCCAGCGGCGAGACGGCCGGCGGCTGCGGACGAACCCTGATCGGAGGCAATGGCTCCACCGCCCTGGCCGTGACGGTCAGGCCGACCAAGCAGGCGGCGGATAGGCAGATCAGCCTCATCGGTAGCCTCAACCCACCTTGATCTTGGGGGGCTTGGGAGCCTCTCTATCCGACTTGCGAACCGGCGCGAGCACCGGTGGGAAGCCGTTGAGCCGCCGCCAGATCTCGAAGCCGAGAGGCACGCGGTTGAGAAACACCCAGCCGATCACCTGGTTGCCCTGCCGCAGAAACTCGGGGTCTGGCCATTCATCGCCTTGCATGACCACATCCGGCTGGACGAGGATCCGGCACTGCCCGGCCAGACCACTGGCCGCGTCAACCTGGCGAATCCTGCCGCCGAAGGTTCCGATGGCCAGCTCCGGCCAGCCGGAAAACTGCACCGCCGGCCAGCCCTCGAACTGCAGCCTCACGTGGGGCATCTCGTTGTGTCGGTCGGCATAGGCCAACACGATCGGTGCATCGACCCCGTCGAGAAACAGCTCCGCGACGCGATCGGCGGTGTCGGGCACGATCGTGCACAGCTCGTCGCCCTCCTGCACGTAGAGCCCGCCCTGGGCCACATTGGCATTGACCCGAAACACGACCCCGTCACACGGAGCCACCACGCGGCGGGCCTTGAACCGCTCGATGCGGTTGTCGATCTCCTGAATCTCCCGCTCGATGTTGAAGAGATTCTGCTCGGCCTTGCGGAGGTTGCCGCGGGCCACCGCGATCGACGAGAGGCCGCTGGCATCGGCCTGCATGAGCAAGGCTTCCTGGGTGAGCAGGGCCGCTCGTGCCCTGGCGATCTCCGCGTCAGCCTTTTCGGTATCGGTGACGGCACGGTCAGCCCGCATCCGCGCCTCGTCGCGATTGAGCCGGCTCTCGAGCCCGCCGAAGCGTGGGTTGGAGAAGAGGTCATCGAACATCTCAAACCGGCTTTTTTCAAAATCCCTGGCAAAGGTGGCGTTGGCCTTGGCCTGCTCGGCCACCTCGATCGCCCGCCGGGCCGCCTCGCGGTTGGCCTTGGCGGCCTCGATGGCCGCCTCCCGGGCCGATTCCTGGGCCGCGGCCGCCGCGTTGAGTTCTTCAAACTCCTGCCTTGCCGCTGAGAGTCGGCTGGCGAGCATCGCCCGCTGGGCATCGAGCCGGGCCGCCAGTTCGGGATCGTTGTCCTCGATATCGACGATCGGATCGCCGCCCGTCACGCGGGTGCCTTCGACCACATACCAGTTGCGGACCTGGCCGGAGATCCGCGCCGTGATCACCTGCATCCGCTCCACCGGTGCATAGGCCACGATCGTGCCGCGGCACATCACCGTTTGCTGCCAGGGAACAAAGGCCAACGCGAAGGGGATCGACATGAACACCGCGAACACCGTGCGGGCCATCCACCGCACGGGCCGGGGCGTGAGCGCACGCTCCAGCGAAACCCTCTCCTCGGGGCTGTGCAGCGGCGGCCGGCGTTGTTCGGCTTGCGGGGTTATGACCATTCCAGCACCCTGTCGCAGCGGTTGCGGAGATCGTCGCGCACGGTCACGACCACGAGTGTCCATCCTGCCGTATGGTCGAAGAGGCTGTCGAGCAATTCCGGGCGCTCCTGCAGATTGAGCCCGTCGAGCATGCCGTCAATCAACAGCAGGCGGGGCCGACCGACGAGCGCCCGGGCCACGGCGAGGCGACTGATCTCATTATTCGAAAGCGGCCGGCCATCGGGCGTGAGTTCGGTTTCGATGCCCTCAGGCAGCCGGGCGACACGCTGCGAGAGGCCCACCATGTCCAGGGCCCGCCGCAGATCGGGCCCTGAGAGCTCATCCCGGCCGAGACGGAGATTTTCGGCGAGGGTGCCGGCGAAGACCTCCGCACGGCCCACGAACGCCACCTGCTGCCGCGCCGCGGCGCGATTGAGCGAACGGGCGTCGATGCCATCGTATTCAAGCAGACCATCAGTGGGCAGCCGCAACAGCCCGAGCGTTTCAAGGAGGCGGGTTTTGCCCCGCGGACCGACCACGGCAAGCCGCTCACCAGGCTCGATGACAAGCCTCCGCAATTCGGCGTTGCCATCGAAAAGCTCGGCGGACACCGCCAGCGGGCCGGTCGCCTCCAAGAGCTCGCCGCGGTCCGGCTCGGGGGGCAGTTTGTCGAGAACGCCCAGCTTGTCGAGCGTGGCCTGCAGATCGTAGAAGATCTCGACGTATTTGCCGATTTTCGAGAGGGCCGCAAGCACGAGCGTGACGATCAGCTCGCTTGCCACGAGCTGGCCGAGCGTGAGCTGCCGATTGATGACCAGCCAGCCGCCGAGACCCAGCAGGATCGTGCTGGCCACCGCCTCGAGCATCAAGGCGAAAAGCGTCTGCCGCCAGATGACTGCGAAGTGACGTCTGCGGGTGGAGATGTAGTGGTTGGCAAGCTGGTCGACACGATTGACCGCCAGCATGTCTCCCTCGCCGCTGCGGAAGGTGTGTGGGCAGCGGGCCACCTCCTCGAGCCAGGCCGCCACGTCGAACTTCGCGTAGCTCTCGGCGATACTCGTTCGCACGCCGCCAAGGCCGAGCACCAGGAGCATGAAAATTACGAGCGTCGCCAGCACCAGGGCGAAGGTCAGCAGGTAGGGATGGTAGAAGGCCAACACAATCAGGCCCACGAGGGTCATCATGATGATGCCCACTCCTTCCACGAGCAGCGTGGCGATCGACTTCTGCCCGGAGGAGACCTCGAAAAAGCGGTTCACGATGTCGGCCCGATTCTTACCGTCGAAAGACTCGATGCCCGTACGCGCGAGGCGATCTGCAAAGCTGAGGGCCATTCGCACAAACAGCCGTCGCTGAAGGCACTCCGCGACGTAGGTCTGCATCGCCCGCAGCACCGCTGCCACGAAGAGCAGGGCAAACATCACCATCGCCAGCACAGCCACCGGCCAGAGCAATATGCCGAAGGCGACGGTGTTGACCAGCGCCTCGATCGCAGCCGGTGCCACCAGCGAGAGCAGCCCCACGCCCAACGCGAAGGCCAGCAGCGTGAAGACGTCTGTCCACTCCAGACGCATCAGTTCCATCAACCGCTGCCACGGTCCTTTGCCCTTGCCATCATCAGGCGGGCCGAGGAGCAGTGTTGGTGGTTCGTCTTTCGGTGGTGGGGCGACGGCGGTCACCATGGCAACGATCCTTCCTGCCCGGCGCGTGGGCGACGACCCGGGCCCTCCGGCCCGAGAATCCGACTCCTCGATATTTTCGGCACAATCGTCATTGTCGGTTGACTTCGACAAAACTAAATATGTTGATACGATACATCGAATTTTTCGATGATTTGAGGGCCGTGGGCCTCCCCGGGTGACCAATGGCGTGGCTGAACTACCACCATTTGCTCTATTTTTGGACGGTAGCCCGCGAGGGGAGTATTGCGGCGGCCTGCCGCCGGCTGCATCTTTCCCAGCCCACGATCAGCGGCCAGATCAAAACCCTCGAACGCACGCTCAAAGCCCGACTCCTCGAACGGAAGGGCCGCTCGATCGCCCTCACCGAGACCGGCCGGCTCGTGTATCGCTACGCGGATGAGATTTTTTCGATCGGTCGGGAACTCGAAGATGCCCTGGCCGGCCATCCAAGCGGCGGCAGCCTGCGGTTGGCGGTCGGGGTGGCCGACACGCTCCCGAAACTGATCGTGCACCGATTGCTCCAGCCGGCGCTGGGGCTGGAGAAACAGGAAGTCCACGTCAACTGCGTCGACGGGGATCCCAAGCGACTGCTCGCCCAACTGGCCCTGCACGAACTCGACGTCGTGATCAGCGACTATCCGGCAAGCCCTCAACTGGGCACGCGTGCCTTCAATCATCCGCTCGGCGAGTGTGGTGTGAGCTTTTTCGCGGCGGCCGGGCTGGCGGCCAAATGTCGCCACGGGTTCCCGCAGTCGCTCGACGGGGCACCGCTGCTGCTGCCGGCGGGCAGTGCCGCCTTGCGGCGGCCTTTGGAACAATGGCTCGAGGAACTGGGTGTTCGCCCGGTTGTGCGCGGGGAGTTTACCGACAGTGCCCTGTTGAAAACCTTCGGCGCGAGGGGCGAGGGGATCTTCACGGCCCCGCAGGTGATCGAGAAGGAGGTGATGCAGATGTACGGGGTCGATCTGGTGGGCCGGGAGGAACGACTCCGCGAACGGTTCTTCGCCATCTCGGTGGAGAAGCGGCTCGTCCATCCGTGCGTGCTGGCGATCACGGGCGGCAGTGTGGCCGATGTGGGGTCAATGCACACCGGACGATGAGGATTGCGGGCATGAGCAACGACGTCGAGCCTGACGAGCAGCCACCAAGGCCCGACCCGGCCGGGCCCGGGCAGGCACTACGCCCGGAAGTCCGCATCCGGTTCGTCGATTTCTGGGACAGCTTCGATCCCCAGAACAACTGGTTCACGCGGCTGCTCGAGCGACGGTATCGCCTGGTGCACGTGGAGCGGCCCGACTTCCTCGTCTACTCCTGCATGGGCGGCCGCCGCAAGGAGCACCTGCGGCACGACTGCGTGCGGATTTTTTACAGCGGCGAAAACATCCCGCCCGACTGGAACACCTGCGACTGGGCCTTCACCTTCGAGCACACCCCCCACCCGCGACACTTCCGCCTGCCGCTGTGGGGCCTCTACGCCGACCCGCTCACGCTTGTGAAGACGCCCGCTGACTTCGCCGCCGAGCCTCTGCGGAAGCCGGGCTTTTGTGCGTTCGTGGTTTCCAATCCGCTGTGCAAAACCCGCAACCGATTTTTTGAACGGCTCTCGAAATACCGACGCGTCAATTCCGGCGGGAAGCTTTTCAACAATGTCGGCGGGAGGGTGGCCGACAAGCGAGCCTTCATCGCGGGCCACACCTTCACGATCGCGTTTGAAAACGCCTCACACCCCGGCTACACGACCGAGAAGCTGATCGAGCCGATGCTGGCCGGGTCGATCCCGATCTACTGGGGTGATCCACTGGTGGGCGTGGACTTCGATACGCGGAGCTTTCTTTCGGCACACGACTCGCCGTCGCTCGATGACCTGGTGGAGCGGGTGGTGGCCCTCGACCGCGATCCGGCCCTGCGAGCGGCGGCCTTTTCGCATCCCTGGTTCCGCGACAACCAGGTGCCGCTCGCGGCCGATGCCGGGGCGGTTCTCGAACAGTTCACGCGGATTTTCGAGACGCCGATCCTGCCGGTGGCCCGGCGGCGGTCGTTGGCGAGACTGACGCGTCTCGACCGCCTACCGGCGGCAGCGGGCAGCCTCAAACGCCGACTGCTGCGAAAATACCGACAGCTCACCAGCCCGTAGGCCGGTTGCGCCGTAGGCCGGTTGCGCTGCAACCGGCAGCCGGTGCGAGACGTGTAGGCCGGTTGC
>CAZRKH010000134.1:0-6001 GCA_964600785.1 uncultured Chitinophagaceae bacterium
GCTGCCGGTTGCAGCGCAACCGGCCTACGGCGGCGCAACCGGCTTAGATGTAATACATCGCTTCGGTGTCGGGCTGCGTGCGGGCGGCGAGTGTCGCCAGGTCGAGGCCGCGGAGGGCTGCCGACTCTCGGCTGGCGACCTGTCGCCAGGCCTCTCCGAGTACCCGTGCGGTCGAGGCGGACGCGCCGCGGCCGCTGAGAAGCATTACCGGCTCGGCGGGCCCCTCGACCACCGTCCGCACATCCTCCAGCGTGATCGTCGCGGGCGGACGGGCCAGCCGGTAGCCGCCGGCCGCCCCGCGGGTGCTCGTGACCAGCCCCGCGGCCTTCAACTGCAGCAGAATCTGCACGAGAAATCGCTGCGGCACCCCGTGCATCTCGGCAATCTCGCGGAGTCGCACCGGTTCGCCGTCTTCCCAGCGACGGGCCAGTTCGAGCATCGCCACCGCAGCGTATTCGGTTTTTGCCGAGAGCCGCATCTCAGCTTCCCTTCGAATGCAGCCCGCACTCGGTCTTCGCCGAACCGCTCCAGCGGCCCGCCCGCTCGTCCTCGCCGAGGCTGATCGCCCGGGTGCAGGGGGCACAGCCGATGCTCATGTAGCCGGCATCGTGCAGAGGGTTGTAGGGAATGTCGTGCTTCACGATCGCATCCCACACGCGGGCCTTCGTCCAGTTGGCCAGCGGGGAAACCTTGACCACGCCAAACTTCTCATCCCAGCCCACGATCGGCGACTCCGCCCGGTCGGGGCTCTGGTCGCGGCGGATGCCGCTCATCCAGGCAGCGAAGCGGCTGAGCACCCGCCGGATCACGGCGAGCTTGCGGTCGCCGCAGCAGCGATTGGGGTCGCTCCGGTAGAGCGGCCCGCCGTGGAGTCGCTCATATTCCTCGACCGAGGTCTCGGGATGCTCGAAGGCCACCTCGATCCCGTACCGCTGGGCGATGCGGTCTCGCAGGTGGAGCGTCTCTGGAAACTGGTAGCCCGTCTCCAGATTGAACACGAACGTCTTTGGAGCCACCTCGGCGAGAAAGTGCAGAATCAGGCAGCCTTCCGGGCCGAAGGCGGTGGCCATCGTGAGCTGCTGGCCAAACCGCTCCGCCGCCCAGCGAATGATCTCAGGCGGCTCGGCAGACTCCAGCGAGTCGCTTGCCGCAGCCAGTTCGCCCGTGAGTTCCTGGGAAATCGTGCCCTGCATGATGCCCTGCGTGGTGCCCGCTGAGGGGAATGTTTACCATGTTGCTCAACAATTGCAAGAATAGCCTGCTGAGGTGGTATCGCTCGCGGCGGCCGGTGGCATGCAGGCGGCGGGGGCACAACCGGCACGTCTGCCGTATTTCCCGCAGATTGCCGCGGGATTCCGGGCATGCCGCAGCAGTCTGGGCTCGTGCCGCCGGGGGTCATTGACGCTGCGGCAGGCGGCTCGCACGATTGGGCGTTTCCGCGATCAGATCGCGGGCAGCCAGAGGCGGTGAGCGGAGAGCAGGATGGCACGCAGGGTGGCATTGGCAGTGGACCTGGGGGCTTCCGGGGGTCGGCTGGTTTCGGGAGCGTTCGACGGGCGGCTGCTGGAACTCGAGGAGATCCATCGTTTTGAGAATGCGCCGGTGCCCTTTGCCGGTCGGCTGGTCTGGGACGTCGTTCGGCTCTGGAACGAGGTGGTGGCCGGCCTGCGGGCGGCGCGGGAGCGGCATGGCGATCGGATCAGCACCGTCGGCGTTGATACCTGGGGCGTCGACTTCGGCCTGCTCGGCGCCGACGACTCGCTCCTGGAAAGCCCGGTCTGCCATCGCGATCCCCGCACCCGCGGCATGATGGCGGCAGCCGAGGCGATCGTGCCGCGTGAGGAGATCTTCGCGGCCACCGGGCTGCAGTTCATGGAGATCAACACGCTCTACCAGCTGCTCGCCCTCGAACGGGCCGGGTCGACCGCCCTGGCGGCGGCCGATCGACTGCTGATGATCCCCGACCTCTTCCACTGGCTGCTTTCGGGTGAGCGGTCCAACGAGCGAACCAACGCTTCGACCACGCAGTGCTTCGATCCGGCCACCGGTGACTGGGCCAGGGATCTGCTCGAGCGGCTCGGCATTCCCCGGCGGATTTTCGGATCGATCGCGCCGCCGGGCACGTTGCTCGGCCCGCTCCGCCGCGAGGTGGCGGCCGAAACGGGCCTGGCTTCCGCGGAGGTGGTGCTGCCGGGCACCCACGACACCGCCAGCGCCGTGGCGGCGGTGCCGGCCGTTTCGCCGCCGTCGGCGAGGCCCGATTGGTGTTACGTCTCGCTGGGCACCTGGGCGCTGGTGGGGGCCGAACTCGACCGCCCGCTGCTCACGCCAGCCTGTCTGGCCCACAACTTCACCAACGAAGCCGGTGTGGCCGGCACCACGCGGCTGTTGAAAAACATCTGCGGCCTCTGGCTCGTGCAGCAGTGCCGGGCGAGCTGGCAGCGTGCCGGCAAGGCCTGGGCCTGGGAGCAGCTGACCAATCTCGCCGCCGAGGCGCCGCCGCTGGCCACGCTCGTCGACCCCAACCACCCCTCGCTCGTGGCGCCGGCCGACATGCCCGAGGCGATCCGAACTCTCGCCGCGGAGGCGGGCGAGCCGGTACCCGAATCGACCGCCGCGGTGGTGCGGACGGCCCTCGAGAGCGTGGCGGCCGCCTGTCGCAAGACCATCGCCGAACTCGAGTCCTTGCTCGACCGTCGGCTCGAGACGGTGCACGTGGTGGGTGGCGGCGTGCAAAACGGGCTGTTGTGCCAGATGATTGCCGACGCCACCGGCCGCGAAGTGGTGGCCGGGCCGGTGGAGGCGACGGCGATCGGCAACCTTCTTATCCAGCTTTCCGGCGGCAGGGTCGATCTGCGGCAGATCCGCGAGGTGGTCCGCGACAGCTTCGAGGTGGTGCGGTATCTTCCCCACGACACCGCCGCCTGGGACGCCCGACTCAGCGGAAGAAGCTGACCACGATCATCCCGACCAGCGAGAGCACCACGATCACCACCGCCGTGATCGCGATCTGCAGCCACCGCTTCGCCTGCTTGGCGAGCCGTCGCTGCTCGGCGGCCTCCTTCTGCCGCTGATATTCGATGCTGTCGCTCTTGCGGGCGGTGAAAAACTCGTTGCACCGCGGGCAGACCACCTCCTGGCCGATCACCGCCTCGCCCACGGGCAGACGGTGGCCGTTGGGGCAGGGAATGTGCCAGACCTCCTCGGCCGGACCCGCGGCTGGCAGCCCGGCAAGCGATTCGCCGCGTGGCGAGGAAAAGCCCGGCTGCACCCGCGCTCCCGGGGGCGGCGGCGGGGCGAGTCCGCCGGATCGGCTCCCTTGCGCGAAGCCGCCGGGAGGCAGGGGGTCGGTCTCCTGCGACAGCTGGTAGGCCGGCGGGGGCGTGGGCCGCGGCTCGGGCCGGCTGGCTTCGTCCCGCGGTCCGGCGGGAGTCGAGGCGGCACGGCAGATCGGGCAGAGCAGCACGCCGTCCTGGGTGACCGACGGGCCGGTGTAGCCGCAGGAGCAGGAGATTCTGTCGGACATCGCGGAGGCACCCCGGTGAGGCTCGCTTCGATCCTAGCAGACTGTGAAACAAGTCTGCCGCCGCAGGATGCGGCGATCGGCGACCCCCAAAAACCTCGGCTTTTTGGGGAGTCGCTCAAGTGGACTTTGTTCGCCCGCGTCCGCGGGCAGAGGGCCACGGAGGGCTTTTTCCACGGGCAGCCAGCGTCTCTGGGAAAAGGCCTCCACGATCGCTTTTCCACCGGCAGCTAGGCAGCCTGCAGTTCGCCCGCGGGCCGCTTGACCACCCGGCCCCGCTCGACCTTCACGATCGAGTCGGCCAGGGCCAGCGTGCTGGGCCGGTGGGTGATCATGATCACGGTCCGGTTTTCCACGTAAGCCGCCAGGGCGTCGTGGATCAGCCGTTCGCTCTCGACGTCGATCTGGCTGGTCGCCTCGTCGAGCACCAGGATCTCGGCCTCCCGCAGGAAGGCCCGCGCCAGCGAGATCCGCTGCCGCTGCCCGCCGGAGAGGCGGTAGCCCGAGGGGCCGACCATCGTCTTGTAGCCGTTGGGAAACTTCGAGATGAACTCGTGGGCGTGGGCCTTGCGGGCCGCCTCCTCGATCTCCTCGGGGGTGGCGTCCCAGCGGCCGTAGCGGATGTTGTATTCGATCGTCTCGTTGAAGAGTTCCGTCTGCTGGGTGACCATCGCGATCCGCCGCCGCAGGTCGTGCAGCGCGATTTCGTCCAGCGGCACGCCGTCGAGCAGCACGCGACCGCGGGTCGGGTCGTAGAAGCGGCAGATCAGATTGATCAGCGTGCTCTTGCCACCGCCGTTGGGGCCCACGATCGCCACCCGCTCGCCGAAGCTGATCGAGAGGTTCACGTTTTCGAGCACGGTATCGACCCCGTCGTAGGAGAAGGTCACGTTCTCCAGCCGGATTTCCCGGTGGGGCGAGGGGAGCCGCTTCGGCTCGGCGGCCTCTTTGAGCTTGGAGGGCGTGTCGAGCAGCGGGTAGAGAGCCTCGGCCGCCACGCAGCCGCGATTGAAACCGGTGAAGATACCGGAGAGCTTGCGGACGGGGTCGCTCGCCCCGATCAGCATCCCGAAGAAGACCATGATGCCCGGCACGGTCATCGGCCGTTCGGTCATCGTGAAGCCGAAGATCTGCGTCTCCTGGTTGATCACCAGCCAGGCTCCAACCGCGATCGAGGTGGCCACCATCCCCATCCCGAGGATCTCGGTGATCGGGTTGGCCAGCGTTGTGAAGAAGGTGTGCTTCATCCCGATCTTCATCATGTCGCGGGTGCAGCTGCGAAATCGCTCCTTTTCAAAGTCCTCCATCGTGTAGGCCTGCACCGTCAACACGTTGCCCAGCGCCTCGAGGAGCACGTGATGGAAGCCCATTGAACGGCCGAGCATGCTTTGGGAGACACCGCGGATCTGGCGGTTGAGCCAGACCATCAAAAAGCCCACCACCGGGGCCAGCGTGAGGCAGGCGAGCGTCAGCTGCCAGGAGATCAGCCAGGCTCCGCCAAGGCAGGCGAGGATCTTCATCGGCTCCCGCACCGCCCCTCCAAACACGCTCGTGATGCCCGCCGCGAGCATCTCGGTGGTGTGGGTCACCTGGGCCATGAAGCCGGCTGAGCCACAGGAAAGAAACTGTGCCCGGTCGAGTTCGAGGGCCTTGTCGAAGATTTTCAGGCGGATGTCGCGGGTGATGTTCATTGCCACCCAGCCCACGAGCATCGCCCCGGTGAGCAGGAAGATGTGCTTGAGGAAGGTGCTGGCGACCACCATCGCCACCACCACCAGCACCGTCTGGAAGGGATCGGTCGGCAGCCAGTTGTCGAGCCAGGGCCCGAGTTTTTCCGCGGAGTAGGCGGTGGCCCGCTCGGCCTGCAGCTCCAGGTTCAGCGTGTCGATGCGGTTGCGGGTCTGAAGCCGGGCCTCGTCGTCGAGGTCTTTGGCGATGGTTTTTTCGAGCTCCTTGATCTCGGCGATGCGGACGTCGATTTTATCGCGGGCCGTTTCCAGCCTGGTTTCGTTCCAGTGCTGCAGTGATTCGCCGTTGAGGGTCACCTCGATGATCGGGAAGAGGGCCGCGATATTGGCGCTCCAGAGGGCGGCCACGCCGGCGGAGCAGAGGAACGAGGCCATCAGCACCGGCCAGTGCATCGAGGCGTCGCGGAGGGCCCGCATGAAATACCGCATGCCGCCGGTCGGCGGGGCGGCCCGCTTGGCGGATGCTTTGGGCGTGGGTGTGGTGATCGGCTGGGTGTGCGGCTGTTTCATGCCGGCTCGATGCCCTTGGGGGGGTGACGACGCGGGCCGCACGAGCGACCTGCTCGCGGGGGCGGGAGGGTAGAGGCGGCCGCCGCAGCGATCAAGGCGGAATGCCGGCGGATGAAATACGTGAGAAAGTAGGCCGGTTGCGCTGCTGTAGGCCGGTTGCGCGGCTGTAGGCCGGTTGCGCGGCTGTAGGCCGGTTGCGCGGCTGTAGGCCGGTTGCGCT
>CAZRKH010000135.1:0-4968 GCA_964600785.1 uncultured Chitinophagaceae bacterium
CACGTTGATCGCGCCCATCACCGAGGTCTTCATCGTCTTGATCGGATTGAACTGGTAGTGGCCGGGAGCCGCCGGGCAGGCGAGGTTGTAGATCTCGTCGACCTCCAGCCAGATCGGGTGGATGATGTCGTGGCGGAGCAGTTCAAAGTTGCCGCAGCCGAGCAGGTGGGCGACGTTGGTCTTCTGACTGGTGAAGAAGTTGTCGACGCAGATCACGTCGTGGCCCGAGTCCACCAGCCGTTCGCAGAGGTGGCTGCCGAGGAAGCCGGCCCCGCCGGTGACGAGGATTCGCTTGAGTGAGGGCATGGGCGGAAAGTGAGCCTGTGAGACGGTGGCGGAGAAACACCTGTGCCAGTGGTCTACCCAAAACCCCCTGGAAACGCCATGAAAATCAGATAACTTGGGGGTTCTCGGAGGTTTTGTTCCCCCGATGCCGATCATCGCCTGCCCGCACGTTTCCCGCAGACCCCAAGCAGGAGTCTCCCCTGATGGCCGACCGCATCCTTCGCCGTGACATTCTGCAGGGCCTCGCCGCGGGAGGGCTTTTCGCCGGAGGCGCGATCGCCGCCGGGCTCACCTCGGGCACGGCCAAGCCGGCCGAGGAGGAGGGGGGCGGCGGGAGCATCAAGCAGTCGATCGTCTACTGGTGCTTCAACGTCGCCGGCGAGAAGTGGGGCATCGAGAAGATCTGCCAGGTTGCCAAACAGCTCGGCTGCCTCTCGGTCGAACTCGCTCCGCCGGAAACCTGGCCGGTGATCAAGAAGCACGGCCT
Organism: uncultured Chitinophagaceae bacterium; assembly: GCA_964600785.1. Lineage (GTDB taxonomy): Bacteria > Planctomycetota > Planctomycetia > Pirellulales > UBA1268 > M30B53. The sequence goes on from CAZRKH010000135.1 coordinate 773, forward strand.
GACCTCGGCGATCGTGCCCAACGGCATGCCAGGGGCGCCGTTCGTCAAGGGCTTCAACAATCCGCGGTATCACGAGGAGGTGATCGCGAGGACCACCGAGGCGATCGACGCGGCGGCCGAGGCGGGATTCCCTGCGGTGATCGCCTTTACCGGCTTCAAGTGGCGTGACGCCGAGGATCCCACCAGCGGCGAGATTTCCTGCGAGGAGGGGGCCGACAACTGCGTGGCCGGCTTCAAGAAGATCGTGGGCCATGCGGAGAAGAAGGGTGTCACGATCTGCCTCGAGCACCTCAACACGCGGGACGACACGCATCCCATGAAGGGCCACCCCGGCTACCAGGGCGACGACATCGACGAGGTCGCCCAGATCGTCCGACGGGTCGGCTCGGATCGGCTGAAGCTGCTCTTCGACATCTACCACGTGCAGATCATGAACGGCGACGTGATCCGGCGGATCGGCGAGTACCCCGAGCTCATCGGCCATGTCCACACCGCCGGCAATCCCGGCCGCGGTGAACTCGACGACCAGCAGGAGATCGCCTATCCGGCGATCATGCGAAAGCTGATCGAGGTCGGCTACCGGGGCTTCGTGGGCCAGGAGTTCATCCCCACGCGGGATCCGCTCGCCGGCCTGGGGCAGGCGGTCAGGCTCTGTGATGTCTGATGCGTGAGCGCGAGCATCCCGGGGGCGGGCCGCTCACCGCCTGAGCACGATCCGCACATCGGCGACGTTGGTGCCGGTCGGTCCGGTTCTCAGCAGGCCACCGGTCGCCTCGAGCAGCGGCAGGGCATCGCAGCGGGCGACCGCCACGGCCGGATCGAGCCCGAGCCTTGCGGTCGCGGCGGCCACGCCCGCGTCGACCAGGCCCCCGGCGGCATCGGTCGGGCCATCCTCCCCGTCGGTGCCGATGCTTGCGACGAGCAGGCTCGCCGGCCACTCGCCACCGGCACGCACCGCGGCGAGCGCCGCGATTGCCGTCTGCTGGTTGCGGCCGCCGCGGCCGTGGTCCTGCGGCACCGTCACAGTCGCCTCACCCCCTTCGATGATCGCCAACGGCAAATCGGCGGCGGCAAGCCCCTCGGCCGCCAGCCGTCGGCCGACCTCGTCGGCTGTTTCATGGCTCCCCGGATCGGCATGCCGCAGGCGGACTCGGTAGCCCAGCCCCGCCGCCGCCTCGCCCGCCGCCTCCACGGCCGTGGCGTTGGAGCCGAGCAGCAGATGCTGCACCAGGCAGCCGGCCGGTGTGATCCACCTGCCTTTCGCATGCTCGGCAGTCGCCCCGACCCCGGACCCCGCGGGCAGGCAGGGCCCCGAGGCGATCACCTCGAGGTCATCGCCGATCACGTCGGAGAGCACGACTGCCAGCAGCCGACCGGCCCGGCAGGCCCTCGCCAGACCGCCCCCTTTGACGCGGCTGGTTGCCGTGCGGCGGCGGTTGACCTCGGCAATCGAGGCACCGGCAGCCGAGAGTTGCCGGATCATCTGCATCTGCTCCTCGAGCGTCACGCCCGGCAGCGGGTCCTCCAGCAGGGCCGAGCCACCCCCGGTGATCACCGCGATCGCGAGGTCGTCGGGACCGAGCGTGCCGATCAATTCGAGCATCTCCCGCGTGGCGGCGACGCTCGCCGCAGTCGGCAGGTTGACCGCGGCGGGCCGCGTTTCACGCACCTCGACGCCGCGGCCCCCGCCGCCGCAGCCCTCGGGCACGGCCACGATTCCCGTCGGCGCGTAGTCCTCGAGAAGCTGCTCGAGCCCGACGGCGATCCCGCCGGCGGCCTTGCCGGCTCCGACGATCACGATCCGGCCGAACCGCCCGGGCACCAGCGGCGGCTCGCAGGGACGTCCCCGAAAACGCAGCCTGCCCTCGACCAGGCCGAGCGATGTTCCGAGGAGCCGCTCGGGCATCACGGCAGCGATCGCGGCCACGCTGATCGCCCGGGCGTCGTCGCGGAGGGTTGTCATCACTCCACCGGCGCGGCCGGCCCTTCGGCCGAGGGCCGCGGCGAGCCGGGCCCTGACGGCCCCTGGAATTGTTTGGGGTCGAAGCGGCTCAAGTCGATCCCGCCGCGGGCCTCTTCCTCCAGCAGCTTGACCCGCATCTCGAGCCGTTCGAGCCGACGGGCAAGCAGGGCGGGCGACTCCTCCGGAGGCCGGGGCCGCTCGGGCCGGGGAACCGGCGGGTAGCCGAGCTGCCGCTGCAGTGCGGCAAAAAAATGGAGCGGATCTTTGCCGCGGTTGGCCCGGGCGATGCGACCCTCCCGCTGCCCGAAGAGCACCGGGCGATCCGGCGTGCCGGGGGCCTTCCCGGCCGCGGCGGTCTGTCTCGCCTCCAGCCGCCAAAATTCTTCGCTCCGCACGTAGACCATGTCGGCGAGATCGACGAATCCCACCTGGCGGGCGACCGCGGCGATCCAGTCACGCCAGCTCTCGTCGAAGACCGGATCGTCGGCGATCGCCGTGAGGCCGCGGGTGTAGTCGAGCCGGTTCCGGGAGAGGCATTCGAAGCGATAGAAAAAGAGTCCCTGCGGAGAGGCCCCGTCGGCCCGGTAGCCCGCCTCGCGTTCGAGAATCGCCAGTGCGATCCGCATGTCGAAGCGGCCCCCCTCCTGCTCGGCCGCCGCGATCACGAAGGTCTGGAAGGGGGTGAAGTAGTGGGCCAGCCGCATCATCGCGGTGGAGAGCGTGCCCACCATTTTCAGCTCGCTGACGAGGTAGTCGATCGCCAGCGGCAGCTTGGTGGTGGCGAGCACCTCGTCGGCGATCTGCCGGAGGGCCGTCTGGGCCGCCGCCCCCTCCGCCACCCGTCCGGCAAACCCCCTGAAAAAGTGGGCCTGCTCGATGAACTCCTCGCGATCGAGCATGCAACCCTCACAATCCCGCATCCCGCGGCCCGCCGCCGCCGGTTTTTCCCGTGGCGGTCCCGGCCGGCGTCGCTCGACGCCCGCCCGGCCATCCTATACTGAAAGCAAGGGCGGTCGCCGCAGGATGGCTGACGGCCCGGCCCGCCTGCCGCAGGAGTTCCGGCCCAGCTGGATGCCGATGGCTGCCAACTTCTCCTCGATCGACGCCGCCGTGGAGGCCTTCCGCCGCGGAGAGATCGTGATCGTGGTCGACGCCGAGGACCGCGAGAACGAAGGCGATTTCGTCTGCGCCGCCTCCGCCGCCGACACGTCGAAGGTCAACTTCATGCTTCGCCATGGCCGGGGTCAGGTCTGCATGCCGATCCTGCCGGATGTCGCCCGTCGGCTGGAACTGCCGATGATGGTCGAGTCGAACTCCGCCCCGCTGGGCACCGCCTTCACCGTGCCGGTCGACCACCGCACCGCGAGAACCGGGATCACCGCCGGAGAGCGGGCCGACACGATCGCGGCCATCCTCGACCCCGCCAGCGGGCCGGCCGACTTTGTCCGGCCCGGCCACCTCTTTCCGCTGGTCGCCAAGGAGGGAGGCGTGCTGCGACGGGCAGGCCACACCGAAGCCGCGGTCGACCTGGCCCGCATGGCCGGGCTGCCGCCCGCCGGAGTGCTCTGCGAAGTTCTCGACGATACCGGCAACCGGGCCTGCCACGACGACCTCTTCGTCCTCGCCCAGACCCACGGGCTGGAGATCATCTCGATCGAGGAGCTGATCCGTCACCGCCGGGCACGTGAAAAGCTCGTGGAGCGGATTGCCGAGGCCGACCTGCCGACGCGGTGGGGGGAGTTTCGCGTGATCGCCTACCAGGTGAAGTTCGAGACCCAGCAGCCGATCGTGCTGGTGCTGGGTGACCTCTCCCGGCCCCAGGCTCCGCTGGTGCGGCTGCATTCCTCCTGCTTCACCGGCGACCTGCTCGAAAGCCTGCGGTGTGACTGCGGCGACCAGCTTCGGATGGCCCTCGACATGATCGCCCGGGAGGGGGCCGGGGTGCTCGTCTACCTGCCGCAGGAGGGTCGGGGAATCGGGCTGGTCGAGAAAATCAAGGCGTATGCCCTGCAAGACAAGGGGCTCGACACCGTGGAGGCCAACCTGGCCCTCGGCTACAAGGCCGACTCGCGCGACTACGGGATCGGAATCCAGCTGCTCAAGGATCTCGGTCTGCGGAAGGTGCGGCTGTTGACCAACAATCCCAAGAAGACCGACGCCTTCATCTACGGCGGGGTTGACCCGGGGGGGGGGGACCCGGGGCCGGTCCTGCCGCCGCCCCACCCCCCCCACC
>CAZRKH010000136.1:0-48927 GCA_964600785.1 uncultured Chitinophagaceae bacterium
TTGGATGGCGGCTTTTTTCCGGTCCGGGGCGATCTCGGCTCGCCGCCTGCCGGTCGATTCCTCGACCTCGCGGCGGGTGCGTTCGATCCGCCGTTGGAGCTGCTGCCGCGTGTCGTCGGGAATCGCGGCCGCCGCCACGAGCTCGTCAAGTTCGTCGAGGCGGTCGAAGGCCTTGCCCGGCCCGCGACGGGCCAGTCGCTTGGCCTCGAGCTGCCCGGCAGCGATCTGGGCCGAGAGCTTGGCCACCACCAGGTCGGGCGGTGGCTCGGCGGGCGGGCTCTCGACGGCGGCTGCGATAGCGGGCTTTGCGGCTGATTCCGTTTTGGGTGCCGGTGTGTCTTCGGGCTTGGCCGTCGGTCTTTCTGCCGGTCCGCCGAGTGCCGCAGCCACGAACCAGATTGACAGAAACAGGCTGGTGGCCAGGAAACGCGTCGGCTGGTGCATCGTTTCGGTTCGCTGGGAAGCAGTGGGGGCCCGGGCGACCGCGGGGAGCGGACGCATGCCGGAGAGGTAGCGGCGGCTGCCTCGATGGGTCAAGGCCAGCCGGGCCTCGCCGAATCGACGGCGGAAGCCGGGCAACATGGGTAGCGCGGGCGGCCGCCACCGCCGGCTACGGGGAATCAGCCGCCCTCGTGGCCTCCCGCCGGTGCCGTTGAGGCCGCGGGAGGACTTGCGTCTTCAGAGGAAATGACACGCTCGATGGTGTCGAGCAGTTGGTCGACGCGAAACGGCTTGAAGAGCACGAGGTCGAGCCCGGCCTGCCGGGCCTTCACGATCGAATGACCGGGGTCATAGCCGAAGCCGGTCATCAGCACCAGCGGCACATGATCAAGCACCTCCCGCAGCTTCAGCAGGAGATCGTAGCCGGTCATGTCGGGCAGGCGGATGTCGGCGATGATCACGTCGTAGGCCTCATCGCCGCCGCTTCGCACGAAGGAGACAGCCTCGCCTCCGTCGCGGGCGGTCTCGACGGTGCAGCCGTAGCGTTCCAGCAGGGAGTGGGCCGCCGACCGCACCTGGGAGTCGGCATCGACCACGAGGATTCGGCGGCCCGCCAGCCGCGGACGCCTCTCCTGCTGCCTGGCCTGCGTCTGGGCCGACGAGGGGGTCATCTTTTCTCCCACCTTCTGAATCACCTGTTTGATGTCGCGTGCGTTGCGAAGGATGCGGTGCAGCCGCGAGACAACGTCGGCATCGTGACCGATGTATTTTTCCATCACGCCCACCGCCTCGTGCAGGATCGCGTCGACAGGAAGCGCGACGGCCCCGTGGATCGCCTCCACGCTTTCCGCGGCGGTCGATGCCTTCTCCGCCACGAGCAGCTCGAGGGTGTTGAGGGCCACAGCCACGTCACGGGAGAAGATTTCCAGGAACTGCAGGTCGGTATCGTCGAAGGCCCCCGGCTGGGGGCTCTCCACGTTGAAGGTGCCGATCACCTCGTCATGCAGGGCGAGCGGCACCGTCAGGGAACTCTTCGCACCGCGGCAGCCCTGCAGATAGAGCGGGTCGGCAAGGGTGTCGTTGCAGAGATAGCTCTTGCCCGTGGCGGCAACGTAGCCGGTCACACCGTTGCCCTCCGGCAGGGCTTGCAGCAGCCGGGCCCGGGCCTCCGGCTCCATGCCCTCCGCGAGCAGCGGCTCCAGCCGGCTGGTCTGCTGGTCGAGCAGACGAATCTCGACGACGTCGAAATTCAGAAGATCCCGGGAGTAGTGGAGGATGTTGCTTTTCAGCAGCTCAATCCGCTCCTCGACGGTCATGTCGGCGAGCTCGTCGGGAGTCAGATCGGCGAGCTTTTGACCTGCCTGGTGGATCGCGGCCCGCTTCTGCTGGTCGAGAATTTCCCGGGTCACCTCGCGGACAGCAGCAACCACCAGCGGCCGTTCGAGTGCCTCCTCGGGCCCGCCCTGTCGTGGGTCGCGACTGACGGCGGCAGCGTGGACGTGGAGGTAGCGATTGTCGGCGATGCGGAGCGTGGAATTGCTGGGGCGACCGGTGGAGAGTGCCGTGTGCAGCGGGCAGTAGTCGGGCCCGAGGATTTCCGGATCGCCAAGCACGGCGTAGAAGTTGTGCCCCTCGACCTGCTCGCAGCGGCACCAGGCAACCATTGCGGGATTCGCCCAGCGGATCGTGTTTTCAGCATCGAGCAGGGCCACGCCGTCGGGCAGGTTGGCGAGAATGTTGCGGTCGCGGAGGAGTTCGCTGAGGCTTTCGGTTGCCGCGGGACCGGCCAACACCACCGCCTCACCTCCGTCGCGGAGCCGTCGCACCGCCTCGGCCAGCCCCACGGCCTCCTCAACACCGCGGCCACTCTCGCGGATTGCCGCCTCGACCGCGAGCGGCGTCCCGCCGTTCGGGTCTCGTACCAGCACGACATGAGGGCGATTCGACACGGGCAGACTCCGTGCACCCGTCCGTCGTCTCTTCCTTCAAGGGCAGCGAGGCGACCGGTAAGCGACGATACCAAAAGTATAAATTCAGCAGCAGCAACATGCCACTTGCCGCCGGCGGCAAAGGTCAGCCGGTCAGCCGGCCAGCCGGGAGCCGAGCGGCTCGCTGACAGATCAGTTGCTCGCCCGCCGCGGCGACCAGCGGTAGGTCTGCTCGAGCGCGAGCCGCACCGAGCCGGCCAGCTCGGCCCGCGAAACCGGCTTGGAGAGCAAGGAAAACACGCGGGCGGTTTCGGCCTCGCGTCGCAGCTGCTCGTCGAGGTTGGCCGAGATCAGAATGCACGGCAGCTCCAGGCCCAGCTCCCTCATCTGACGGATCGTCTCCAGGCCGGTCAGCCGAGGCATGTGGACGTCGAGAATCGCCAGATGCACCGGATTGCTGCGGACAATCTGCAGGGCCTGCTCGCCGTTGCCGGCGAGGCAGGTGCGGAATCCCTGTGATTCCAGGGCGTCCCGCAGGGTTTCTCGCAGGGGAGCGTCGTCGTCGGTGATCAGCACCTGCGGACGCTCCGCGGGTTTCTGCGGGCAGCCGACCGGCGGCGCGTGGACGACGGGACGGCGTTGCGGGGAGCCGTTCATGGCGGTTCCGTATCTGGTTCGGTCGACGTGCATCACCTGCGTCATCAAGGATGCCTTGGTTGGAATCCGATGACCAGCCGAGTTTTGCGGCCCGGTCCGGCGGAAGACGACCCGAGCAATCCGCAAAGAAGTGCAAAATCGGTGCCGTCGCCAGCCTGAGGAAGCATCGGCCCGCGAGCAGCGGAGCCTGTCAAAGCGGCAGCATCCGTCCGGACGCTCTGCCAAATCTGCGACGATGCAGCGGTCGGCGATGCCGCCGTTGCCGGGAAATAGGCGGCATCTATACTGCAGAAGTGAGCGTTCGGCGGCCCGCCGTGGCGATGGGCCGAGCGTGTCCGGCCGGCTTCATCCAATGGAGATTCTCAAGCCTTGACCGCCAGCACCCCCCCGGCCGGCTCGAGCGAGCTTTCCTTTCTCGACAGGCATCAGTTTCTGATTTACCGGCTTTTCTCACTGGCCGGGCTGATTCCGGTGGGTGCCTTCCTCGTCGTGCACCTTGCGACCAACGCCTCGATCCTCGCCGGGCCCGCGGCGTTTCAGTCGCGGGTTGATCTGATCCATTCGCTCGGGCCCCTGCTGCCGGCGGTGGAATGGGCCTTCATCTTTCTGCCGATGCTTTTCCATGCCGCGGTCGGGTTCGTGATCATCGCCGGAGGGCTGCCCAACGTCGGTTCCTATCCCTACGCCGGCAACGTCCGCTACACGCTCCAGCGGGCCAGCGGCATGATCGCCTTCGTTTTCATTCTCTGGCACATCTGGCAGCTGCATGCCATGGGCCGTCCGCTCGGCGGCGGTGGCTTCGACCCCCACCACGCCTCGAGTACCGCGGCGATCGCACTCAAGCCCACGCTTGTCGCTGTTGTCTATGCGGTGGGCATCCTCTCGGCGGTCTACCACTTTGCCAACGGCCTGTGGTCTCTGGGAATCACCTGGGGCTTGTGGACCAGCCCGGCGGCGATGCGGCGGGCCAACTGGATCAGCGGGGCGGTGGGAGTGGCCATGGCCGCCGCCGGCCTGGGAGCCCTCGCCGGCATGAGGGGCGTGGACGTCGAGGAGGCACGCGTCGTCGAGACGAGGATGATGGAGGTGCGGCGGATGCTCGAGGGTCGGATCGATCCGGCCGGGCTGCCGTCGGTCGTTGAACAGCCCCCTGCCACCGCGGGCGGCTCGAAGGAGGCAGAAGAATGAGTCAGCCGAGAGTGTTGGTGATCGGGGGTGGCCTGGCGGGCCTCTCCGCAACGATGCGTCTGGCCGAACTCGGCCTCAACGTCGACTTGATCAGCCTCGTGCCGGTCAAACGGTCGCACTCCGCCTGCGCCCAGGGCGGGATCAACAGCGTCAACATGCTGACCCGGCAGCAGGGCGACAACGAATGGAAGCACTTCGACGACACCGTCTACGGTGGGGACTTTCTGCAGAATCAGCCGCCGGTGAAAGAAATGGCCGACTGGGGGCCGCGGATCGTCGACCTCATGGACCGGCTGGGCGTGCCCTTCAATCGCACCCCGGAGGGGTATCGTGACCAGCGTCGTTTCGGGGGCACGCTCTACAAGCGGACGAGCTTTGCCGGCGCGACGACCGGCCAGCAACTTCTCTACGCCCTCGACGAGCAGGTTCGTCGTTGGGAGGTCGCCGGCAAGGTGAAGAAGTGGGAGTTCTGGGACTTCCTCGAGCCGGTGGTCGATCAGAGCGGCCGCTGCCGCGGGGCGGTCTGTCAGGACCTGGTGACGATGCAGTTTCGGGCTTTCCCCGCCGATGCGGTGATTCTCGCCTCGGGCGGCTGCGGGCTCGTCTTCGGCCGGTCGACGATGTCGATGGTCTGCACCGGCAGCGCCGTGAGCCGCTGCTATGCCGCCGGGGCCAGTTATGGCAACGGCGAGTTCATCCAGGTTCATCCCACGGCCATTCCGGGAGCCGACAAACTGCGGCTGATGAGCGAGAGCGCCCGTGGTGAAGGCGGGCGGGTGTGGGTGCCGCGGACGCCGCAGGATCCCCGCGATCCCAGGGAGATTCCCGAGGCCGACCGCTACTACTTTCTCGAGGAGCGGTATCCGAAGTATGGCAATCTCGTGCCCCGCGACATCGCCACGCGGGAGATCTTCAACATCTGCACCGACGAGGGGCTTTCGGTCGAGCAGGGCCGGCTGTGCGTCTACCTCGATCTGACCCACATCCCCCGCGAGACGCTCGATCGAAAGCTCGGCGGGATCCTGGAGATCTACGAGAAGTTCCAGGGGGTCGACCCACGGGTCGTGCCGATGAAAATCTTCCCCGCGGTCCACTATTCGATGGGCGGGCTGTGGGTCGACTACGAGCGATCGGAGACCGGCGGAATGGTGGAGGGGGCCCTCCGCAACCAGCAGACGAGCATCCCCGGACTCTACGCTGTTGGTGAGTGCGACTACCAGTATCACGGGGCGAATCGGCTGGGGGCCAACTCGCTGCTCTCGTGCATCTTCAGCGGGCTGTTCGTGGCCCCGAGCATCGTGCATGCGGTCGATGAGGCTCGCCATGGCGGTTCAAGCGACGCCTCCTCGGGGTGGTTTGTCGAGGCGATGCGGCGGCAGGAAGAACGGCATGCGGCCCTGCTCGCCCGTACCGGCGGCGGCGAAAACCCCTACGACATCCACACGGCGCTCGGCGACGTGATGACCCGCACCTGCACGGTGGTCCGCCGTAACGAGCAACTCGCCGAGGCCTACGAGACGGTCTGCGGCCTCGAGGAGCGGTGGCGGCGGTGCTCGCTCTCGGATACCGGCAACTGGACGAACCAAAACGTGGTGTTCACCAAGAGCGTGGGCGACATGTTTCCGATTGCCAAGCTGATTCTCAAAGGGGCACTCGAGCGGGACGAATGCCGTGGAGCCCACTACAAGCCCGAGTTTGCCATGCCCGGAATCGAGGCTGAAGACCCCGACGAGCGGCGGCGGGCGGCGGAGGCGTGGTGCGACGCGTTTGAGGAAAACACGCGGCGGTGGCTCAAGACGAGCGTGGCCCGGCACGGAGCGGACGGCCACCCGGAGATCTCCTACGAGGATGTCGACACCTCGCTGATTCCGCCGCGGCCGAGGCTCTACGGTCTCGTCGGGGGTGAGGTGATCGAGGAGACCTGGAAGGCCAGGCAGCAGAAGCGGCACGCGGGAAATGGCGCGGCCGCAGAGGCTGAAGCGGTGGCTGCGGCAGCGAACTGATCGACGAGGCGGCGAGGGCCGCGGAGGCACAATGCCCCCTTGGGCACCAGCAAGCAGAGGAGGACACGATGATCAAGGCAGTCTCCCATGATGACGGCGGCCATGTCGCCAACGGTTCCGCTTCCGAGCGGACGATCCGCGTGCGGGTGCTGCGGCAGGATGCACCGGGCCGCGAGAGCTATTGGGAGAGCCACCTTGTGCCCTACGAGCCGAACATGAACGTGATCAGCGTCCTCCAGCGGATCGCAGCCCGAGCCAAACGGGAGGACGGTCGCCCCGTGCCCCCGGTCGCCTGGGACTGCAACTGCCTCGAGGAGGTTTGTGGCTCCTGCACGATGCTCGTCAACGGTCGCACGCGGATGGCCTGCACCGCCCTGGTCGATCGGCTGCTCGACGAGGAGCCGACCGAGATCGTCCTCGAGCCGATGACGAAGTTTCCGGTGGTGAGGGATCTCGTGGTCGACCGTCGCCGGCTGTTTCGCTCACTCGAGCGGGTGCATGGCTGGGTGCCGATCGACGGCTCCTACGACCACGGCCCCGGGCCGAGAATCTCTCCGGAGGAGCAGGAGGATGCCTATCCACTTGCAACCTGCATCAGTTGCGGTTGCTGTCTGGAGGCCTGCCCGCAGTTCACGAAGATCGAGATGGAGCGGCGGGAGGACGAGAGCGAGGAAGATTTCGAGGCCCGCCGGCGGGCCGCGTTCGATCGGGGCTTTGTGGGAGCCCATGCGGTGAGTCAGGCGATGCTCTTCAATGCCCATCCCACCGGGCGGATGATCGCCGATGAGCGGATGCAGGCCCTGACCGGCCCGGGTGGCATTCAGATGTGCGGCAATGCCCAGAACTGCGTTGCGGTCTGCCCGAAGCAGATTCCGCTGACCCGCTCCATTGCCAGAGCTGGCCGGGCGGCAACGGCGTGGGCTTTCCGCAAACTCTTCGACCGCTGATTCCCCCGGGCCGGCGTGGCCGTGGGGCTTCGGGGCGGATGGCTGGCCGGGATTTGCCGGGTTGACAACGGCATGGTAGCCTTCGGAAACGTCAGTCAGTAGTTCGGGGTGGTCGACTCCGCCCCGCATCGGCCCTGGCTTGGAGTGCCAGGGCCGGCCGTGTCCCGATATTCCAGGCGGGACGGCAGAGGGTGTCGGAATCGAGGAAATCATTCGTGGCTTTACAGCATCGGTCGAGCGGCCGCATGGACGAGCGGCAGCACGCCGAGGGTGAGACGAACTCCCTGGCGGGAGAAGCCGTCGGCATCCAGTATGAGTCGAGCGAGACCGGCTCGTTCGACGATCTTGGCCTCTCGGAGGCCACGCTCGCCGCCGTCAAGCGGGCTGCCTACTCCACGCCCACGCCGGTGCAGGCCGGGCTGATCCCCAAGGCGCTCGAGGGCATCGACGTGCTCGGCCAGGCTCGCACTGGCACCGGCAAGACGGCATCGTTTGTGCTTCCGATTCTCGAGCGGATGGCCAAGCCGGGCCGTGGCAGCGGCACGCGGGCCCTCGTGCTCGTGCCCACGCGGGAACTCGCCGTGCAGGTTCGCGACGAGTTCGAAAAACTGGCCCATGGCTCGGGCATCCACTGCGTCGCGGTCTACGGCGGCAAGCCGATCAAGGGCCAGATCGACAAACTCGCCCGCCATCCCGGCGTGGTGGTGGGCACTCCGGGTCGGGTGCTCGATCATCTCAGCCGAGGCACGATCATGCTGCGGGATCTCGAGATCGTGACCCTCGACGAGGCCGACCGGATGCTCGACATCGGCTTCCGTCCCGATATCGAAAAGATTCTTCGCCGGTGCCCACAGAGCCGGCAGACGCTGCTCCTCTCCGCCACCGTGCCCCCGGCGGTTGCCAGGCTGGCCACGAGGTACATGCGGGACCCGCAGATCCTCGACTTTTCGAGTCATGAGATCGCCGTCGAGACCATCGAGCAGTTTTACTTCACCGTCGATCCGACGCGAAAATTCGAACTGCTGCAGCGTCTGCTCGAGCGGGAACAGCCCCGGCAGGCGATCGTCTTCTGCCGCACGAAGCGAGGCACCGACAAAGTCTTTGAAAAACTCTCCCGCCGTCCCGGGCGTGCAAGCCGCGGTGGCCGCGAAGATGAGGGCCGGAGGCCGGAGGCCGAGGTGGCCTGCATTCACGGTGACTTGTCTCAGAGCGTCCGCGACCGGGTGATGCGGCAGTTCCGGGAAGGGAAGGTCCGAATTCTCATAGCCACCGACGTGGTCGGCCGCGGGATCGACGTTTCGAACATTTCGCACATCATCAACTACGACGTGCCGGAGTTCTGCGACGACTACGTTCATCGCGTGGGGCGGACCGGCCGCATGGGACGCGAGGGCGTGGCCTACACCTTCGTTTCGCCCGAGGAGGGTCCTCAGCTGACGAGGATCGAGGTGCGGATCGACAAGCTGCTCACGCGGGACGAGATACCGGGTTTCATCGCCTTCGAGACGAAGGATGCCTCTCCGCCCAAGCCGTCCGCGGAGGGTGGTTCACCGGAGCAGCCCAAGCCCAAGCCGGCTCCGGCCCTGCTCGGGAAGGGCCGCGGCCCCAAGCGGCACCGGCGGGCCCTCTGAGGGAGGCTCGTGCCGATGCCCGCGGAGCCCTCCCCGCACGACGCCCGCCGCCTGAGGCAGCAGCTCGTAAGTCTCGCCGAGGCGGGTGTGCTCGATCTGCCGGTGGTGCCCGCAGGCAGGGACGTGCCGCGAGCGGATCGCGAATCCCTGGCGGTGATCGCCGCGGAGGTGGCGGCCTGCCGCCGCTGTGAGGAACTCGCCTGCAGCCGCACCACCACGGTCTTTGGCGCCGGCAGCCCGACGGCCCGAATCTGTTTTCTCGGCGAGGCCCCCGGAGCCGACGAAGATGCCTGCGGCGAGCCTTTTGTGGGCCGCGCCGGGCAGTTGCTCACGAAGATCATCGAGGCCTGCCGGCTGACCCGCGAGGAGGTCTACATCCTCAATGTGCTGAAGTGCCGACCGCCGGGGAATCGCACCCCGCTGCCCGAGGAGATCGCCAACTGCCGAGGGTTTTTCGAGCGGCAGTTCGAGGCGATCGGCCCGGAATTCATCTGCTGTCTCGGGGCGACCGCAGCTGGGGCCCTGCTGGGCACCAGCGAGCCGATCGGAAGGCTGCGGGGCCGCTGGTTCACCTATGGTTCTGCGGAAGTGATCTGCACCTACCATCCTTCCTACCTCCTGCGGAATCCGGCCGCCAAGCGGCAGGTCTGGGATGACATGAAGCGGCTCATGGCCCGCCTCGGCGTGCAGCTCTGACTTGGATAAGGCCCTGCCGGCGGGCCGATTGCAGCGAATCTGCCGATTCTGCTCAAGGATCCGGCTGCTCCATGCCGATTCACACCGTCGGGCGATTGGGTGGGGGGAACAGCCGCGACACGCCCGGATGGGGAGCCACCGGTGGGGATGACAACGCGACACGCGACTGGAGTTCTCGCCACTGGCCGGCCGCTCGCGGCGGTGGCCTGCCTGCTGTGCGGCTGCACGATCTGCCCGAGCCCCTACGACTATTCGGGACCGGTCCCGCAAGGTTCGGTGACGCAAAACGACTTCTGTGCTCGTGCGGGGGGCAATCGTCCGATCGGCGTGACCCCGCCTGTGTGGCCTGAGATCGTGCGTCGTGGGGGCGGCGGCACAGACCGCATGGCCCGTCTGCCCGAGGTGCCACCACCGCTTGCCGAGCGGCCGACAACCGCCGCCTTCGAGACGGAGGTGGGGGAGGCCACCGCTGTGCCCGCTCGGCCAGCGAATCCGCTGCGTCGCGGCGGTCGGCCGTAGCCGTCGCAGACCCGATCAGCCGGTTTCCGATGCGGCCAGGCCCGGCTCTGGCTGCCAGCCATCGGGAATCACGGCGTCCTTGGGCACCACGGCCACGCCGTCACGAACCATGAAGGTGGGGCTCTCAGGGGTCGACTCCCAGCCGTGTTCGTTGACGATCCTCGCCCGTCTGCCGATGCGGATGTTTTTGTCGACGATCGCATTTTCGATGATCGTGCCATCGCCGATCGCCATCGGGGGCAGATCCCGGCCGTCGCCGCCATCCTCCGGCGGTTCGTAGTAGTCGTTGCCGAGAATCACCGAGTTGCGAATGACCGCGTCGTTGCCGATCCGGCACCGCAGCCCGATCACGCTGTTTTCCACGACCGCCCCACGACCGATCATGCAGCCGTCGGAGATGAGGCTGCCTCGCACGCTGGCCCCCTCGATCCGCGAGGGAGGGAGGAATCGGGCTCGCGAATAGATCGGCGCGTTCGCATGAGCCAGTTCGAAGGGGGGCTCGGGGCTCGCCAGCTCGATGTTGCATTCGTAATACGAGCGGATCGTGCCGATATCCTCCCAGAAGCCGTCGAAGAGGTGCAGGGCCACGTTCTTGGCCCGGATCGCCGCGGGGAAGACCTCGCGGCCGAAATCCTGATAGTCGGTCTTCATCAACAGGTCGAGCAGGCAGTCGCGGTCGAAGAGGTAGATGCCCATGCTCGCCACCAGGTCGCGGCCGGCCGAGGGCAGGCCCTGTTGGTCGATCCAGGCCGGGTCGGTCCGAACCAGATCGGCTTCGGCGTCGGTCTGCGGTTTTTCCAGGAAGCCCTCCACGCGGCCGTTGCCGTCGAGTCGCATGATGCCCAGGGCCGAGGCTGCCTCCCGCGCCACCGGGATGCCGGCGATCGTGACGTCGGCCGAGCGAGCCTCGTGGGTGGCCAGCATGTCGGCGTAGTTCATGCGGTAGAGCTGGTCTCCCGAGAGGATCAGCACGTGCTTCACGTTCGGCTGCTGCAGCAGCCGCAAATGCTGTCGCACCGCGTCGGCGGTGCCCTGGTACCAGGTGGAGGTGTCGAGCGTCTGCTGGGCCGCGAGGATCTCGACGAACCCCCCGCTGAAGTGATCGAAACTGTAGGTCCGACGGATGTGGCTGTGGAGGCTGACCGAGTTGAACTGCGTGAGCACGTAGATTCGCTGCACGCCGCTGTTGATGCAGTTGGACAGCGGCACGTCGATGATCCGGTATTTTCCGGCCAGCGGCACCGCGGGCTTCGAACGCTCACGGGTCAGCGGAAAAAGTCGGGCGCCGCGTCCGCCACCGAGCACCAGCGCCAACACCTCTTTGACCGCCATCGCCTTCACACCTCGTTGGAGCTCGCCAGAAACAAACCGCCGGAATCCCCCGCGGAACGATCCATGCTACGCCAGTTGGGAAGGGCCGCCAACCGCCATGGCCTTCGGCGGCGGCGGCTTTCACAAGCGGCTCACGTTCCGACATACCGAGCAAGGACCGCCCGGGCCCGGGACTCCTCGCGGGTTCCGGCCACGATCGCCCGTCCGTCGGCGAACACCGACACGGTGACCCCCGGCTCGACCTCCGCCCGCACCATCCAGGGATTGACCACGACGCCAGCGGCCGCGGCCAGCCCCGCGGCGACAGCCTCGAGATCGACCTGCATCGGACGACGCGGTGCGATCTGCACCGCGTCGCGGCCGCACAGCGGGCGTGCGGCCGTCGTCTCGCCGCCGTTGAGCCAGGGCCGTTCGCCGCCACGGCAGGTCGGGCAGCCTCGTCGGGCGAGCGGTGAGAGATCGAGGGAGTGCCAGCGGCCCTCCCAGAGATCGACCACGAGCAATCGGCCCTCGGCCCGGGCGAGCCGCTCGGCCGAACCCGCCGCCGAGAGCAGCTTGATCGCCTCCGCAGCCTGCACCGCGGCCACCACCATCGCCGCGGGTCCGAGAATCCCGGCGGTCTCACAGGTGGGAAGTTCGCCGGCTCGAGGGGGCTCTGGAATCAGGCATCGCAGGCAGGCGGTGTGGCCTGGCAGAATTGTGAGCACCCGTCCCTCGCCACCGATCGCCCCGCCATAAATCCAGGGAATCCCGACATCGCAGGCGAAGTCGTTGATCAAAAAGCGGGTCTCGAAGTTGTCGGTGCCGTCGACCACGAGATCGACATCGGCGAGCAGTTCGCGGCAGCAGTCCGCCGTCAGGTCGCGGACCACCGGCTCCACGCGGAGGGCCCCGTTGATCCTCTGCAGGTGGCCGGCGGCCGCGACGGCCTTCGGCAGACCGGCGGCCAGGTCGGCCTCGTCGAGGAGCACCTGCCGGGGGAGATTGGAAAGCTCGGGGAGATCGCGGTCGATCAGCCGCAAAAAGCCGACCCCGGCCCTCGCCAGGGCCATCGCCGAAACACCCCCGAGAGCCCCGCAGCCCACGATCGCGACCCGCGACGCGGCCAGGCGGGCCTGACCGGCCTCGCCGAGGGCCGGGAAGCGAATCTGCCGTGCGTACCGGGTGGCGTCGACTGCCTCGGCGGGCTCGGGCCGCGGCGTCGGCTCTGGGGCAGCGGCCATGATTGCTTGCCGGAGGTGGTGGGCTGTCGGGGATGCGGAGTTGGGCGGACGCAACGCCACCTCCGAGCCTACCACGCCGCCGCTGCCGTGCCGGTGGCATAGCCGGCCGGATCCCAGGCAGGCTGGCGTCGGGAGAGCCAGCCGGCGAGGTCGGCCTGCAGGTGGTCGCAGTGCTGGCGGTCTGGCTCGCGTTTGCCGGGATGGGCGGGATCGCGACGTCGCACCACGATCGGTCGCGGTTGGCCTGACTGCCAGGAATCGTGCGGCACGCCGCCGGCCGGCAGGTCGAGCACCACAAAGTCGGCGGCGGCCGGCACGCCCCGCAGGGCCTCGGCAGCCTCCCTCGCACCGTCGACCGCCGAGCCGAGGAGCATCGTGCCGAGTGACCGCCTCGCGGCGGATGCCACAGCCAGCAGTTCGGGGGCTGCGACCGCGAAGCCGACCGAGGGATGGCCGGCCCATTCCAGCAGTGCCCCGAGAGGATCGTCGCAGGAGTCCACGAGTTCGGCGACGACCATCACTCCCTCGGCATCGGCCTCGTCAAGCAGCGATGCCGCGGGCATCGGCAGCCACGGGCAGGCTCCCGCCTTGCGATACGCCGCCAGCGGTGTCGTGGCGTTGTTCGCGACGATTGCCCGCGGCACCCAGCGGCGGTTCTCCAGCCAGAAGGATTGCCCGCGAATCCCGAGCCTGCGAAAGCCGACCATCCGCGACCAGCGGCAGATCTCACGCCCGCCATCGACGAGTCGTGCCTCGAGTTCGTAGCGGTGCGGCAACTGCGGGCTCCAAAACCCCGGCTCGACCAAGACCGCCGCAGCCGCCGGAGGCACCGCCCCGGCCGCCGGGAGCGGCTCGAGACGGGTGGTGGTCGGCAGCGTGGCGGCATGGCGGCACCTCGGACCGCGAAACGTGCCCTCCACGCGGGGATCGGCGAGGCCCTCGGGTACCGCCAGCAGTCGCAGGTAGGCCGTGGCCTGAAATTCATCGCCTCGCCCGAGCAGCACGGCATGCCGCGGTGGGGCCGGCTCGCCGTCGACTGGGGCCTTCACGCCACCGCCTCCCCGCCAAACCGCTGCCGGGCCGTGGAGGCGAGCCGCTTGAGGTCGAGCTTGCCCGTGCCGAGCACCGGAATCTCCTCGATTTCGGCGAACGCCTCGGGTGACGGGATCCAAAGGTTCGGCAGGCCCGCCTCGGCCATCCGCCGGCAGACCTCGGCCGGCTCGATACGAATCGGAAGATGCAGCACGACGAGCCGCTCGCCCTTCTTGGCATCCGGCACGGCGGCGACGACCGCGAGCAGATCACCGTCCTCCGCCCCGAGCAGCTCGTTGAGCTTCTCCTCGATCGTCACGTGAGGCACCATTTCACCACCGATCTTCGAAAAACGACTCTCCCGTCCGGTGATCGTGATGAACCCCTCCTCGTCGAGTCGGGCGATGTCGCCGGTGCAATACCAGCCGTCGCGGAGCACGTCCGCGGAAAGGTCGGGACGGTCAAGGTAGCCTTGCATCACGTTGGGTCCGCGGATCCACAGCAGGCCCTCCTGGCCCAGTGGCAGTTCGCTCGCGGCGTCGGGTGAGTGGTCCTCCCGGCGGGTGACCCTTGCCTCGCAGCCGAGCACCGGCCGTCCGACGGTGCCCTCCTTCGCGTCGGCCGGCCGGCCGGGCACGTGCCGGGTGTGCGGCACGTTGGCCGCGACCAGCGGAGCCAGTTCCGTGGCCCCGTAGGCCTCCTGCGGACGGACGCCAAACTTCCGCTCGAAGGCGTCGGACACGTCGCGTGGCAGTTTTTCGGCGGCCGCGAACACGACCTCCAGCGATTCGAAGTCTTCTGCCGGCGTGCGACGGATGTAGGTTCGCAGGAACGTGGGGGTCGACATCAGGATCGTCGCGTGATGCTCCCTCGCGAGCCGTCCGATCGCCTGGGCATCGAGCGGATTGGTGTGGTAGACGCAGGCCGGGTCGAGCACCAGCGGGGTCCAGAGCGTGGTCGTGTAGCCGTAAGAATGGAAAAAGGGCAGCGACCCAACCGCCACGTCGCCGGCCGAGACATGCAGCAGGCTGTCGATTGCCTCGACATTCGAGCCGACGTTTTCCACCGAGAGCACCACCCCCTTCGGGTCGCCCGTCGAGCCGGAGGTGAAGATCACCGTCAACGTGTCGTCGGGCCTGATCCGATCGAGCCCGAGCCACGAGTCGAGCAACCCCAGCGGCACGAGCGTGGCCCCGGCCGCCGCTGCCAGCTTGTCGCTGAGCGTCAGCTGCCCACGAAGGGCCGCCGCGTCGAGGAAGGTCTCGCCGACCTCGAGGCCGACCCGGTCGAGAAAGGTCCGGCTGGTGATCACATGCTCGAGCCCCGCGAGGCGGATGCAGGTGTCGAGGATCGGCTGACTGACGGTGTAGTTGAGGTTCACCGCCACGCGGC
This sequence comes from uncultured Chitinophagaceae bacterium, assembly GCA_964600785.1. Classification (GTDB taxonomy): domain Bacteria; phylum Planctomycetota; class Planctomycetia; order Pirellulales; family UBA1268; genus M30B53. The sequence goes on from CAZRKH010000136.1 coordinate 14,990, forward strand.
CGGCGAGCGCGAGAGCCGCGTTGACCACCACCCCCGCCACCGTCGGCGGCAGGAAAACACCCACCATCCGCTCATCGGGAGCGAGGTTTCGCTCGAGCACCCGTCGGGCGGCGAGGATTCGCGTCAGCAGCTGACGGCCGGTGAGCCGGGTGCCGAGGGAGTCGGCAACCTTCAGCCGGCCCGCAGCCGAACGGCAGGCACGAAGCAGACGCCGCTGCAGGCACATCCCGCCGGTGAAGTCGCCCGCAACAGGGTGCTCGCTCATTGGGGACGTGCTCCTGGGTGTGCTCGCGTGCCGTGGATGACTCAGGCCTCGTTGCCGTGGCCACCCGGTGCATTAGAATCAGCGTCCGCCCGACTGAACAGTTCGCCGACCACTGCCTCATGCCACGATACACCCCCGCGCGGATCGAGCCGAAGTGGCAGGAATGGTGGGAGGCCCATCACACCTTCTCTACGCCCCGCCTGCCAACGGGCAGCAAGCGGTACGTGCTCGACATGTTTCCCTATCCCAGCGGCGACGGGCTGCATGTGGGGCATCCGGAGGGCTATACCGCCACCGACATCGTGGCCCGCTTCGAACGGATGCGGGGCGTGAGCGTGATGCACCCGATGGGCTTCGATGCCTTCGGCCTGCCGGCGGAGGAGCACGCGATCCGCACCGGCACCCCCCCGGCCGAGAGTACCCGGCGAAACATCGACACCTTTCGGCGGCAGCTGAAGATGCTCGGCTTCAGCTACGACTGGTCCCGGGAACTGGCCACTACCGACCCCGGCTATGTCCGCTGGACGCAGTGGATCTTTCTGGTGCTCTTCGACACCTGGTTCGATCCGGAGTCTGGCCGTGGTCGGCCGATCGCCGAGCTGCCGATTCCGGGCGAGGTCGCGGCCGCAGGCGAGCGGGCCACGGCCCGCTACCGCGATGAGCACCGGCTGGCTTACCAGTCGGAGGCCCCGGTCAACTGGTGTCCGGCCCTGGGCACGGTGCTGGCCAACGAGGAGGTGATCGGCGGGGTCAGCGAGCGGGGAGGGCATCCGGTGGTGCGGCTGCCGCTGCGGCAGTGGATGCTGCGGATCACCGCCTATGCCGACAGGCTTGATCGCGAACTCGACGGCCTCCACTGGCCGGAGAGCATCAAGAAGCTGCAACGCGATTGGATCGGACGCAGCACCGGGGCGGAGGTCGACTTCTTCATCGGGGATGCCTCGGCCGGGCGGCCCGACGCGGCGGCCTTCGAGCACTGGAAACGGTCTCGGGCATCGGCCGGATTCCCGCAGCGGCCCGCCGAGGACGTGCTGCGGATCTACACCACCCGCCCCGACACCCTCTTTGGCGTGACGGCGATGGTCATCGCCCCGGAGCATCCGGCGGTCGAGCGGCTGACCCGTCCGGAGGCCCGCGAGGCGGTGGAGGCCTACCGCGAGGCGGCCGCCCGCAAGAGCGACCTCGACCGCACCGATCTGGCACGCGAGAAGTCGGGCGTGTTCACCGGCTCCTTCTGCATCCATCCCCTCAGTGGGGCCGCGGTGCCTGTCTGGGTGGCCGACTACGTGCTTGCCAGCTACGGCACCGGAGCGATCATGTCGGTGCCCGCCCACGACCGGCGGGATCACGAATTTGCCCTCGCTTTCGGCCTCGAACTGCTGCCGGTGGTCGAGCCGCAGGGAGAGGGTGTCGCCGAGCCGCAGCTTCCCTTCGTCGGCGAGGGGCGGGCGATCAACTCCGGCCCCTACGACGGCCTTGCGACGGCCGAGTTCATCGCCAAACTCGGCGACGACCTTGCCGCAGCCGGCCTCGGCCGTACCGCGGTCAACTACAAGCTCCGCGACTGGCTTTTCAGCCGTCAGCGTTTCTGGGGGGAGCCGTTTCCGATCCTCCACGAACTCGATGCCGAGGGCAGGGAGACGGGTTTCGTGCGGCCGGTCGACCCGGACGAATTGCCGGTGCCGCTGCCGACACTCAGCGACTACGCCCCCGGCCAGACGCCCGACCCTCCGCTCTCGAGGGCCGATGACGACTGGCTCTATGTCGAACGCGACGGCCGCCGCTTCCGTCGCGAGACGAACACCATGCCACAGTGGGCCGGCTCCTGCTGGTACTACCTGCGGTTTCTCGATCCGGAGAACAACGAGCGGTTCATCGACCCCGAGGTGGAGCGGGCCTGGATGCCGGTTGATCTCTACGTCGGCGGGGCCGAGCATGCGGTTTTGCATCTGCTCTATGCCCGCTTCTGGCACAAGGTGCTTCACGACCGCGGGCATGTCGCCACGCCCGAGCCCTTCAGTCGGCTGGTGAACCAGGGCATGATCCTCGGCGAGATGGAGTTCACCGGCTATCGCCATCCGCAGGGCGGCTGGATGTCGGCCGAACGCGTGCAGCCTCATCCCACCGAAGCCGGCGTGATGGTCGACCGCGAGAGCGGTGAGCCGGTGGCGGCCACGCGGGTCGCCGCCGACCAGGTGGAAAAGCAGGGCGAGCACTTCGTGCTCCGCGACGCACCGGCGATCCGGGTCGACAGCCGGGCGTACAAGATGTCGAAGAGCCGGGGCAACGTCGTGAATCCCGACAGAATCGTGCAGGAGTTCGGTGCCGATTCCCTGCGGCTCTACGAGATGTTCATGGGGCCGCTGGAGGCGACGAAACCCTGGAGCACCTCGGGCGTGGGCGGGGTGCGGGGCTTTCTCGACCGCTGCTGGCGACTGGTCGTCGACGAGCGGGCCGACGAGCCGACGTTGTCCGAAGCCGTCTGCGACGACGAGCCCGATGACGACCAGCTCCGCGAGGTGCACCGCATGCTCGCCAAGGTCAGCGACGATATCCAGACCCTCTCCTTCAACACGGCGATCGCCCGGATGATGGAATTCGTCAACTTCTGCACGCGGCTCGAGCGGCGGCCACGGGCGATTCTCGAGCCTTTCGTCAAGGTGCTTTCTCCCTTCGCGCCGCACCTGGCCGAGGAGCTTTGGGAGGTTCTCGGTAATCCGCCGCCGGTTTCACTGGCCGGCTGGCCGGAGGTCCTCCAGCGGTATCTCCTCGACGAGACGGTGGAGATTCCGGTGCAGATCCAGGGCAAGCTGCGGGGGCGGGTCACGGTGGCCGCCGACGCCGACGCCGACGCGATGGTGGCCGCGGCCCTGGGCGACGACCGAATCGCCGAGCTGCTCGAAGGCCGGCAGGTCGTGAAGACGATCGCGGTGCCAGGGCGGATGGTGAACTTCGTGGTTCGCTGAACCTTTGCCCGTCCGGGCTCAGCCGGCTGTGGCAGCCTCGAGAATCCGTTGCTCGTCGGCCTCTTCACGGGACAGGCTGGCGGTCAGGCGGCCCTCGGCGAGCACGATGATCCTGTCGGCGAGGGTCAGCAGTTCCGGAAGCTCGCTGGATGTGAGGATCACCCCGAGACCCTCGCGGCAGAGCCGGTCGATGAGCCCGTAGAGTTCCGCCTTGGCCCCCACGTCGATGCCGCGGGTGGGGTCGTCGAGCAGGAGTACCGCCGGATCGGTGAGCAGCCAGCGACCGATCACGCACTTCTGCTGGTTGCCGCCGGAGAGCCCGGTGATTGCGGCATGCACTCCGGGGGTTTTGACGCCCGTCGCCCGCAGCGGGCCGGCCGCGAGGGCATCCTCGGCCTGCCGGCTGATCAGCCCGCCCCGGAGGGCCCGGGCGAGGGCGGAGAGGGTCACGTTGGCCCCCACGTCGAGATCGGGAAACAGGCCGAGCCGCTTGCGGTCTTCGGGCACCATCGCAATTCCCGCCCGGACCGCCTCGGCGGGGTGGGAGAACCGCACCTCCCGACCCCGCAACCGGATGCTGCCGGTCCAATTCGGTTCACCGGCGGCGAAGATCGTCTCCAGCAGTTCGGTGCGACCAGCGCCCATCAGGCCCGCCACGCCGAGCACCTCGCCGCGTCGCAGGCTGAAGGAGATGTCGGCGAGCCTGTAGCCGCGGGCATGCCCCGGCCAGGGGAGCGTGAGCCCCTCGACGGCGAGGATCTCGTCGGTCGGCCGTCGGGGAGTGATTTTCGCGGCCTCCTCGATCTCGCGGCCGACCATCAGCGAGGTCACCTCGCGGGGGCTGGTTTCTTTCCGCTCGAGGGTCCGGATCGAGCGACCGTCCCGCAGGACGGTGATCCGGTCGGCCATTCGGAACACCTCCTCCATCTTGTGAGAGATGAAGAGGATCGTCGTGCCGCGGGCCCTGAGGGCGGCGATCACCCGCTCGAGCCTGGCCGACTCGCTCTCGGTCAGGGCGCTGGTCGGCTCGTCCATCACCAGGATCCGGGCATCGAGTGAAAGGGCCTTGGCGATCTCGACGAGCTGCTGGTCGCCGACACGGAGGCTGCCTGTCGGGGCGTGAGGCGAAACACCGCATTCGAGCGTCTCCAGGAGGCCCGCGGTCTCACGGGCCATTGAGCGGTCGTCGAGCAGGCCCAGGGGCCCCCGCCGTTCACGGCCGAGGAAGACGTTGGCCATCACGGGCAAGGTGTCGACCAGGGCGAGTTCCTGGTGGATGATCGCGATTCCCGCCCGTTCAGCGTCGCGGGTGCCGCTGAAGGCCATCGCCCGGCCGTCGACAAGCAGGCTTCCTCCATCGGGCCGCTCGACGCCGGAGAGCACCTTCATGAGGGTGCTCTTGCCCGCCCCGTTTTCACCGCAGATCGCGTGGAACTCACCCGGCAGCACCTCGAGATGGACGTCGTCAAGAGCCAGCACGCCGGGGAATCGTTTCGTGATTCCACGCATCGCGACGAAGGGCTCGGGACTCACGCTCCCACCCCCCGGCGGCTCTGCCACAGCCGGATGCCGGCAAGGGCGGCCGCGGTCACAAGCCCCATGGCGAGGCCCGCGAGGCCGCCGGTGGTCATCGCCACGGTGCCCCCGATGAAGACCGCGAGAATTGGCACCATGCACAGCCCCAGGCCGCCCGGCAGCAGCCCGCGGCCGGCGGCGGCCTCCCTGCCGGCCTGGCTGAAGGTCACCGCGATCACCACCACGACACCCACGATCAGGCCCTCGTAGACGTCGGCCCCGGTCTTGATGATTTTCGAGACCGCGTCGATCACAACCCGGAGAAAGATGGTTCCCAGCACCGTGCCGGGCACCGTGCCCACGCCGCCGGTGAGCGAGCAGCCCCCCACGACCGCCGCGGCAATCGCGTTGAGTTCATGACCCCGTCCCTGGTTGACGGGGGCCGCCACCGACTCGTTGGCCACGTAGAAGATGCCGGCCACCGCCGCGGTTGTCGCCGAGAAGCAGTAGGCAAACCACTTCACGTTCTCGGTGCGGATGCCGGCCAGTCGGGCGGCCTCCTCGTTGCCGCCGAGGGCCTGCAGATGACGGCCGAGCACGGTGCGTGTCAGCATGATCCAGGTGATTACCGCAAGCACCGCGAACACCGCGACCGGAATCCAGACGTTGTCACGGATCATCTTGAAGAACGGATCGGCCACGTTGACGATCGCGCTTTTGGTCGGTGTCATCGCCCCGGTCGTCGACTCGCAGAGGGCCCGGGCCAGGCTCCGCAGACCGACGAGCGTCGCCAGGGTGGCGATGAATGGCGGGAGTCGCACCGCTGTCACCAGCCAGGCATGCAGGCTCCCCACCGCCAGCCCGCTGAGCAGGCTTGCGGCAATCGCCGCAGCCACCACCAGACCGCCCACCGGCTTGAAAGCCATCACCTCCGCCGGGGCCAGGGCCAGCATCGTCGTCGCCGAGATCGTACCGGAAAGCGCGATCATCGATCCGAGAGAAAGATCGATTCCTCCGGCGATGATCACGACTGCCGCGCCCAGGGCGAAGATTCCCAGCAGGGCCGTGTTGCGGGCGATGTCCCGCAGGCTCTCCAGCGGGCGATCGACGTAGCTGTGGTTGCCGTCAACCACCGCGGTGATCGCCACCACCAGCAGGATCGCGACAAGCAGCGTCCACTCACCCGTCCAGTGAATCGGCCAGCGGCCCGACCGCTCTCTCGCCATGCATGCCCATCCTGTCGGTCACGGGACCGGTCAGCCTTCAGGAACTTGAAAGCCCCCGGCTTTCCAGCCAGCCGCGGAACTCCCCGAGCAACATCCGCTCGGCCGGCGTTGCATCGAAGTCATCGCCCGCAAGCGGCGAATCCCCGTCGGGAAGGATGACCCTCAGGCCGGTGGTGTGGATATCGCCGTCAGGCTCACCGCTGCGGGGGAAGAGTTCGTCGATCACCGCCTGATCATCCTCGAGCATCGCCACGAGCAGCCGCACCGCCTTCTGCCCCATCTCGAAGGGGTTTTGCACCACCATCGCGTCGATCCGGCCGGCTGCCATGTGCTCGAGTGCCGCGGCCTGCGCGTCGAAAGTCACGATCGTGGTTGTGTCGCGGACGTCCCGTTCCTCGACCACCTCCGCGATCGCCGGAGCGTTGTACGCCCAGATGCCCACGAGGGCCACGAGGTCGGGATGGTTGACCAGGGCCGCTCGCGCGTTGTCCCTGGCCTTGGCGAGATCCATCCGGTCGCTCATCCGGTCGACCTCTTCGAACGCCCCCCCGAGAGCCTCCTGAAAGCCGTTCATTCGCGCACGGGCGTTGTCGTTGTCGGTGAACCCGGCAAACTGCACATAGCCACCTTGCTCGACCCCCCGGGCCTCGAGCAGCCTGCCGGCCGCCCGGCCGAGAACCTTGCCGGCCACCAGGTTGTCGGTGCCGATATACCAAGGACGGGCATCGCGGAATGCCTCGCGATTGACATCGCCATCGACGGTGATCACGGCCACGCCCGATGCGGCGAGCTTTCGCATCTCCTCGGCGATCGCGGCGTTGTCGGCCTGGATCACCGAAATCGCCACGCCGGCGATGTCGCTCTGGCTGCGAAACTGACGGAGTTTTTCGATCTGGCCCTGGGCGGTGCCGTTGTTTTTCTCCATCACCACCGCCAGGCCCTTCTCGGTGAGGCCGGCGGAGCCGGCGGCTTCCTGCAACCCCGCGTTGCAGGCATCCCAGAAGGGATCATCGCCGTTGGTGAGAAACACCAGCCGACGGGGGCCATCGGCCCGCCCGCCACCGCCGCTGCCATCACCGCAGCCGACGAGGCATGAAAGGAGCGTGCAGGCGATCGCCACATGCAGGAATTGCCGTGGCTGGTGGTTCCGAGAGGTCATCACTGGTTCCTCGGGGAGTCTCAGTACCGCAAACCACTACGTCGGAGATGGACCGCCGGGCTCAGGGCGTCGTGGCCCACCGCGGAGGTGATCGTGGCCACGAAGACTTCGTGGTCGCCGGCGGCGGCCGAAGCGTTGGGCCGGCAGCCGATCCAGGCCGCCGCTCCGGGCAGCACCGCCGCACCGCAGGTGGCCCGGCTGAGTTCCAGCCCTGCGAAGGGGTCGCCCTCGGCGGCCGGCTTGGCAAATCTCGCCAGCAGTGATCGCTGGTCTTCGGCGAGCACGTTGATCACCACCTCGCCGCCGGCATGGAGATGCGGGAGCAGATCGCGGCCGCTGGCCACGGCCAGGCTGACCGCCGGCGGATCGAAGCCTGCCTGCATCACCCAGCTGGCGAGCATGCCACGGTCGCGGCCTTCGTGCCGCCAGGTGACGATGAACAGGCCGCTGGGTATGCGGCCCAGCGCCGCGGCGATGCCGTCGATATCGGGTGTGGCGGTGTCGTGCATGGGTGCTCTGTTGCTCCGCTGGCGGTAAATCCGGGCTGGTCAGGGCGGCTGGGGAAAACCCGCCCTTGCGTGCCTTGCCAGGACTACCCTGTTGGGCTGGCAGGCGACCAACAACCCTGATCAACCCGGTCCACCGCGGCCGATTGGTCTGTGGATGGACCGTGATCGACTTCTAGAGTCTGCCAGCGGTCCATCTTGTTGGCAATGTCCGCAAGCGAGGCGGCACCGCGGCACACCCGATGCGAATTCCTCCGCTGCGATACCCGAGCGACACGAACCCGACCGGCCGCGGTTCCTACTGCGGAGCCGCCGAGTGTCCCCTGCGCCCTCCGGCAGGATCGCTCCGGCGACGGTCGCGGCCCTGGTGTGGGGCGTTGGTGGTCGCGGGATGGATGGCCGCCTCGTTGCTGCTGCCTTGCGCGGCCCGTGGGGAGTCGGCCGAGCCCGAGGAACTTCCCGAGCCCAGAGACCCGCCCCGGAGTGTTCGTGAGGTTCCGGGCATCGAGCAGGGATATGAGCCGTTTGAGGGCATCGAGCCGCTGCCTCCCTGCCCGTCGGGACCGGTGGTGCTCGGCATGCCTTACGACGGCACCGCACGCTGCGCTGACGACTGCTTCGCACCTGACAGCTGCTTTCCGGCAGATCTCTGGGCACCACGGCCGTGGCACTGGCAGATCATGCCCAACAACCTGATCTACACCAGCTATCTCGCCGGCCCCAAGGAGCCCCGCCTGGCGACCGTCTGGTACGACGACACCGCGCCGTCGGTCGTCGATCCCTCGGTCAGCGAGGGCTGGCTCTGGGATTCGACCCTCGGCGGCAGGGCCTCGATTTTGCGGTACGGGTCTGACCCGGTACTCCACCCACAGGGCTTCGAGGTGCAGGTGGAGGGGGCGGCCTTCGTGCGGCTCGACCCCGGTGACGACCGCGACCTTCGCAGTTCCGACTTCCGCTTCGGTGTGCCCCTCGTCTACGGCGTAGGACGCTGGCAGACGAAACTCGCCTACTACCACAACAGCGCCCACCTCGGCGACGAGTTTCAGCTCAAGTATCCGGACTTCCCCCGGGTCAACTACGTCCGCGACGTGATCGTGCTGGGCGGATCCTGGTATCCCTGGGACTGGATGCGGCTCTACGGCGAGATCGGCTATTCATTCTTCAACGCCGGTGGCTCCGAGCCCTGGGAGCTGCAGTTCGGCACCGAGCTGCTCCAAGCCCGTCCCACAGGAGGCGGCGGCAAGCCCTTCCTGGCGGTCAACGGCATGCTCCGCGAGGAACTCGACTACGGCGGCAACGTGGCCGTTCAGGCGGGCTGGTTCTGGCGGGGCCGCCGCAGCGAAAAACTGTATCGCATCGGTGTCGAGTATCTTTACGGGTCCGATCCGCAGTACGAATTCACCTTCTATAACCAGAACCGCTTCGGGGTCGGGATGTGGTACGACTTCTGAGCCGGAGCATGCGGTGCCGCTGCTGGCGATCGAGACGACCTGTGACGAGACCGCCGCGGCGGTGATCAGCCGGGAGCGGAAGGTGCTCTCGAGCGTGGTCGCCAGCCAGGAGACGCTCCACGCACGCTGGCGGGGGGTGGTGCCCGAACTAGCCAGCCGGGCCCACGTGGAGCGGATCGTGCCGGTCATCGAGGAGGCGGTTCGCCGGTCGGGGGCCGGCCGGGAGGGGATCGAGGCGGTGGCTGTCGCGATCAGACCGGGCCTCGTCGGGTCGCTGCTGGTGGGACTCTCCGCGGCCAAGGCGATCGCCGTCGCGAGAGGCCTGCCGCTGGTCGGCTACGACCATGTCGCGGCCCACCTCTACGCCTGCCGGCTCGCCGCCGCGGAACGGATGCGGTATCCCTGCGTGGGCCTCGTGGCCAGCGGCGGCCACACCTCGCTCTTTTTCGTCCGCGGGCCCCTGGAGCTCGAGCGACTCGGCGGCACGATCGACGACGCGGTCGGCGAGGCGTTCGACAAGGCGGCCATTCTGCTGGGACTCGGCTATCCCGGCGGCCCGGCGATCGAGGCGGCGGCGAAGGGCGGCGACCCGGCCGCCCACCGGCTGCCGCGACCGCTCGCCCGGGATCAGGCCACCCTCGACATGAGCTTCAGCGGCCTCAAGACCGCCATCCGCTACCGCGTGCAGCCGCCGGCCGCGGCGAGCCCCCGCGTGCGGAGTCAGCGGGAGACCGCCGATCTGGCCGCCTCGTTTCAGGAGGCAGCCGTCGAGACGGTGCTCGCCAAGGTGGACCTGGCGATTGAGCGTACCGGAGCCGGCCTCGTCGCCGCGGGCGGGGGCGTGACAGCCAACACCAGGCTCCGCGAGGGCCTCGCCAGGCTCGCCGAGCGACGCGGCGTGGACCTGATCCTGCCGCCACGAGAGTTGTGCACCGACAATGCCGCGATGGGGGCGATCGCCTGGGAGCGGCTGGAGCGGGGCGAGTCAGACTCGCTCGAACTGGAGGTGGTCGCCGGCACCGATCGCAGGAGAGCCGCTGCCCGCCCCGCCCCCACGGCTCAGTAGCCGGAAACCCACGGCTCAGTAGCCGGAAAACTGTTCAAACTCGTCGTAGGACCGCTGCTCGAGGTTGACGAAGCGGGTGTGATCGTGCTGCCAGAGCAGCTTCACGTCGCCGATCGGGCCGTTTCGCTGCTTGGCCACGATGATCTCGGCCTGCCCCCGAACCCGCTCGCGGTCTTCCTCGTTGGTCTGGTAGTACTCCTCGCGGTGCACAAACATCACGACGTCGGCGTCCTGCTCGATCGCGCCCGACTCCCGCAGGTGGTTGAGCCGCGGGCGGTTGTCTCGCGAGACCTCCGCCTGCCGGTTGAGCTGGGCCAGGCAGAGCACCGGGATGTCGAGTTCCCGCGACATCATCTTCAGGCGGCGGGCGATCCGGGCCACCTGTTCCTGGCGGGGGTCGCGTGGGTTGTCCGGCTCGATCAGCTGCAGGTAGTCGATCACGATCATCGAGAGCCCCTGCTTCCGCTTCAGCCGGCGGCCCACCGCCGCGATCTCGGTCAGGGTGCGACCGGGCGTGTCGTCGATGAAGAGTGGCGCGGCGCTGATCTCGGACGATTTCTGCACCAGCCGACGCCGGTCTTCCTGCGAGATCGTGCCGTTGCGGAGGCGGTGGCCGTTGACGCGCGCCGACGAGCAGAGCAGCCGATCGGCAAGCTCGAGACAGGCCATCTCGAGGCTCACGAAAAGTACCGGCAGCTTGGCGTCGACCGCCACATGCTCGGCGATATTCATCGCCAGGGCGGTCTTCCCCATGCTCGGCCGGGCGGCCAGGATCACCAGCTCGGAGTTGTGCAGGCCGCCGCAGAGGGTGTCGAGTTCGGTGAAGCCGGTCTCGACGCCGCCGAGGGCCTGCTCGTGCTTCATGCGGGCGTCCATCCGCACGAGCGATTCCTCGAGCACGGTGCGAATCGGCTTGGCTTCGGCCGAACTCCGCCGCTCGAGGATCGAAAAGATCCGCTCCTCGGCCCGGGCCAGAAGCGACCGCGGTTCGTCGGGAGAGTCGTAGGCATCGCGGAGGATGTCGGTGCCGGCGTCGATCAGCGAGCGCAGCATCGACTTGTCGCGGACGATCTCGGCGTAATGGGTGGCATGGGCCGCGTGGGGCACCGAACGCAGGATGTCGGCGAGGGCATCGGCCCCGCCGACTCTCTCGAGATCGCCCTTGGTCCGCAGCCGCTCGGCGACGATCGTGACATCCACCCGTTTGCCGGAATCGTGGAGGTCCAGCAGGTGCTCGTAGAGCAGTCGGTGGGCCTCGTCATGGAAGTCGTCCTGCCGAACCACGAGGGCCACGTCGTCGCAGACGTCGGGCTTCAGCAGCACGCTGCCGAGCACGGCCCGTTCGGCATCGAGGCTCGAGGGCCGCTCATACAGGTCGAGCGGGGAGCCCCCGCCTCCCCGGGCTTTCTCCGCGGTCCGTCGCGTCGGTGCGGTCATGGTCGCCTCCATGGCGGTCGGCAGCGGCCGCCGGACCGAGAACTGCCGGGCCCTAACTCTGCCCGCCGCTCTCGCTGCTCGAGGGCACCACCCAGACCTTCAGGTCGCCTTCCACGTCAGAGGCCAGTCGCACCTTGACGGTGTAGAGGCCGACCTCCTTCAACGGGCCCTGCAGGATGATCTGGTCGACCGAGACCGAGAAATCCTGTTGCTTCAGCGAGCGGGCGATTTCGGCGGGGCCGACCGAGCCGTAGAGGTGGCCTTCGTCGTTGGCATTCGCCTCGATCGTGACGCTCGTGCGAGCCAGTTCGTCAAGCAGCGACTTCAGGCTGGCCATTCTCTGCCGTGCGATCTCGTCGAGCTTCGCCCGGTGCTTTTCGACCATTCGCTTGTGATGGTCCGTCGCGATCGTCGCCAGGCCCTGGGGCAGCAGGTAATTGACCGCATAGCCGCGACGAACCTCGACAACTTCGCCCTGCTTGCCGAGATTGTCGACTGAGTGGATCAGCAGCAGTTCGATGCCCCCGCGTTCACCGCGGGGAAGTTGCCCGCCCCGGCCGGTTTTGTGGCCGCTGCGACGGGCCTCTCGGGGTGTTTTCGGGGTCGTGGGGGATGCCATGGCTGTTGCCTTTCAGGTTGGTTGATGGAGAACTCTAGAAGGGAATGTCTTCCTCGCCGCCGAAGCGATCGGCCGGGGGCGAGGCTCCGGCCCCTTGGAAGTCGCCGTCGCCGCGGGAAGCCTCCGCGTCATGGTTGCCATGGTTGCCATGGCCCTCCTCGCCACCGCCCTGGCGACCCCGGCCGCCTTCGCCGCGGCCGCCGAGCATCTGCATGCGGTCGCAGACCACACGGAGCTTGGAGTGCTTCTTGCCCTCCTTCTCCCAAGTGTCGAGCTTCAGCCGGCCCTCGATGAGCAGTGGGGAGCCCTTGGTGACATACTCGCCGGCGACCTCGGCGGTGCGACCCCAAAGGGTGACGTCGACGAAAGTCGTTTCTTCGACCCACTCGCCGGAGGCGTTCTTGCGACGGTCGTTGACGGCCAGGCCGACATCGGTCACGGCCGTGCCGCTGGAGATGTAGCGGATCTCGGGATCGCGGGTCACGTTGCCCACGAGGATCACTCTGTTGAAGCTTGCCATTGTTCCACTCCTTCTTGCATTCCCTTTCGGCCCCTTTTGGACTCCTGCGGACCACGCGGCTCCTTTCGGGACGCCCGGCCGCCGAGACCAGTTTCTGTACAAACGTGCAGATATCGTAGCGAAGCGGGACGATCGGTGCAACCAGCCGATTTTTCCGGGAAAAGCAAGGCTCAATCAGCGGCTGGGTCGTTCGCCCTCCGCCTCGCCGTGCTCGATATGCTGGATGATCGCCTCGGCGATCCGAGGGTCCATTTTGAGAATCAACTGACGGAGAATCTCATCGGAAAGGCGGCACTGCCGCTCCAGTGGGGCGATCCCCTCAGCGGGCATGTGGAAGTACGTCAGCCAGTAGACACCCTTCTTGATGCCCTTCACCGGATAGGCGAGCTTTCGTTCGTCCCAAACCCTCGCCGCGAGCAGTCGGCCGCCGTGATGGGAGATCATTTCGGTGATGGCACCGGTGACACCCTCAGGGTCGCGGCCATATTTGCCGGGGTCGAGCAGGAACATTCCCTCGTAGACGGTCGCCGCGGCGGGCGATGTGGCGGCGGTCATGGCAGTCGGTTCTCCATTGGTGGTTCCCTTGATTGGTGGTTCCCTTGCGGGCAGCTCCGTGAGCGTCAGTTATAGCGATTCATGGCAGCGTCGATTCCCGCAGCAGCCCACTCCTCGGCGGCGTCGGCCGCCCGCTCGAGGACCGGGCCGATTTCCTCCCGTTCGTCCCGACTGAAGCGGGCGAGAACGAAGTCGGCCGCCGCCCAGCCTGCCGGCACCGGCCCGATGCCGATCCTCAGGCGAGGAACGGCATCACAGCCGAGACGTCGGGCGACGTCGGCGAGACCCTTCTGCCCGCCCGAGGAGCCCCGGGCACGCATCCGGATCACACCTTGGGCGAGCTGGAAATCGTCGCAGATCACCAGTATGTCCTGAATCTCGATCTTGTAGAAGTCCCTCGCCGCAAGGACGCTCGAACCGCTCAGATTCATCCATGTCAGCGGCCACAACAAGAGAGCGGCCCCCCCCCGCAGGCTGGCCTGCACGATTTCGCCCTGAAACCGATGGCGGCGGACCGGGGAGCCCGCCCGTCGCGAGAGGATCTCGAGCACCTCGAAGCCGACATTGTGCCGGGTGGCTTCGTAGCCCCGCCCGGGATTGCCGAGTCCGACGATCAGCTTCATCGCACCAGTGCACGCCGGGGGCGGGCCTGCGGCCGGGCGGATCTCACTCCGCCTCCTCCCCGCCCTCGCCGGCCGTCTCTTCGCCGCCGCGACCAATGACCTCCGGCTCCGTCGCCGTCACCTCGGCCTCGAGCTTCTCGCCCGGCTTCGTGCAGGTGACGAGCACCTCCTCAGGGTCGGCGAGAATCTGGCCGCCCGGCGGCACGGCGATGTCACGCACGCGGATCGCGGCGCCGAGTTCGAGTTCACCGATCATCGCGTGCAGGTGGTCGGGAATCGCGTCGGGAGTGCACTCCAGCTCCAATTCGTGGATCACGAGGGTCACGATGCCGCCGGCATGGTGGCCGGGGGCGTCGCCCTTCATGTCGAGGGGCACCTTCACCCGTACCCGTTCGGTCTTGCTCGCCCTCAGAAAGTCGACATGCAGCGGATGGGCCCCGAAGGTGTCCCACTGCAAATCCCGCACGATGGCCCCGGTCTCGACCGCCCCGTGGAGCTCGACGAAGCGGCTCCCGTGCCGCACCATCGCGTCGATCGCCTCCCGCTTCGCCGTGAGGTTCACGCAGTCTTCGCCATGGCCGTAGAGCACCGCAGGCACCAGGCCCTCACGCCGAAGTCTGCGGCAGTCCTTCGTCCCGGTGGCGGTGCGGGGCAGGACTTCGAGCGGCTCACTCATCGGGGTACCTCGTCGGGGCTGGGCATCGTGCGGGCTGTTTGGATTCGGACAGCGTTATTGTGCCATCGCCGGGCGGTGCCGCAAGGTCCCGCCGCGGGCTGCCTGCCCTACTGGAACATCATGCTCACCGACTCGTTGCGGTGAATCCGCTTGATCGCCTGGCCGAGCAGGCTGGCGACCGAGAGGGTCGTGATCGCCGGGAGGGTTCGCTCAGGGGGAAGGGGGATCGAGTCGGTGATCACGATTCCCTTGAAGGGGGCCGCCCGCAGCCGTTCCACCGCCGGCCCCACCAGGAGCCCGTGGGTCGCGGCGGCATAGATCGCCTTGGCCCCGTGCCTGTGCACCACCTCGGCAGCCGAGCAGATCGAACCGGCGGTGCTGATCATGTCGTCGAACATGATCGCGGTTTTCCCCTCGACGCTCGCGCCGATGATGTTGGCACTCTGGGTCGCTTCCGCCGAGACCCGCCGCTTGTCAACGATCGCCAGCGGCGCGTGGAAACGGGCGGCATGGCCCACGGCTCGCTTGATCCCTCCCTCGTCGGCGCTGATCACCACCATTTCATCCCGGTCGAAATCGAGCGACTGGAAGTAGTTGTTGAGCACCGGCGCCGCGTAAAGGTGGTCGACCGGCACGTCAAAGAAGCCCTGGATCTGGGCCGCGTGGAGATCCATCGCGAGCACCCGGTCGGCTCCCGCCCGGGTGATCAGGTTGGCCACGAGCTTGGCGGTGATCGGCACGCGTCCGGCGTCCTTGCGGTCCTGCCGGGCATAGCCGAAGTAGGGCATCACCGCCGTGATTCTGTAGGAACTCGCCCGCTTGAAGCTGTCGATCATCACGAGCAGCTCCATCAGATGGTCGTTGACCGGCGGGCAGGGCGGCTGGACGATGAACACGTCGCGGCCCCGCACGTCTTCGTCGATCTTGCAGGAGATCTCGCCGTCGGGAAAACGGCCGAGGGAAATCTTTCCCATCGGCAGGTTGAGATACCGGCAGATGTCCTGCGTGAGGGCGGGATTCGCCGGGCCGCTGAAGATCTTGAGGTCGTTCATGACGCAGACAGGACGGCCGACTGGGGATGGCTCCACACGGCCGTCGGCCGCGAACACCTTTCCACTCTGATCACCCCCGCCTTCCGCTTCAAGCCGCGGCGGTGCCGCAGCACCGCCACGAAGCTTTCCGGCTTTCGGGCGGTCAGCCCTCGCGGGCGGCGAGGGCCCCGGCGACTGCAGCAAGCTGCTGCGGCGTGTTCACCGAGAGCGCCTCGCTGGGGTCGAGGCAGGCGAGGGCATCGATCCGATCGCCGGATGCCCGCAGAATCCCGGGAGCGTCGGTGAGGTAGTACTCACCGGCCGCGTTGTCAGTGCCGAGCCGCTCGAGCGACCAGAGCAGTCGGCGGGCGTCGAAGAGATAGGTGCTCATGTTCACTTCGCGGATTGCCCGCTGACTCGGGCTGGCGTCCTTCTCCTCGACGATCGCCTCGAATTGCCCCGCGGCGTCGCGGACGATTCGGCCGAGGCCGGTGGGGTCGTCGGTGAGGGCCGTGCCGAGCAGGCAGCTGGCGGGCTGCCGGGCGAAGGCTGCAAGCAGGGTCCGCACGCTCTCCGGGCGGAGCATCGGCGAGTCGCCGGTCACGATCACCACCGGCAGGCGTGCCCCGGCGGGCAGCTCGTCGAGACGTTGGCGGATTGCACCGGCCGCCGCAGCCACCGCGTCGCCCGTGCCACGCAGCTGCCGCTGCACCGCGGTCGAGACCCCCGGCAGGCCGGCAACGGCCGCCTCGACATCGGCAGCCCTGTGGCCCACGACCACGACCCGACGCACCACACCGGCTGCCGCGAGCGCCTCGAGGACCCAGAGCAACAGCGGCTTGCCGGCCGCCTCGTAAAGCACCTTGGGACGATCACCGCCCATGCGGGTGCCGCGTCCGGCCGCGAGGATCACGGCGAGGGGCTCAGCGGTCGGCGTCCGGCCGGGGTCTGCCGGAGTGTCTGGCTCGTCGATCACGCCGGTGTCCTCCTCGGGGGGTGTGCTGTGTTTCGTTCGGATCACCGCGGGCGGAAGCCGCGTGGCCACAGGATATTGGCCGGCCGTTTGCACGCCCATAGACTTCGATCATTCGCGGGCATGGTCGCCGCCTGCCACACCCACTCACCCGATGCGAGCCTGCTGATGGCGACGAAGCGACACCGCCTGTTTGGCGAAACCTCAGGATTTCCCGAATCGGAAAGCCAGCTCGGGCCGCTGGCGGTGCGAGCCCGGCGGCTGCAGGGCGGACTGAGCGACGGGCTGCTGCTGGTCGAACTGGTGGCCGGCCAGACCAAGGTCTTCGTGCTTCCCGATCGGGGCCTGGGGATCTGGAAAATCCTGCACGGCTCGGTCGAACTCGGCTGGCAGTCGCCGGTTCGCGGGCCGGTGCATCCCTCGTTCGTGCCGCTGGCGGAGCCTTCGGGCCTCGGCTGGCTCGCCGGTTTCGACGAACTCATCTGTCGCTGCGGCCTTCTCAGCTGCGGGGCCCCCGAGCACGTCGACGGGCAGCTTCGCCACGGGCTCCACGGCCGGATCGCCAACCTGCCGGCTGAGTCGGTGGAGGTCGTGCTCGACGACCAGGCCGGCACGGTGACCCTCAGGGGTGTCGTCCACGAGACCCGATTCTTGCAGTATGCCCTGCGGCTCTCCAGCGCGCTCACGCTCCGGGCCGAGGGCGGTGGTCTGCGAATCAGCGACACCGTGGACAACCTCTCCGACACGCCCGCCGAGATGCAGATCCTCTACCACTGCAACTTCGGGCAGCCGCTGCTCGGCGAGGGTGCGGAACTGGTGGCGGCGATCGAGGAACTTGCCCCGCGGGACGAGGCGGCCGTGGGCGACGTGCCGAGCTGGAACCGCTACGCCGCTGCGAGGGCCGGCCGCGGGGAGCAGGTGCACTTCTGCCGACTGCGGCCCGGGCCGGATGGCGAGGCGACCGCGCTGCTCGTGGGTGCCGACCGCAGCCGGGCCGCTTGTCTCAGCTGGCATGCCGCGACGCTCCCCTGCTTCACGCTCTGGAAAAACCAGGCGGGCCTTGCCGATGGCTATGTGACCGGCCTCGAGCCGGCGACGAATTATCCCAATCCGCGGAGCCACGAGGCCTCGCAGGGGCGGGTCGTGTCGCTCGAGGCGGGAGGCGGGGTGCAGTTCCAACTCGGCCTCGACCTGCTCGAGGGGGATGCGGTCGAGCAGGAGGTGACGAGGATCTGTAGCCTGGGTGCCGAGCCGCTGATCCATGCCAAGCCGAAGCCCGGCTGGTCACCGCCGACGTAGCAGACTGTGGAACATGTCTGCCGCCGCGGCCCACCCAGCGACCGGGATCAACTCGTGCGTGTGCATGACGACCGGGAAGTCTTTCAATCGACCGACAGGCAAGCCGCCCTCAATCGACATCCACAGCCTCTGACGAATGCCGGACGAAAGGTCACCACGAAGGCTCGAGGCCGTCAGGCTCTGACGGACTCAGCATCGCGACAAACCCCCCCACATTGGCGGGATCAAGGAGTCGGCTTTCAGAACCCGGGAAAGGGGTGGTCCCGGTTCACGGGTCGACTCATTGTCGAGCCAGGCTTGCGGAATTGCCATGACCCAAATATAGTTTGAGCGGGGCGTGAGACCCAGTTCGACTGTGAACCCGGTTCTCCTGTGAATTGGGTTCGAACTTTCAGGTTTCCGAATGACGGGGCGGGATGACGGACTTCTTCTGAGCAAACGATTTCCCCATCAGACGATTCTGAACCCTTGAGCACGCACATCTCAAAGGTGAGAAACAAGATGAAAACGATTACGACGCTTGTCTTGAGTCTTTGCTTGGTTGCAGGCCCCGCGCACGCTGCGGTCATTACGGTTTTTGAAACGAATGACAACGGCAATGCAGCCGCCCTCGACGGCTCTGCCGCCGGCGACACCGTGGTGCTCACGCAGAGCAACAGTGACCCGATCGGCATGACCTTTGTCCGGGTTCAGGCCGACATTCAAGGCAATAGTAAGAATCAAACGATCGGCATGACAGCCGGCACAATGGGGATCTCGAACGAAAAATGGGGTGATCCCTCCCAGGGGATGGAATTCTCGTTTGACAAAGATCTCGATTTCATCGGGATGGAGTTCAGCCTCAACGCAGGTACCGGGTTGTCCTTGTTTTCCGCTGCTTGGAAAGATGACGCAACCGGACAGAGTGGTGGCGCAGGTGCCAATGCCTGGACATTCACCAGTGACGGTTCGGTCGGCAGTTTCAAGTTTTTTGGCACGGGCGTTTACGACTTCTCCGCCGGGACCTTCTCGACAGTTCCCGCGGGCGAATCGATTACGGTGCACAGAAGCAGCGGCGGCAGCAGTGGTGTCGGAATGAACAGCTTCACGGTCAATGTCGTTCCTGAGCCATCATCATTTGTTCTCTCAGGTTTGGGCGGGGTCGCTCTCTGCCTGCTGCGGCGGCAGACGTGTTTCACAGTCTGCCATGGAGCGCAGGTGCGGCGTAGACAGCGGCGTGTCTTGTTGACCACGCAACCATGACGGTGCCGTGGGAACGGCTGACCGATCATCGCAGCACGTTCCCGCGAGTCGGTATCGCGAGTCGGTGTTTGGACGCGCACGCAAAACCGTCCGCGACCTGCCGCGCATGAAAAAGCCCCGGCTGTGCGGGGCGTCGCAGCATCCTGCGATCCCCTGCACAACCGGGGCATGGAGGCGGCGGGAGTCGAACCCGCGTCCCGTGGCGGTTCAGCCCAAACGTCTACGTGTGTATCCGGTCGATTTGGATCTCGTCACCGCAGCCCCGGCCGGCAGGGTCTGTCGCTGACCAGCCCGGAACGAATTTGACTCCGGCCGTACCAGGCGGTGGACCGGAGCGAGTCGGATTTGGCGACCGATTGGGAGGCCCTTCCGACTGGGGCCATCGCTCGGGGCAGCTTAGTTAAGCAGCCAGAGAGAACTGAGCTTCGGCAATTGAAGCTGTGATCGGCTTTTCACGTGGCCAGCCGATCAACCACGACACGCAATCTGAACCTCTTCACACCCGGTCGAAACCAGTACGCCCCCGGTTGGACAGAATCCTCACGGAGTCCATACCAAGTATAGTCAAGGGGGATCGGCTGTGTCGGTCGTGCCGCTTGAATCCCGGAAATTCCGGCGTCGGGACCAGCCCGGCCACTTTCGCGGCGGCTGGACGGGTGGGATAGTTGGGGGTGGCGACGTTGACGTTTCTTGACGAGCCCCCCTACCCTGTGAGCGAGGGAAACAACGGCATGACGCACTTCCGCACGGTGCGAACAACGCGGTTTTTCAGCCCGCCGCGAACCGGAGTTACGGAGTCCTTGGTGATGCAGAGTCTGGCGAGAGTTCTCGGTTTCGTCGCGGCGGTGGTGGTTCTCGCCCCGTCGGCGGCCCCGGCCCAGGAGTGGGCGAGGAAAATGTTTGGCGAAACGGTCCACAGTTTCGGCACCGTTGCCCGTGGCTCGAAGGCCGAGCACCACTTCAGTTTCCGCAATCCCTACAACGAGACGATCCACATCACCGGCGTGCGGACGAGCTGCGGTTGCACCTCGCCGGTGGTCACCAAAGAGTCGCTCAAGACCTATGAGACGGCCGAGGTGATCGCGAAGTTCAACACCCGCAGCTTTCTCGGCCAGCACGGGGCGACCCTGACGGTCACGATCGACAAGCCCTTCCCCGCCGAGGTGCAGCTGCGGGTTTCGGGAAACATTCGCAGCGACGTCAGTTTTGATCCGCCCTTCGCCGATCTCGGCAATGTCGAACTCGGTAGCGGCTCGGAACGGACGGTGCGGGTGAGCCATGCCGGCAGCACACCCTGGGAAATCAGCGATGTGCGGAGTGCCAACGAGCACTTCGAAGTCATGCTCTCCAAGCCGACCCGTACCGCGGCGGAGACGATCTACGACCTGACCGTGCGGCTGAAGCCCGAGGCCCCCGCCGGCTACGTCAACGGGCAGTTGATTCTCGTGACCAACGATCCGCGGGCTTCCGAGATCCCGATGGATGTCGAAGGGCGGGTGGTGGCCGCGGTGACCGTCAGCCCGCAGTTGCTCGCCCTGGGGGTGCTCAAGCAGGGTGAGATGGTGACCAAAAACCTCGTCGTGCGGGCGAATCGTCCGTTCCGGGTGACGGGTGTGGAGTGCAGTGACGACGGGGTCGAATGCCGCTACGGCAGCCGCACCGCAGCGGTGCAGATCCTGCCGGTCACCTTCCGGGCCGGAACTCAGACCGGCCGCATCGAGCGGCTGCTGCGGATCGCCACCGACCTCGGCGAGAACTCGGTTCCGGGTGTCACGCTGCAGGTTACCGTTGAGCCCCCGGTCGAACAGGCCAGCGCCGAGTCGGCTGTCGAGCCGGGCAAGTCCGGGCCCGCGGTCGATGCGGGCGGTCAGTCGGTGCGGCCGCCGGCCGACGGTCGCTCCGAGAGGGGCTGAGCCTCACGTGGTGGTCGTCCGACATACCGCGAGAGCGGACGGATCAGCCGGTTGTTGCCGGCCTGCTCGATGACGTGGGCGGTCCAGCCGCTCATTCGCGAGACGACGAAGATCGGCGTGAATACCGAGCGGTGCAGGCCGAGTGCCTGGTAGATCCT
Organism: uncultured Chitinophagaceae bacterium; assembly: GCA_964600785.1. GTDB lineage: Bacteria > Planctomycetota > Planctomycetia > Pirellulales > UBA1268 > M30B53. The sequence goes on from CAZRKH010000136.1 coordinate 36,190, forward strand.
CGCCGCCGGCCAGTCGAGATTTGGCTTGAGCCCCTTCCGCTCGAGCATCACCGCCTCGACCGTGGCCGCGATCGCCTCGAAGCGGGCCTCACCGAGCTGGCGACACAGCGGGCCGAGCAGCCGAGCCCTCTCGTCGCCGTCCTTGTAGACCCTGTGGCCGAAGCCCATCACGACCTTCTTTGCCGCGAGCATCGACTCGACCCATGCCTCGGCTCGCTCCGGTGAGCCGATCGCCAACAGGCTGTCGAGCACCTGCTCGTTGGCCCCGCCGTGCAGCGGGCCCTTGAGAGCGCCGATTGCCGCCACCACTGCGGAGTGCATGTCGGAGCCGGTCGAGGCCACCGTGCGGGCCGCGAAGGTCGAAGCGTTGAACTCGTGCTCGGCGTAGAGCACCAGCGTCGTGTCGAAGGCGGCCGCCTGCTCGGCGGACGGGCGGCGACGCGTCAGTCGGGCCAGCAGCGACTCCGCCAGCCGTCCCTCCGGCCAGAGGTCCACTTCGCGGCCTGCCACGAGGTCGACCCAGGTGGCGAGGATCGCGGCTGTCTGGCCGATCAGCCGGGTGGCGGCCTGCCGCATCGCATCGGCGTCGGCTCCGCGGCCGGTCTCCGGCCCGTCGTCGCGTTCGATCTGGCCGAGGATGCTCACGCCGCTGCGAAGGGCGTCCATCACCGAGGCGGCCGGCTCCCGTCGGGCCAGCAGCGCGAGGGCCTCCGAGACGGCTGCATCCAGCGAGGCTGCCGCGGTGGCGATCTCGGCGGCGAAGACGGCCAGTTCCCGCTCGTCGGGCAGTTCGCCGCGGAGCAGGAGAAAGGCGGTCTCCTCGAAGGAGCCGGCGGCGAGCTGATCGATCGGGTAGCCGCGATACCGCAGCGAGTCGTCGAGCGACGAGATCGCCGTCTCGCCGGCGACGACCCCGGCAAGCCCCTTGGAAAACTCCGCTGGGTGTCCGACGTTTGCCGGGCTCATCGGGGCTCCTCCGCCGCAAGCCAGCGGCCGGGTGCCGCCGGATCGTAGTCCAGCAGGGCATAGAGTTCTTCCCGATCGAGCATCAAATCGAGCAGGCTCTCCTGGGTGCCCTCGGCGTCGATGACCGCAAGGGCCGCGGCCATCGCCTTCATCGCCACCCTCAGGAGCGTCACCGGATAGAGCACCGCGGCGAAGCCGAGCGAGGCGAGCTCTTCGCGGCCCAGCAACGGCGAGCGGCCAAACTCGGTCATGTTCGCCACGAGCGGCCCGGGCAGTTCCGCGGCAACGCGAATGAACTCCCCGCGGTTGGTGAGGGCCTCGGGAAAGAGCCAGTCGCCACCAGCCTCGTGATAGGCGGCAAGCCGGGCAATCGCGTCGTCGAGCCCGACCACCCCGCGGGCGTCGCTGCGGGCGATGATCACCGTGGCGGGATCGCTGCGGGCCTCGCGGGCGGCGGCCAGCTTTTCGCACATCTCAGAGGCATCGATCAGCTCCTTGCCGGCGAGGTGGCCGCACCGCTTGGGAAGCCGCTGGTCCTCCAGCTGGATCGCGGCGGCCCCCGCCTGCTCGAGGGCCCGCACGCAGTCGGCGGTCGCTTCCGGCCCCCCGAAGCCGGTGTCGGCATCGACCACCACCGGGAGGTCGCAGGCCGAGGCCAGGCGGCCGGTTTCGGTCACGAGTTCATCGAGCGTGATCAGGCCGATGTCCGGCACCGCATGCAGCCCGGCAGACATCGCTCCGCCCGAGAGGTAGACCGCCTTGAAGCCGAGCGATTCAGCGAGGGCCGCCGCAAGCGGAAAGGGAGCCCCCGGAAGGGCAAGCGGGAGTGTCTCGACGGACCGTCGCAGCAGGCTTCCCCGGCCTGTCAGGGGGCTCTCGCAGCGGGCGGGGCAGGTGGGTCGTGTCGGTGCCGGCATGGGGCTGCCCGGAGCTTCGCGGGTGGGTGCGGGCCGGGGTCGTCGTGATACGGCCCGCGACGCACACTATACCGGCCCCTTGGAGACCGCCGGTGCCGATTCCGCAACCGCCCCCGACCACGCCTGCTGCCCGCGGGTCTCTCGCTGCCACGGTGATCGAACTGGCTGCCATGACCATCCTGTGTGCCGCGGCGGGAGCCTGGCCGCCGCCGGACTCCAACGAGGCCTGCTACCTCGTGCGGGCCCGCCATGCCGCCGATCCCGACTGGCTGGCAGGTGACTTTTTCCTCGAGACGCCGGAGGCCCACCGCATATTCGCTTGGGCGTTCGGCCCCCTGGCAGCTTCGCTGTCCCTGCCGGCTGCGGCCTGGGTCGGACGCTGGCTCGGCTGGCTGGCGGTGGCCGCCGGGCTGCGACACGCCTTGCTCGGTGCGGTGGTCCTTCCGGCCCGCCGCCGCTGGGCGTGGCTGCTGGCGGCCGCGGCGATCTACTCGCTCGTTTCGCGGTATGCCGATGCCAGCGGCGAGTGGGTGATCGGGGGCTGCGAGGCGAAGGTCTTCGCCTGGGCCGGCGTGCTTGCCGCTGCCGGCGAGGTCGCGGCCGGTCGCTGGGCCACCGCCTGGCTGGCGTGCGGTGTTGCCACGGCAGTCCATCCGCTCGTGGGCGGCTGGGCGGCGGTGGCGAGCTGCCTGGCTCGCTGCGGCTCGCCCGGCGGATTGCGGCCCCGGTGGCCGGGCCGGGCCGGCTGGGCGGCGATCGTCGCCGGCACCGGGCTGGGAGCCGTGGGAGTCGTGCCCGCGGCGCTGCTCTCAGCGGGGGTCGCTCCGGAAACCGTCGCCGAAGCCGCCCGCATCCAGGTGGTGCAGCGGCTTCCTCATCACCTGCTGCCGCGGACGTTTCCCGAGGCGATGGTCGCAGCCCACCTCCTGGCGGTGCTGCTGCTCCTTGGCGGCTGGGCGACGCTGCCTCGGAATGAGCGGATCGACCGTCTGGTGGCCCTGGTGCTCGGGTCGCTCGGGATTTCCGCCGTCGGCCTGCTCATCGCCGCCTGCGAGCCGTTCGCCCCGGCGGTGAGCTACGGGCTGCTGCGGTACTACTTCTTCCGTCTCGCCGACGGACTGGTGCCCCTGGGGCTGACGGTGATCGCCATCGCGGTGGCCTCCAGGCCGGCGGCAGCCGGTGCCGGCGAGTCCTTTCCGCGGCGGTCGGGATTGATCGCCGCCGGGCTGATCGTGGCGGCAACCGCGGTGGTCGACATGCTCGTGCAGTCGGGGCACTGGCCGCTGGTCAGCCGCGACGCGGTTTCGCGGGCCGACCGCCACGTCGATGCCGCCGCCTGGCGGGAGGTTTGTGGCTGGATTCGCGACCACACGCCGCCCGATGCCTGCGTCCTCACGCCCCAAGGGGCCGCCAGCTTCCATTGGTGGGCCGACCGCCGCGAGGTGGTGTGCTGGAAAAACATGCCGCAGGATCCGGAGTCGGTGGTCGCCTGGCGGGACCGCATCCGCGAGTGCTACGCCGTGCCGGCCGCCGACGAGGAGCGGCTCGTGGCAAGCACCGCCGTCCTCGGCGAGGATCATCTGCTGCGGGTTGCGGCCCGCTATGACGCAACGCATCTGGTGGCACCGCGGCAGGCGATCGAATCACCGCTGGTCGTGCTGCGGCATCCGCTTGATTCGCTCACCCGGATGTATGCCAACGACAGCTATGTCGTGTTCCAACTCCCGCGGCCGCCGGAACAGGCCGCGGGGCTCACAGCCGGATCCCCAGCCGCCGGGCCTGGAGCGTCACCACCCGGCGGAAGTGCGGGAAGGCGTAGCCCTCGGCATGCTCCCTCGCCCAGAGAAAGGCCGAGTCGACAACCCTGACCGGCAGCCGTCCTTCGGTCACGAGGGCCGCCACCTGTTCGGCAAACGCAAAATCCTCCGGTCGCCGCGCTTCGAGGCCGGCCGCGATCCGCTCCGCAAGCCCCGGCCCGCGGTCGAGTCCGGGATTCACTTCCTCCGCGAGGGCGGCCGAAGACACGGCCGCCGCCAACAGGGCCAACAGCGTGATGCGGGTCAGGAAACGCACGTGATTTCCCGGGGATTGCGACGCGGCGAATGCGGTAAGGCCGGCGGCTTTCGCGGGAGGGGATAGCAGCCGCCGGGGCCAGGGGTCAAGCGGTCTCAGCGGCCGGCATCACCGAAGCGGGCCAGGGCATACGACTTCTTGCCCGACCGCAGGACAAGCATCCGTCGGCCCTCGAGGTCGGCGGCGGTCAAACGCCGCGAAGGGTCGCCTTCCCGGCGGTTGTTGACGTAGGCCCCGCCCTGCTCGATGGTCCTTCTGGCCTGGCTGCGGGAGGAGGCGAGGCCGACCGCTTGCAAGGCGTCGGTGAGCGGCAGTCCCTCGGCCTCGAGCACCCCCGGGGCGAACTCGTGGCTCGGCACGTCGGCGAAGATCTCGGCCAGGGCCGCCTCGTCGAGGCCGTCCAGGCCGCCGCCGAAGAGCACCCGCGTGGCCTGCTTCGCCGTGGCCAGGGCCTGCTCGCCGTGCACGAGGCGAGTGAGCTCCTCGGCAAGGCGGGTCTGGGTCTCCCGCCCGGCTGGATCGTCCTCCCGTTGCCGGTCGAGAACGGCGACTTCCTCGAGCGGCAGTTCGGTCAGGCGTCGCAGGGCCCTGCCGGCGTCGTCGTCGTCGAGGTTGATCCAGTATTGGTAGAACCGAAACGGGCTCGTGCGGGCGGCATCGAGCCAGACGGCACCCGCCGCGGTCTTGCCCATCTTGGTGCCGTCCGACTTCGTCAAGAGCGGGCAGGTGATGCCGTGCAGATCGCGTCCGCGGAGCCGCCGGCCAAGCTCGATGCCGGCGGTGATGTTGCCCCACTGGTCGCTGCCGCCGATCTGCACGCGGCAGTCAAGCTGGTCGGAGAGGTGCACGAAATCCCAGGCCTGCAGCAGCATGTAGCTGAACTCGGTGTAGGAGAGGCCGCCCTCGCCCCCGGCCCGCTCGAGCCTCGCCTTCACCGAGTCCTTGGCGAGCATCTGGGCGATCGGGACATGCTTGCCGACATCGCGGAGAAACTCGAGGTAGCCCACGCCCTGCATCCAGTCGGCGTTGTTGACCACATGCACCACCGGCTCGGGACCGGCGGCACCGGCGAGGGGAGCTGTGAGAATCCGCCGGATCTGGGCCTCCACGCCGCGGAGGTTGGCCGCCAGGGCCTCGGGCGTGAGCAGGTTTCGCTCCTCGCTGCGGCCGCTGGGGTCACCGATCATGCCGGTGGCTCCGCCGAGCACGGCGACGGGCTCGTGGCCGGCCGCCGCCACCCGTCGCAAGAGCATCAGCGCCACCAGGTGGCCGACATGGAGACTCTCGGCGGTCGGATCGAAGCCGGCATAGACCCGCCGGCCGGGACTGGCCAGCCAGTCGGCAACCGCCGCCCTGTCGGTCGACTGATGGAGCAGGCCGCGGCCCTCGAAGTCGGCGAGCAGATCGGGTTTCATGCCGAGGGGTTTCCGGGTCGGGTGGGCTACCGCCAGAGGTCGTCGCCGGCGAAGGGGTGGGCCGGGCCGCCGAGTTTCGGCTTGGGCAGGGCCTTCATCGCCTGTTCGGCGAGCCGCAGATCCTCGCGGCGGGTGACTTTGAGGTTGATTGCCGAGCCCTCGACCACCCGCACTCGGTGGCCGATCGCCTCGACCAGGCTGGCCTCGTCGGTCGGGCCGGGCCCGCCCGATTGGCGGTGCCGCTCAAACGCCTTCTCCAGCAGCTCGCGCCGGAAGACCTGTGGGGTTTGGGCCTCCCAGAGTCCGCTGCGGTCGATCGTCTCGGTGATGCAGCCGGTCTGGTCGACCCGCTTGAGCGTGGCGGCGACGGGAATCGCCAGAATCGCCGCCGCATGCTCGATGCCTGCCGCGAAGACACGGTCGATCCAGGCCTGGGCAAGGCAGGGGCGGGCCGCGTCGTGGACCGCGACCATCTCGATCCCGGGGTCGAGCTTGGCCAGACCGTTGGCGACCGAGTCGCTGCGAGTGGCCCCGCCCTCAGCGAAAGCGATTCCCATGAAGGCCAGCGTCGCGCCGAACTTCTCCAGAAAGTGCTCGCGATCTTCCGCCGCGACCACGACCACGACCTGCTTCACGTCGTCGCGATCGGTGAACCGCTCGGCGGCATGCTGCCAGACCGCCCGCCCCGCAAGCGGCGCGAAGGGCTTCTTGTAGGCCGAGTCGCCAAACCGCTGGCTCTGGCCGGCGGCAGCGAGAATCACTCCGAACGAGGCCATCCGCTCGCCTGTGGTGTCGACTGCCCGCGATCTGCCGTGGCCGCCTGCCGGCCCGCGATTGCCCGGTCCATCAGCCAGCGGACGGCCGCCTTGGCAGCGGGCTTGTCATGAAGCCAAGCGGCAAAGCTCCGGCCCTCGCTGATGTAGAGCCTGCGGAGCCAGTCCGGGGCATCGGTGAGCAGCCAGCCGCGAAACAGCAGCCACCGCGGGTCGCGGTCTCCATACACTTCGCGGGCCACCCAACAGATGCCGCCAATTCCCCCGCCGCCGGCCGCGCCGGGCACCCCGCCAGCGGCGCCACCGCCGGCCGCGCCACCGCCGGCCGCTCCAGGCACACCGCCGGCCGCGCCACCGCCTGCCGCTCCGGGCACGCCGCCCGCCGCGCCACCGGGCACGCCGCCGCCGCCACCGAGAGCCCCGGCGCCGGGTGCCTGCCCGGCACCGGCCGCGTCAGGCTGGTTGCCCTGAGCCTGGACGCCGCTGGTGAAGTTGAACTGCGTCACGTTGCCGACCCGCGAAAACAGCGGCGTGGAGGTGATCCGCACGTAGCGACGATCGGCCGAAACCACCGCCCGAGCAAAGAGGTTCACACCCTCTGGCAGGGTGGAGATGATCGGCTGGTAGCCGACCGCCGAGCGGCCGCCGAAGCCGATCGGGGGCGTGGCCCCGCCGTCTGGCCCGCGGCTGCGAGCGAGCGAGGCCTTGGCCTCGGGGTCGGCCATCGCCGCAAGCTGCTGGGCGAGGATCGAGCGGCTGACCCCGACCTGACGCTGCACGACCTCGGCGAGGGCCGCCTCCTCGAGCGGCTCGCGGCGCCGGCCGTTGGGAACGGTAATCTCCAGGAGAATCTCGTCGCCCCCGACGGCGAGCTGCTTTCGCATTCGTCGTTCGGCCGAGGTGCCCCGATGCACGGTGACCTCGGCGGTGATGGTGTCGCCCGCGACCGAACCGGTGATGCGGCGGACGAGCACGCGATAGGTGCCGGGAAATCCTTCGGTTGCCACGTACCGCTCGCAGGAGGTCGCATCTCCGGCCAGGTGGGCGCCGCCAAGGGAGTCGGTCATCGCGTCGGTGAGGCTGGCCTCCTCGTCGGCGAGCAGCATGCCCCCGGATGCCGACTGGGGACCGACCACCGAGCAGACGGTGCCGGGGGGCTCCTCGACCACGAGGTCGACATCGGCATCCCCGGTCCAGGAGACGAGCACGTCAAGATCACGGATCAGCGCTTCGTCGATCGCCCGGGCAAACGATTCGGCTGCTGCTGCCTCGCCCTCCGCCTCGAGGCGACGGATCGTGGCTCGCGCCAGGCGTCCGGCCCGCACGGCGATCTCCCGTTCGCTTGCCGGCCAGTCGTGGCGGAGCACGCCGCTGCAGGCCCACTGGACCGCCGCGGTGTCGAGGAGTTTGTCTGCAAGCCCCATCGCCAACGCGAAGGCCTGCCGATTCCTCGGCTCGAGCAGCGTCACCCGCCGGCAGACTTCGAGGCTCCGCCGGTGGCAGCCGAAACGGGCGAGGTATTCCGCCAGCCGCAGCAGATCGGTGGGGGTCGTGGCAAAGTCGGCACTCGAGAGGAGCGCCCGCTCGACCTCGGCCTGGGGGCGGCCGGCCGCTTCGAGGGCCACGGCGAGTGCCTCATACATCCACGGCTCGGCGTGCCCCGCCGCGATCGCCGCGGAGAGCAGATCGGCAGCCCGCTCGAAGTCGCCCTCGCGACCGAGGGCCACTGCCGTGGCTCGCAGTTCGGCGAGGCGACGACGCGATGCGGCGGCCGCCGGGGCGTCGGCATCCGGCGAGCGGTCGAGAGGTTCGGCCGGTGGCTCACCGAGGTAGTCCCGCAGGGCCGCCACCGGGTCGTCGTCGGCAAGGATCTCCGCGGGGAGGCCGGGAGCCGAACGCTCCGCCGACGAGTCGGCAGCTTCGGGGGCTCGGGCCACTGCCGACCGCGTGCGGGCGTCGGCGACCTGGAACATCCCGCCGCCCATGCCGCCACCGCCCATGCCACCGCCGCCCAGCCCCGCGCCCAGGCCGCCGCCCTGGCCGCTGTTGATCGCATTGGCCCCGCCGAGGCCACCGCCGGTTTGGAACGGGTTGAGGCCGGAGCTGGGATTCACCGGCAGCACGAGGTCGGCGACCGGGTAGACCTTGATCACGAGGTCTTCCTCGGCCCTCTGCGAGGTGGTGATCAGGAGCACCTCGTCCTTCACGAGGTAGGCCAGATCGAGTTCGCCCAGCGCCAGCCGCAGGGCCGAACGCAGCGAGATACCGGAGAGGTTCTTGGTGATCGGCGTGTCGAGGTCGATGCCGAAGTCTTCCAGCGAGCGCACGTCGAGTTCGACCTGGATGCCATGGGCATCCTCGATCTGGGCCACGACATCACGCAGCGGGGTCTCGACGAAGTCGAAGTTTTCCACCGGCTCTTCGAGAGCCGAGTAGATCTTCTGCTCGGCGCTGCCGGGGTTGGCCAGGTCGACCGACTTGTACTTCTCCCGCATCCGCGTGATTTCATTCCAGCGTTCGGGCGTGGGATAGAGAATCGGCGGCTCGTCGGGGAAGGGGATCTTCGCCACGTCCACCAGATGCAGGGAATCGGTGAAGCCCCGCTGGAAGTCCCTCCGCAAGCGATAGTTCTCCGCGTCGTGGTCGAGCATCCTCGCCACCAGCGGCATCGTCTCGGCTGAAATCCGGGCCGTCATCGGCACCTCCGGCGAGGTCGGCAGTCGCGGCGACTGCTCGGCGAATTCGACGGCAACCCTCCGCTCGGCTTCGACGAAGCGATCGGTCGGCCGCTGATAGCCGGTGCGAATGCCCTCCTTGACGAGCATGTCATAGCGGGACGCCAGCCTCGCCAGGCGGTCCTGTTTCTTCTGCAGTTCGCCGAGCAGGGCGGTCCGCTCCCGGCGGGCAGCCTCGGCCCGGTCAGCGGCAAGGTCCCGCTCCGCCTTCTCGCGGCCGCGGAAGTCGGCCTCGCGGATCCGCCCCCGCACCTGCCTGGCGAGCCGATCCCGCGTGGCGGGGTTGAAGCCGAGGTCCTCAAACTCCGTCTCGATTCTCTGCAGCAGAAGCTTCAGTTGGCGGACGACCTCACGGGGATCCGACTGCATCAGCCGGCGGCTCTCCCGCAGGGCCACGGCGGTTTCCTGCTCGAGGGCCTGAACCCGAACCCGACGGGTGTTTTCCAGTTCGTCGACGAGGTTGTCGGGGTCGTCGAGGCCGCGGCCGGGAGCCGGCAGCGGCGCCGGCGGCTCGAGCGGCCCCCCGCCTACCTGCTTCATCGCCACCCGCCGCAGCTGGGCGGCGGTGGGGTTGTCAGGATCGCGTCTCAGCGAGGCCTCGGCCAGACGGAGAGCGGCCTCGGAGTCGCCGGCCGCCTCGGCCTGCCGGCCGAGGGCGACGAGGGTTGTCGCCTCATTGCGGATCACACCCCGGGCCAGGTCGAGGCCCTTGCGTCCGAGCAGCGGCAGAAAGATGCCGCCGCTGTCACGCGCGTTCCTGGCGAGTTCGGCGAGGTACGCGTTGTCGCTCGAGGGAGCGGCGGAGGGAATTTCGATTTGAGCATCCTGACCCGCGTCGTCGTCACCGGGCAGTTCGCCGGTGAGCCGCATGTCAATACGAACGCCCTCGGCAGGCCCGTCGACGAGCACTACCGTCTCGCGGTCGGCCCGCAGCGGCGGAAAGGCCCGCGGCAGAATGCCTCCGAAATCAGCCTGGGTGCTCGAGACCACCACATCACTCGGCCACAGCACGCCGGCCGCGAGCGAGCCGGCAACGAGCCGGCCGGCTTCGGTGGCGGAGAGCGTGGTGTCGGGCACAGCGAGCATGCCCCCGCTCCCGCTGGCGGTCGCTGCGAGCAAGGGCCAGTTGACCTGCGGCCCGACCCCAACCGCCGAAAAGCTGGTCCGCTCGGCCCGCAGCCGCGAGAGCACCGCCGCGAAGGCCTCCGGCTCGACTCCGGCAAGCCCCGGGCCATCGCCGATGTAGAGAATCCGCCGCCTCGGGCCGTCGTCGAGCGGTTCGCCGAAGAGATCGAGGGCCGCCTCGATCCCGCCCACCAGATCGGTCGAGCCGAGCGGTGCCCTGCGGTCGAGGCTCCGCACGGCGTCTTGCAGCTGCTCGTCGCCGGCGTCGAAGAAGCCCTTGGAGAGCGGCTCGCAGCTGACGTCGATCGCGGCCACCCGAAACCGGGCACGTGCCGGGGCGGCCTGGAGCACCGCCGACACCGCGTCGTTGGCCTGCTGGCGATGGATGCCGGTCTGGCTCGCCGAGGTGTCGATCAACAGGAGAACGTCCACCGCGGCATCAGCCGTGGCTGGCGAGGGCCTGGCCCGAACGCCGATCGCCGTGACCTGGGGTGGTGTCTCCGGGGAGCCTGGGCGAGGGGCAGAAGCGGCCACGGCGGTCGATTCGGCGAACGACACCGCGACCGGGCCGGAAGTGTCGGCCTTCGCCGGCGAACCCTGGCAGGCAATGCACGACCCAAGGCACGACCCCAGGCAGGCTGCGACGATGCCCGCCCGGCCAGCCAGACGGGAGGTGATCGGCCGGCCTGACGGCCGATCCGATCGGATTCGCGAACGCGACACGCCGAGCAATCTCATAATGGGGCTCCCACGGCAGGCGGGCTCCGGAGGTTTCGGGAAATTCCCGGCCAACATTCGATGATAAGTCGCCCGAAGCCCATCCGCCAACGCCGATTCTGCGACCACTTGCGCGGCCTACCGCCGCAGTGGTGAGGCGGGTCACGACTTGGCCCGGAGAGCCGAAATCCGCGATACTCCCGCCTGCGGCCGGTCGGTTCGCGCGACTTCTGACACGGGTGTTCCACGATGCTCCATGTGACGACACGAGGCCCGTTGATCCTGCTGGCAGTCAGCCTGGCCGCGGTGGCTGCCGGGCAGGCGGCGGGGCAGCCGCCCCGGCGTTTCACGCCCGAAGAAGAGGCCAACATTCGGGTGTACGAGGCGTGCAATCGCAGCGTGGTCAACATCAACACCAAGGGCACAGTGGCGGCCGGGCTGTTCATGATGGAGGTGCCCTCGGAGGGAGCCGGCTCGGGAAGCGTGATCGACCGTCGTGGCCACATTCTCACCAACTTCCACGTCGTCGAGGCGGCTGAGGAAATCCAGGCTCTCTTTTTTGATGGATCCTCGTTCGAGGCCCGACTTGTCGGGTTTGACCGGGTCACTGACGTCGCGGTGCTGAAAGTCGATGCCCCGGCGGAGGTGCTTGTGCCGGTCGCGCTGGGCGTTTCCAACGACCTCCGCGTCGGTCAGCGGGTGTTCGCGATCGGCAATCCGTTCGGCCTCGAGCGGACGCTGACCACGGGCATCATCTCGAGCCTCAACAGATCGCTGCCGACCCGCACGGGCCGCACGATCAGGTCGATCATCCAAACCGACGCCGCGATCAACCCGGGCAATTCCGGGGGCCCCCTGCTCGACAGCCAGGGCAAATTGATCGGCATGAATACCGCCATCGCCAGCCGCACTGGCCAGAGTGCCGGCGTGGGATTCGCGATTCCCGTGGGCACCCTCAGCCGGGTCGTGCCCCAGCTGATTCTCAACGGCAAGGTGGTTCGGGCCGACGCCGGCATCGCCCGCGTGTACCAGGTCGATGCCGGGCTGCTGGTGGCGGCATTGGTGCCCGGCGGGCCGGCAGAGCGGGCCGGAATCCGGGGCTTCAAGCTGGTCAGGGAGCGTCGCCGGCAGGGGCCGTTCGTGACCGAGTTTACCCGGGTTGACCGTGCGGCAGCCGATACGATCGTGGCCGTCGGCGGCGACGTGGTGCGGACGGCCGACGACTTTCTCTCGGCGGTTGAATCACGGCCGCCGGGCGAATCGTTACTGGTGACCGTCGAGCGGGAAGGTCGGCGGCTCGACATCCCGCTCGTCCTCGGGACCGCCGAGTAGCAGCCCGAACCCGGCATTTCCCGCCGCGGAGGGTGCTCCCGGGCGGTTTGCCGCGGCTGCAATCGGCCGGTTGACGCCCCGCCGGGACATGCTACGCTAACGAGTCTCGAACCAACGCGACATTGCTTGCGTAGGAATGGGACGGGGCTTACCGCCTCGCTGGATAGATTTGGACCCTTGGCAATTCGGCAGTTCAATCTCTTTCAGTTTTGGCCGGCACGCGATCGTGACCGGCACTGAAAGGGGCTCACGTGCGATGGTTCGTTTTGCGGACCGTCGGGCGTCGATGCCTCTTTCAGCGTCTGATGATTCCAGTTTTTCGAACACTTCGATCAATCAATTGAAGGGTTTGATTCTGGCTCAGAATGAACGTTGGCGGCGTGGATTAGGCATGCAAGTCGAGCGAGAAGCCTGCTTCGGCAGGTGGACAGCGGCGAAAGGGACAGTAATGCGTAGGGACCTACCCTCGGGTCCGGGATAGCTGCGGGAAACTGCAGGTAATACCGGATGACATCTCCGGATCAAAGGTGTGATTCCGCCCGGGGAGGGGCCTACGTCCTATTAGCTTGTTGGTGGGGTAATGGCCCACCAAGGCGACGATGGGTAGCGGGTGTGAGAGCATGACCCGCGTCATTGGGACTGAGACACTGCCCAGACACCTACGGGTGGCTGCAGTCGAGAATCT
>CAZRKH010000137.1:0-19185 GCA_964600785.1 uncultured Chitinophagaceae bacterium
GGCTGCAGGAATCTAAAAAATCCTCTCGGGCAGCCCAAGATCAATCTGCGCGCTCATTTCCGCACGACAGTGCCATTCGTGCCAGCCACCAAATCTAGGGAGTTTGGGCAGCGTCTTTTCCAGGTTTACCCAGATTTGGTGGCTGGCACCTTTTCGCCCAAGTGCATCCCGGCAGAACGAGCGACTCAAACGCCGCGCCCTGGGGCGGCGAGTTGCTGCCGGGTGCCTCCGAGCGGCTCAATGGAAGTCGTCCGTCTTGTCTCGCCAGACGCAGTGGATGTGATTGGCGGGATTGCCCTCGGCGGCGGGCTGGACGTTCACGAACTCGACCACGAAGGAAGGGCCTTCGAGTCGGTAAATGCCCCTTGCCCGGCTCGAGGGCCCGGCCACGGCAGGCGGGAGCCCGCGGTTCACGAACCGCTCGTCAAGGACGTGCTTGCCTGACTCCTCTGCCGGGCTCCGCGGCCAGGGCGGGCAGCGGCACCCGCTCGACCAGATCGAGGTTGTCGCGACCGGCGGCACCGCCCACCAGCAGCATCGCCTCAGGACCACAAGGCACCGCCCGGTGCACGATCCGCGGCCGCACTGCAGCAACCGGCTCCCAGGCCGTGGCGGCCTGCCGCAGCCGGAACACGCTCCCGTCGGCGACGCTTGCATGGATTACGTCCTGATTCGTGCAGGCGGCGGCGGCAAAGCCGTTGATCGCCCCGCCGGGCAGGTCGGGCCCGCGGCTCCAGCGGCCAGCGGCGGGGTCGTAGATGTCGACCCGCAGGCTTGGCTCGTCTTCATCGGTGAAGCCACCGATCACATACAACCGGCCACCGGCCACCGCCGTGATCAGCGCCCGCCGCACGAAGGGCTGCTCGATTCGTCGCCAGACGGCCGCTTCGCCCGAGCCACCGCCGAGATCCAAGGCAAACATCTCCTCGGCCCACACCTCACCCTCATCACCGAGCATGTTCCAGCCGCCCACCACATAGAGCGTGTCGCCGACCACGGCGAGGTCGTGGCTCGAGCGGGGCTCCGGCAGGCTCGGCAGCGAATGCCAGCGGCCCGCGACGGGATCGTAGCGAGCGACAAGGTCGGTCGAAAAGTTTTCCGCCGGCTCATCGGGAGCGTTGACGGGGATCATGCCGCCGCCGCGATAGATGCTCCCCGCGTGGGCCGCGAGGTTCATCCCCTGCATCCCCGGACCGGCGGGCAGTTCCTCCCAGGCCGCCTTGCCATCGCCAGCGACGAGCGACTCGATCGCCGCCCGGAAGAAGCGGCCGGAGACCGCTTTGGTGTGGTAGGTGTGCACCGCAGCGACATGCCCGCCATAGACATAGACCCAGCCGTCACAGGCCGCCACTCCCAGGCTCGAGGCGGCCACCGGGAGAGGCGTCAGCGCGGTGGTCTGCGACAGCTCGCGGGAGTCGGCATCCGCCGGCCGATGCCCCCCGGGTACGTCGATCACGAGCGTGGGATAGTGGCGGATTTCGTCGTAGGCCTCGCCCTCATGCTCGCCTCCGGTGGCGACCGACACGCGGGCCCAGGCCCCGTAGCGACCGGCCTGCGTGAAGGCCTGCGTGAAGCCCTCGGCATCGGTCGTGGCCACCAGGCTCTTCCCCTCGGGCGTGATGACCGTCATCTCGGCGTCGGCCACCGGTCGGCCCCGGGCGAGCAGTTGAAACTGCAGGTGTCCCGGATGGCCCGCCGGCAGGATCACCGCCTCGGCTTCACGGGCCTCTTCGGCGGCATCACCGTGGGCCGGAGGTCCGAAGGGATAGCCCAGGATCACGCGAGGGTGATACACGAGCAGATACGGCTGCGGGCCGTGGGCCATCACGCCGTGAGTCATGCTCCCGCAGAGCAGGCCCCGCTGCCAGTCGGGCAGCCGCACGATCCGGCGGTCCTCGACCCGCTCGATCACCAGCGGCGTCGCGATCCCGCCGACATCGACCGCCTCGAGGGTCGCGGTATCGACGATCGCCGGATCGATATCGTCATCGAGTGAGAGCGTTTCGCTGAGGATCACCGCCGCCGTCTTTCCTTCCGGCTCGGGCACCAAAAACAGGAAGTGCCCCTCAGCGACGGGGCCGAGCAGCCAGCAGGCCGCGAGGATCACCAGGCCTGTCGATTGCGGCCGGCCGAATGCCCCCGTTGGATGCGTCGTTGTAGCGTTCAATTTTGAATCTCCCTCCGGTTTCAGTTCGACACCTGCTCGCCACCGGCTCTCGTGGCAAGGGCATCGAGGGTGGCCTCCTCGATCGACGCCTCGACGAACCGCGTCGAGCCGTCGACCATCACGAACACGCAGCCATCGGGGTGATCGCTGCGGAAAGTCTGGTACTCATCCAGGCCGGTGACGAGCCGATCAGAATCGAAAACTCCCAGCGTGCTTGCCAAGGCGAATCCCGGATAGCCGAAACCCCAGGCGGTGTTGCCCCAGCGGATGCCGGCCCGGTTGGTGGTGCAGCTCGAGCGACGGTAGTTGGCCAGCCCGTAGTCGAGTTCCCCCACCAGGAGCGTCTTGGAGAGGCCGTCGGGGATTTTCGAAAAGCTGACCCTCGGCTCCGTCTCGTCCACGAAGACCCCGTCGTGGGGAATCACCCAGGCCGAGGTCGTGCCCGTGGAGAGGGCGTAGCTCGCCGCGGCGCTGACCTCGTCACAGGTGGGATCGGGCACATCGCGGGGCAGGTTCATCGAGGGGCAGCGGTAGATCGCGACCTCCTGCCGCACCACATCGGCGTTGTCCATCGCCGGCTTCTCCGGATCGTATTGCCGCAGCAATGCCGTTTCCTCGATGTAGGGCAGCACCTGGGTGAAGCCGCTGGCATAGCTGCTGCCAAAGGCGGTCGAGGGTGGCAGGCGACGGCGAGCGTCGTGGTAGATCGAAAACCCGAGCCCGATCTGCCGCAGGTTGTTCATGCACTGCGTGCGGCGGGCGGCCTCCCGGACCGCCCCGACCGCCGGCAGCAGGAGCCCGACGAGCACGCCGATGATGGCGATGACGACGAGCAGCTCGACGAGGGTGAAGCCTCGGCCACCGCATGCCGACGGCGACGCCGCAGCAGCCGGCGAGCCGCACTGCCAGCCACCGCCAGGGCACCAGCGGCGGCGAGGGCCGCGGTGGTCGGCTCGGGCACCGCCTCGGCAGCGATGCTCGAGTCGATTGCAAATCCGGAGAGCGAGCCGTGGGCGGCCTTGGTGAAGCTGATCTCGAAGCTGCCACTCTGATCGCCGACGTTTTCCCAGAGATAGAGATACTCCACCAGTGTCTGCGGCCCGGGTGCTCCGGGGGGCGAGACGGTCTGGCTGGAGCGCAGCGTGGTCGAGTCGGGGGCTCGCTTGGAACTGCCCAGGCCGATCCCGTCGAGGAAGCCTCCTGCCTCGCCGAGAAATCCGCGGACCTGCAGAGCGATCGTGCCGGCGTCGCCCGCCGAAAGCGAGGAGGGCGAGCGGAGCGTGAAGGGCTCCGCGGCAAAGGTGTAGAAGTTGCCGCTCGAGCCGGGAAAGGCTGCCGTGACCACCGCTGCGGTGCCCGTCGGCGGGTCGGAGGGAAGCAGCTGTGAGTTTGGGGCGTAGCTGTAGAGCTCGGGTGATCCACCCAGCGACGTGGGCGATGCAAAGGGATTGGCCCAGGCGTAGTGGGCCGTACCCGCCTCGCCCCGCCAGGCGAAGGAGAGAAATTCGCCGCGGGCAGTCGACGGCCCGCAGAACACCAAGGACAGCACTCCAACCGCCGCGAGGCCCAAAGACCTCCGCCGGAGAGAAGCGGCACGCTCGTTTTCCAACAATTCGTTGTTCACCATGGAAGCACCTCGTGAGGGTCATGACAGACTCCGCCGGCACCGGCAGCAGCCGGAGATGGGCCAGATTCGTAACGCACACCGGCCCGACGCCGGAGCGACTCTGAAGCTGGCTGGCGAGCGGGCAGAGGCCCGCGGCTGGCTGGCGAATGGACACCGAGAGACCGAAATCCACCGCCAGCGGTTCGGAGGACTTGACTTTCGTCCGCCAATACCGAACATACACACCGCTGGCGATATTGAGAATCAATCTCAACAGCTCGCCGGAGTGTAGCCCATTTTTTTTCGGTGTCAAGCGATTGGTGGAGTTCTCGTGACGAATCACTCCCCACGGTCTGGCGACCCGCAGGCTGACAAGAAGGCCGCAAGCGGGCCTTGCCTCGCGAGTAGCGACAGCGGAGAACCGCCGCCGAGCGGCATGGGTCACAGTTCGACAGAGCACGCCTCCCAGCCGCCGATCGATTCAGGCGACCTGCTTGGCGGCGGCAGCGAACGGCTGATCGCTCACAACGGCGAGGTGTATCGGCTGCGGCTGACTCGCAGCGGCAAACTGATCCTGCACAAGTGATACCCAACGGCTCCCGGGCCGCGGTCACTCATCCGCAGTTGCCGCACTGCCCCTTGAGCAGCACCTCGGTGACGGTGTGGATGCCGGTGGCTCGGCCCGCGGCCTTGCCGCTGCGTTTGCCGGCCACTCCCTTGCCGGCCTGCGTGCCCATCGGCAGTTTGGGCGTGATCGCCACAGTCACGTCATCCAGACAGGAGACCTCACCGCAGGTCGTGCAGAGAAAGTGGGGGTGGCTCTCCTCATGGTGGCCCGCCGCATCCTCGCGACGCACTTCGAATCGCCAGACATGGTCCCCCAGTTCCACCCGAGTGGCGATGCCCGCGTCGGTCAGTTCGGTGAGGTTGCGATAGATCGTGGCCCGATCAAAGCCCTTGTCGGCGAGGGCCTCGGCCACCTCGGCATGCGTCGCCGGCCGCTTTGCCGAGAGCAGGTGGCCAAGCACGGCCAGGCGAGCCGCGGTACACCGCAGCCCGGCTGAGCGAATTCGATCGCGGACGCTCTCGCGCGGCGTTGGCTGGGGACGTTTCACTCTCCGATTCTACCGGCTCGGCCCAGCCGCGTCATACCGCAGCGGCACCCACCGCTCGTCCTGAGAGGAATTCCAACACACCCCCCATGAAGGCGGGGAGGTCGGAGGGGCGGCGGCTGGAGACGAAGTGCCGATCGACGACCACCTGGGTGTCTTCCCAGATCGCCCCGGCGTTGACCAGGTCGTCCTTGATCCCGGGGCTGCCGGTGACCCGCACGCCCCGGTAGACCCCCGCCGAGATCGGGATCCAGCCGCCATGGCAGATCGCCGCCACGAGCTTGCCGTGCGAGGCGAACTGCCGCACGAGGGAAAGCACCCTCGCATCCCGCCGCAGGGCGTCGGGCATCCAGCCACCCGGGATCACCACGCCGTGAAAGTCAGCCGCCTCCATGTCGGCGATCGCGGCATCGCTCGTGCAGGGATAGCCATGCTTGCCACGGTAGCTGCAGCCCGACTGCTCGCCGGCGAGAGTCACGTGGGCCCCGGCCTCCTCGAGTCGCAGTTTGGGATACCACAACTCCAGGTCCTCATAGGCATCCCCCACGAACACAAGGATCCGGATGCCCTCGAGGTCGTGTCGAGTCGCAGCGTGGCTCATGGCGATTCTCCGCGCACGGGTGGCCACCGGGTGCATCCGCCCGCGTGGCAGGGGGCCGGCACCGCGGCCGGCTTCCGGGCTCTCAGGGCAGCCCGCCCACATTCTCACCGGCAGTCACGACCGAGGCCACGCACCCCGCAGGCGAACCCCTCCCGAGAGTGGTCAAGGCAAGGGCCGTCACAACGCGGCCCAACCGCCGACTACCAGCTGGTCCGAGGCGAGTCTGCCACTCGTCCCATGGGCCCGGGCGGCCGGTTTTCCTGCCCAAAACCCACCCTGAAAAAAAACCGCTTGACGCCCGGGGAACCACCGCTACATTCACGCCCCGGCCATATGAAGTGGTCACCGGAAGGACCGCCACAACATCTTGCGATAGCATGCAGATGGACCTGCGTTCTCGACGCTTCGTGATTTTGTCGGCCCCCATGCCGACTCGCTGCCGACACCTGGCAGCCACCGCGGCAGAAAGCCCACCCTCTAGCGGGGTTTGCTGCGGGGGCCGGCTGGATCGGTCAGGTTGCGTGTAGCCTATACGAAAGTATACTTGAGGGTTCGGCTGACAGGAGGCCGAAAAAGCGTCGGGGTCGTGTCCGTTCGAGCCGGGGCAGGCTCTGCGGGAGTCCCGGCTGATTCGTCGTTCACGTTACTGGTTTGTTTACGTCACTGTTTTTTTGAACTGAAGGAGTCGCGACCATGCACGATTTCGAACACGCCTCGGCCAGCACCCGCTCACCGGCCGGCACCGTCTCGGGCGAACCGACGACCCCGCCGGCGACCGACAGGCAGCCGCTCGAAATCGAGGCCGTCTTCTGCCCGACCGACGTCGAAAGCCCCTTCGATACGACCGAGTGGGAGCTCCGCACCGCCGCGATCAAGGGCGAGGACGGCAAGGTCCTCTTCGAACAGCCCGCCTGCGAGATTCCCGCAGCCTGGAGCCAGCTGGCGACCAACGTCGTGGTCAGCAAGTATTTCTACGGTGAGATCCACACCCCCGAGCGGGAGCACTCCGTCAAGCAGCTGGTGCACCGCGTGGCCCGCACGATCGCCGATTGGGGCATCGCCGACGGCTACTTCAAGTCAGCCCAGGACGGTGAAACCTTCTACCGCGACCTGGCCTGGCTGTGCGTTCATCAGCACGGCGCCTTCAACTCCCCGGTCTGGTTCAACGTCGGGCTCTACAACCAATACGGCGTGAGCGGCGCCGCGTGCAACTGGCGGTGGGACCAGGCGACCCACGATGTGGTCCAGCCTGAAAACCCGTACGAGTATCCCCAGGGCTCCGCCTGCTTCATCCAGAGCGTGCAGGACAACATGGAGGACATCATGGACCTCGCCCGCAGCGAGGCGATGCTCTTCAAGTTTGGCTCGGGCACCGGCACCGACCTCTCCACCCTCCGCAGCCAGCGGGAGAAGCTTGCCGGTGGCGGCAAGCCCTCAGGGCCCCTCTCGTTCATGCGTGTCTACGACCAGGTCGCGGCGGTCGTGAAAAGCGGCGGCAAGACCCGCCGGGCGGCCAAAATGCAGTCGCTGAAGGTGCATCACCCCGACATCATGGAATTCATCGAGTGCAAGGCGAGGGAAGAGAAGAAGGCCCGCGTGCTCATCGAGAAGGGTGGCTACGATGCCAACTTCAATGGCGAAGCCTACGCCTCGATCCTCTTTCAAAACGCCAACCTCTCGGTCCGGCTCACCGACGACTTCATGCAGGCCGTCGAACGGGACGACTCCTGGACCACGCGGTGGGTCACCGATCCGGCCAAGGCCGGGCCGACCTACAAGGCCCAGGAGGTGCTGCACAAGATGGCCGAATGCGCCTGGCAGTGCGGCGATCCCGGCGTGCAGTACGACACCACGATCAACCGCTGGCACACCTGCCCCAACTCGGGCCGGATCAACGCCAGCAACCCCTGCAGCGAGTACATGTTTCTCGACGACACCGCCTGCAACCTCGCCAGCGTCAATCTGATGAAGTTTCGTCGTCCCGACGGCGACTTCGATGTCGAGCGGTTTGCCGCGGCCTGCCGGGTGTTCTTCATCGCCCAGGAGATTCTCGTCGATCACGCCAGCTACCCGACCGCCAGAATCGCCCGCAACAGCCATCTTTTCCGTCCGCTCGGCCTGGGCTACTCCAACCTCGGCAGTCTGCTGATGGCCGACGGGCTGGCCTACGACAGCGATGCCGGCCGCGGCGTCTGCGGGGCGTTGACCGCGATCCTCCACGGTACGGCCAACCGCACCAGCGCCGAGCTTGCCGCCGCCGTGGGGCCCTTCGATGCCTTTGCCGCCAATCGCGAGCCGATGCTCGGCGTGATGCAGATGCATCGCAAGGCGGTCGATCAGATCGACGTGGCCTGCCCGCAGTACCTGCGGGATGCCGCCCGTCATATCTGGGATGACGTGCTCGTTGGTGGCCATCAGCACGGCTACCGCAACGCCCAGGCCACCGTGCTTGCCCCGACCGGCACCATCAGCTTCCTGATGGATTGCGACACGACCGGCATCGAGCCGGACATCGCGCTGGTGAAATACAAGCAGCTTGCCGGCGGCGGGATGCTCAAGATCGTCAACCAGACCGTGCCGCTGGCCCTGCGGACCCTCGGCTACGACGAGCGGGCCGTTGAGTCAATCCTGGCCTACATCGACGAAAAGGACACGATCGAAGGAGCACCTGGGCTCGACGAAAAGCATCTTGCTGTCTTCGACTGCGCCTTCACCCCGCGGCTGGGAACCCGTTCGATCGCCTGGATGGCCCACGTGAAGATGATGGCGGCGGCCCAGCCCTTCCTCTCAGGTGCCATCTCCAAGACGGTCAACATGCCGCGGGAGACCACCCCCGACGACATCGCCCGGGCCTACGAGGAAGGCTGGAAACTGGGGCTCAAGGCTCTGGCGATCTACCGCGATGGCTCCAAGGAGAGCCAGCCGCTCTCCACGAGCACCGAGGGGGACAAGGCCGCCGGCAAGCTCTCGGCGGCCCCTCGCCGCGATCGTCTGCCGGACACGCGGCGGAGCGTGACCCACAAGTTCAACGTGGGCGGCCACGAGGGCTACATCACCGTGGGCCTCTTCGACGACGGCCGGCCGGGCGAACTGTTCATCACGATGGCCAAGGAGGGCAGCACGATCGGCGGGCTGATGGACGCCTTCGGCACGGCTGTCTCGATGAGCCTGCAATACGGCGTGCCGTTGGAGGTGTATGTGAAGAAGTTTTCACACACCCGCTTCGAACCCTGGGGCTTCACGAAGAATCCCGACATCCCGGTGGCCAAGAGCCTCGTGGACTACATCTTCCGCTGGATGGGGATGGAGTTTTTGCCGGGCTACCGCGAGGCGAGCAAGGCGGCGGCACAGGTGGCCTCCGGTGACAGCGGCGGCGGGGAGGCCGCCGCGGAGGACGAGGAACCGAAGACCAAGCCCGCCGCCACGAAGGCGCGCGGGCTGGCTGAGGGCCAAGGGAAGGCCAACCGTTTCCCGAAGACCACCGCCGCCAACGGATCTGCCACGACCAACGGCAGCGGTGCCCACCACGGCAGTGCCAACGGAAACGGCAGTTCCAATGCTCGCGGATCGGCCACTGCGGCCCTGCTCGAGCGGGCGGGCCTGCGGATGCGGCACGACCCGGATGCCAGCCCCTCCGACCGAGAGAACCAGTTCGCCACGTTCCAGATCGACGCCCCCGCCTGCGACAACTGCGGCTCGATCACGGTTCGCAACGGCAACTGCTATCTCTGCCACAACTGCGGCAACAGCATGGGTTGCTCCTGACGGCCCACCGGCGACGGATTCACCGATGCTCAGCTTGGAGTCGACGACTGCGGATCGCTGGCTCGCGGGGATTGATGCGGGCCTCGAGGAGATCCTCATCGACCATGCCCACTGCGAGAAGAAGGCGGCTGGCACGGCGATGAACCTGATCTTCGCCTACGTCGAGGACATCGAGTTGTGCCGCTCGATGACCGAGATCGTGGAGGAGGAGCTGGCCCACTTCCACCTCGTGGTCGATCTGCTCGCCCGGCGGGGCATCCGCTTCCGGCGGCTGACACCCTCGAGCTATGGCCGGCGGCTTGCCGACCTCGTGCGGAAGGCCGAGCCGGGCCGGGCGGTCGATCGGCTGCTCGTGGCGGGGCTGATCGAGGCCCGTTCCTGTGAGCGGTTCGACCTTCTGCGGCGGCACATGCGGGGCCGCGATGACGAGCTGGCAGACTTTTACGGCGGCCTTTTTGAGTCGGAGGCCCGCCACCACGCGACCTATGTACGCCTGGCGAAGCATTTCGCCGAAGACGGCGTGGTGCAGGCGAGGCTGGCGGAATTGGCCTCGGCCGAGGCGGCGATCATCGCCGAAGGCGACCCGCAGCCGCGGATGCACAGCTGACACAGTCGCGCGACCGGCAGCGGCAGGCCGCCGGTGAAACTGTAGCGACTCTGCCGGGCCCACCGACGGTGACGGATGCGCCCCGCGGCGATTTTTCTCGACGCCCCCGACCTGCGAAATGTCGAATTCCCCATTCAGTCGAAACGATAGAACTTTTTCCACTCCGTCGGAGCAGCCAACCCACAACGCGTCGGCCCGGGGCCTCGCAAGGTCGTGCCTGCACGGCCCGCCCCTCGCCTTTCTCGCAGCGACCTCCTCCGTCGCATTCGGAAAAAGTTTTCGGCCCACCAGGCCGCGGCACCCGCGAGGCTGCCGCGGCCTTTTTTTTGCCAGCTGAACGGTCGCCACGCCCCGGCTGACGACTGCCCGCCCGCGTCAGGACCGGCCCGGCCGCTCGACCGAGAGGGTCAGGAAGTGGGTGGCGCAGCTGATGCAAGGGTCGTAACTGCGAATCAGGGCCTCGCAGCGTTGTGTGGCCGCGGCATCGTCAAGGGCCAGCACTTCCGGCAGGAGGCCGAGCAGGTCGGCCTCGATGCGGGCCTGGTTCTGGGACGTCGGGGGGACGATCTCGGCGGCCGCCACGAGCCCGTCTTCGCCAAGGCGATAGCGGTGGTAGAGCAGCCCCCGCGGGGCCTCGGTGGCATGGCAGCCCTCGCCGGCCCGCGGCTCGTACGGCACCCTCGAGGGGCTGATCTCGGTGGCTGCGTCGGCGGCGATCGCCACTGCGATCTCGAAGGCGGCGGCCATCTCCACCGCCCGGGCGATGATCGACTCAAAGGCGTTTGCCAGCGGCCATTCGAGACCGAGGCGGTCGAGCACCTCGGCGGACCGCGGTGGGAGCTGCTCCCGGCAGAGATTCAGCCGACTGATCGGCCCGGTGAGGTAGGCCGTCTCCCCGGGCAGACGAACGCTGTGCAACGCCGTGCTCTGAGGGACGTGCCGTTCGGCGAAGTGCCGACCATAGTCTTCAACGGGGATTTCCAACGGCCCGGCCGGGCCGCCCTCGGCAACGATCAGGCCTTCGTTCATCGGGTATTCGTCAGCATGACGCAGGGACACGCACTCATACCGCTGCGAAAAGCGGGGGAACTCGAAATGGGCCACGGTCTCGGCCAGCTCGAGGGAGGTCGCCAGGCCCCACTCGAGATCGGGCAGCATCCCGCGGATCGCCGCGGCTGAGGGGGCCTTGTAGAAGCCTCCCACGGTGACATTGATCGGGTGCACCGCCCGGCCGCCGAGCAGTTCCAGCAGTCGATTGCCGATCGCCTTGAGCCGCAGGCCGTTCTCCACGAGTTCGGGATACTCAGCGGCCATCGTGAAGCCGCTGTCGTAGCCGAGGAAATCGGGCGCGTGAAGCAGGTGGATGTGCAGGGCATGGCTCTGGATCCACTCCCCGCAGTAGAGCAGCCGGCGGAGGGTGCGAATCCCGGGGGTGAGCTCGACGCCAAGTGCCTTCTCGAGGGCATGACACGAACTCATCTGGTAGGCGACCGGGCAGATGCCGCAGATTCTTGCGGTGATGTCGGGCACCTCATGAACCTCGCGGCCAAGCAGGATCCGCTCGAAAAAGCGGGGCGGCTCGTAGATATTGAATTCGGCGATCTCCACCCGCTCCCCGTCGATGCGAACCCGCAACGCCCCTTCGCCCTCGACCCGCGAAAGCGGCTTGACCTCGAATCGCCGCGTGCTGCCGCTCATCACTCCGCTCCTGAGTCGGTGTTGCCGGCGAGCCGGTCGCCCTCGGCCCGGAAAGCCCCGGCATAGCCGTTGATGCCGCGGACCAGCCGCAGCAGCCGCTCCCGCGGGGTGCCGCGATGCTCGTAGAACCCGGTCAGGCTCACGAGGTTGGTTTCTGCGGCGGGGCCGAAGCAGCCGAAACATTCCCGGCCGTGGGCCGGACAGATCGCCCCGCAGCCCGCCTGCGTGACCGGCCCGAGGCAGGGAATCCCGCGGGCCACCGCCACGCAGACGGTGCCCGCCGCCTTGCACTCCACGCAGACACTCTCAGCCGGCAGCCGCGGCTTGCGGCCCACGAGCACCGCCGTGATCAGCTCCATCAGCTGGTCGACGTCGATCGGGCAGCCCCGCAGCTCGAAATCGACCGGCACATGGTCGGCGATGGCGGTGCTCGTGGCGAGGGTTGAAATGTATTCCGGCGAAGCGTAGACCCCCGCGAGAAACTCGTCGATCCGGCCCCAGTTGCGGAGAGCCTGGATGCCGCCGGCGGTGGCGCAGGCACCGATCGTGACGAGGGTCTTACAGTCGCGGCGGATCGAGTGGATCCGCTCGATGTCCTCGGCGGTACAGATCGATCCCTCGACGAGACCAAGATCGTAAGGGCCCGGCTCGACGTGGCTCGAGGCCTCGAGAAAGTGCGCGATCTCCACCCTCTCGGCCAGTTCCATCAGCTTTCCGGCCGCGTCGAGCAGCTGCAGCTGGCAGCCGTCGCAGGAGGCAAACTTGTAAACCGCCAGACGGGGTGGGGGCATGTCGTTGACTCAACGCTAGAGCTGTGGCACGCAGAGGTACGGAGCGATCTCGGCGTGGGGGAAGACCGGGCCATCCTGGCAGACGAATTTCGGGCCAAACTGGCACAGCCCGCACTGCCGCACCGCACAGGCCATGTTCCGCTCGAGTGAAAGGTAGATCGAATCCGACGGCACCCCGCGGGATTTGGCGGTGGAGGCCACCGCGGTCATCATCGGATCGGGGCCACAGCAGAGCACCGCCGCCGGACCCTCGAGCGCCATCGACTCGAGCACCGCGGTCACCAGACCGACTCGGCCGTCCCAGCCGGCGGCCGGCTCATCGACGATGATTTCCAGTTCGATACCCGCCGCCCGCCAGGACTCGTATTCACGGGTGTAGAAAAGACCTTCGGGCGTCTTCGCGCCGTGGATCACCGTGACCTGCGTGCAGCCGGCCCGGTGACGGGCCAGCTCGTAGATCGCCGCACGCTGCGAAGCCAGCCCCAGACCGCCGCCGATGATCACCGCGTGCCGGCCGGCGAGGGCATCCACCGGCCAGGGCCGACCGTAGGGCCCCCGGAGCATGAGCGTCTCGCCGATTTCCATCCGGGCCAAAGCATCGGTCACGTTGCCGACAGCCCGCACGGTGTGCGCCAGCCGCTCCGGCTCCTCGACATCGGAGCTGATCGAGATCGCCGCCTCGCCGATTCCCGGCAGATGGAGCATGTTGAACTGCCCGGCCGCGAAGCGATAGGCCCGGCCGACCTCTTGATCCTCGAAATGCAGCTCGTAGGTCCGCACGCCGGGCACCTCGTCGGTGATCGCGGCGATCCGCACGGTGTGCGAACGCCAAGGGTCGTCGACGCATCCGGCCGCCGGGAATCGAACGCTCGGGGAGATGCTCACGGCGAGGCCTCCTGCGGGTCGGCCCGAATCGCCGCCACCTCCTCGGTGATGTCGATCCCCACCGGGCACCAGGTGATGCACCGCCCGCAGCCGGTGCAGCCGCTGGTGCCGAACTGGTCGATCCAGCCGGCGAGCTTGTGGGTCAGCCACTGGCGGTATCGCGAAGCGGTGGAATTCCGCACGCTGCCGCCGTGCATGCGGGCATGATCGAGGGTGAAGCAGCTTGCCCAGTGCCGTTCCCGCTCGACGGCCTCGCCGGAGAGATCCGCCACCTCGCTCACGCTCGCGCAGAAGCAGGTCGGGCAGACGAGGGTGCAGTTGGTGCAGGAGAGGCAGCGGCTGGCAACCTCTTCCCAGCGGGGATGCTCGAGGTTGTCAAAGAGCAGATCGCGGATGCCTTCGGTCTGGAGGCTCCGCGGCCGGGGCTGCCCGGGCTCGGCCACCCGGGCGTGCATCGACCGGGCGAGGGCCGCGGGCTGCTCCCGTGCCGCGACGACTTCCTCGGCGGTGCACGCCTCGAGCGGATCGGCCGCATCGAGGGCCGCCACCAGGGCCTCTCCCCGCGGCGAACCGATCTGGCAAGCAAACCGCTCGTCGAACTCCGTGAGTGCCAGGTCGAACCCGCCGCCGGCCGCGGGCCCGCAGCCTGTGGAGTGGCAGAAGCAGGTGGCCACGGCACGTCGGCAGTTGACGGCCACGACGAACAGCCGCTCCCGACGGCGACGGTAGCCGGGGTCGACATGCTCCCCGCCGAGGAAGACGCGGTCCTGGATCGCGAGAGCGGCCAGGTCGCAGCCCCGCACGCCAAGCACCGCCAGCGGCGGCTCGTCGATCGTATGATCCTCCTGCCGCCAGGTGCCGTCCTCGCGGACGAAACGGCCGATCGTCTCTCGCGGGGGAAAGAGGAAGTTCTTCAGCGAGTGCGGGCCGACGACGTGGTCGAAGATGCCGGCCGACGCATCCTGCCTGAGCCGGTAGTGACCGCCATCCTGCTCATCGAGCCAGCCCGCGGGCAGCTGCCCGGCCGACGAAAGCTCTCGCAGCACGACCGCCCCGTCGGCCACTTGCGGCCCAACGACACGGTAACCCTCGCCGATCAACAGGTCGATCAGGTCCTGCAGCCGATCCTTCGCCAGCCAGACCCATGCGGGATCCACGCCGGTGGCCGACCCGCCGGGGGAATCACCACCTTCGCCGCGGCCGGGCCGTTCGGGATCGCTCTGCATTCCACACCTCCGGCCACACTCTCGCGCACCAGATCCTATACGCGGCCCCGCGGCGAGGCGACTGGCCCGACAGCCGGTCGCAGGGGGAAATGCCCCGGAAATGTTAGATTGCTGCAAACGGGGCTCGATCGCGGCTTTGTATCTCGCGGAGTGGGTGCATGCGACAGTCGATTCAATGGGCCTGGAAGCGGATTTCCGGGATCTTCCTCGCCGGGGTGCTCGTGCTGCTGCCGGTGGTGGTCACAGCGGGCATCGTGGTCTGGGTGGTGGAGTTCTTCGCCGGAGTGCTCGGGCCGGGCTCACTCATCGGCGGGCTGCTCGAGGGGCTGGGGCTGACGGTCAAGCCGGGCTCCAACGCGCCCTACGTGGTGGGCTGGATCGTGGTGCTCGCGGTGATCTTCCTGCTTGGAGCGGTGGTCGAAGCCGGGGCCCGCCGGGCGTTGCTGCGGCTGGCCGACCTGCTCTTCTCCCGAATTCCGCTGATCGGCAGTCTCTACGGGACCACGAAGCAGGTCGTCGATTTGTTCGACCACCGCGACAGCGAGGCGATCAAAGGCATGACACCTGTTTTCTGTAGCTTCGGGGAGCGGCAGTCCGCCGCCTTCCTCGCCTTTCTCGTCTCCCCCGAGACGGTGCTGGTGGGTGGTCGCGAGCACCAGATGGTGATCGTGCCGACCGCCCCGGTCCCCTTCGGCGGCGGGCTGCTGTTTGTACCAATCGAGCAGGTTGTGCCGGCTGGAATGAGCGTCGATGCGATGATGAGTGTGTATCTCTCAATGGGGGTCAGCCTGCCGGAGCACCTCCGCAGCCGCCCAAAACCGGGCGTCGACGGCCCACAGGCGGCCTCGGGTCGGTGATTTGCGGGGCCGTTGGGAGCAAACTAGCATTTCAACGGGAGGCGCTCAGGCAGAGGCGGTGGCGTGACACCGCAGCATGAGGCCTCGTACCCGATCAAACATCTCCCGTCTCAAGGGGCAACGGCATGCGTCGCTGGCTGCACATTTTTCTCGTGGGAATCCTGACTCTTGCCCTCTCCCTCGATTCGGCCACCGCGGGAAGGTTTCTGCACCGCCGGATGTGCCGCATCCGCGCCCGTCGAGCCGCCTGCCGGATGCACTGCCCGCCGGTCTACTGCCCGCCGCAGCGATGCCTGCCGGTTTCCTGCGAACCCGCCTGTGAGCCCCTGCCCGCCTGCCCGACGGCCTGCAACCCGTGCGACACGGCGGTTGTCGAGGAGGCCACAGAGGTGGTGGTCGAGCAGGCTCCCGAAAGTGAGCCCGCCGAGACGGTGCTGCTCCCCGACCCACGGCCGACCGGGAACGAGACCGCCCAGCCGATGCCCAAAAAGACCGATCCGGTGAACCCGGCCTCCGCCGAGGAGCCACTGCCCGATCTCGAGCCACCTGCTGATCCGGAGCCGGAACCCGAGCCGGACATGCCCGCCGAGCCTGAGCCTGAGCCCGAGCCCGAGCCTGAGCCCGAACCGGACATGCCTGCCGAGCCTGAACCGCCTTTCGGGTCTGATGCCGACGACGGGCCGATGCAGCCGGAAGATACCGACGACCTTTTCCCCCCCTCGCAGCCAACGCCGCCGGCTGAGGACGTGATGCCTGCCCCCGCGGAGCCTCCCTCACCGCAGCCCGATGGCGGCTTTGACGATCTCTTTGGTGGCAACGGGGCCGACGAGCCTGCGATGCCCGCGGAAACACCGGCCCCGGCCGAACCGGCCCCGCCAGCAGCCCCCGCTGAAGACGCCGGCGACGGACTCGACGATCTTTTTGGCGAAACCACCGACGAGCCGCCCGCCCCGGCCGACGAGCCGGCGTCCGACGGCCTGGGCGACCTCTTCGGCGGCGACGCGGCCGACGAACCCGCGATGCCGTCCGAACCGGCCCCGGCCGAAACGGCCCCGCCCGAGGAGCCGGCCCCGGCCGAGCCCGCCGGCGAGGAGCCCGAAAGCACCGATGACCCGTTTGACAACCTCTTTGGTGAGGTCGAGACGCCGGCTGAGCCGGTGCGACGATGGATTGACGACACCGGTCACTACGAGACGGTCGGCCGGCTCGTCGAGGTAGGAATCGATTCGGTGCGGATTTTCAAGTCCAACGGCCGCTACACCACCGTGCCGCGGCACCGTCTCAGCAGCCACGACCTGATCTACGTCGACGCCACGCAGATTCGAGTCGCCCGGCAGCGAGCGGCCGAGGGTGAGATCGTGGCCGATGAGCGGTCCGCCACGCCGCAGCCAGGCGATACCGCCGGGCTTTCAGGCCGGTAGCGTGGTTCTGAAAAACCAGCCAACGCCAAGGGCCGGTGCCCGGCGGCAGACTTGTTCCACAGTCGGCTGGGCGTCGTCGGCTGGGCGTCGTCGGCTGGGCGTCGTCGGCTGGGCGTCGTCGGCTGGGCGTCGTCGGCTAGGCGTCGTCGGCTAGGCGTCGTCGGCTAGGCGTCGTCGAGGATTGCCACCGAGTCAAAGGAACGGCCTTCGAGCATCTCCAGGCTCGCTCCCCCACCGGTCGAAACATGGCTCACCGAATCGGCGTAGCCAAACTGCTCGACCGCGGCGGCCGAGTCGCCACCGCCGATGATCGTGATCCCGCCGGCTGAGGTGGCATCGGCCACGGCCGCCGCCACCGCCTTGGTGCCCTCGTCGAAAGGTGGCATCTCGAAGACACCCATCGGACCGTTCCAGACCACCGTTTTCGCTTCCCGGATAATGCCGGCGTATTTCGCGGCGGTCTGCGGGCCGATGTCGAGGCCCTCGTAGCCGTCGGGAATCTCGCCTGCAGCGACCACTTTGATATCGGCAGCAGATGAGAAATCGTCGGCACAGCGGGTATCGACGGGCAGCACCAGCCTCTCGCCACCCTTGGCCAGCAGTTCCCTGGCAAGGTCGACCTTGTCGGTTTCCACGAGCGAGCCGCCGGTCTTCCCGCCACGTGCGAGTGAGAATGTGTAGGCCATCGCCCCGCCGATGAGCACGTGGTCGCAGATCGAGAGCAGGTTGCTGATCACCTCGATCTTGTCGGAAACCTTCTTGCCTCCGAGGATCGCCACGAATGGCCTCGCGGGGTTGGCGATTCGGTCGGCAAGGTAGCGGATCTCCTTCTCCACCAGGAACCCGACCACCGCCGGCTTGCCTGCCGCACGCATCGCCTTGGGCACGCCGTACATGCTCGCCTCGGTGCGATGGCAGGTGCCGAAGGCATCGTTGACGTAGACATCGGCGAGGTCCGCGAGGCCCGCGATGTAGTCGGGGTCGTCCCCCTTCTTCTCCCCCTTGTTGAAGCGGACGTTTTCGAGCACGAGCAGCTCTCCCGCGGCGAGTGCCGCGGCCTTTTTGTGGGAATCGGGGCCGCCGGTATCGGCGGCAAGCTCGACCGGGCAGCCGAGCAGTTCGGAGAGCCTGCGGGCGACTGGTGCCAGCGAGAGCTTCTGCTCGAAGCCCTTGCCGCCGGGACGGCCAAGGTGCGACATCAGCACCACCTTGCCGCCCGCATCGAGAATCGCCTGGATTGTCGGCAACGCCATCCGGATCCGGCGGTCATCGGTGATCCCGCCTTGTTCGTCCTGCGGCACGTTGAAATCGACCCGCACGAGCACGGTCTTGCCGGCAAGCTCGAGGTCGGCGACGGTCTTCTTGGGCATCGATGCGGCTCCGGGATGATCAGGGGTCAGATGTCGAGATTTTTCACGTCGAGGGCGTGCCGTTCAATGAACTCCCGCCGCGGCTCGACCTTCTCCCCCATCAAGACACGGAAGAGATCGTCCGCCGCGGCCGCGTCGGTCATCGTGACCTGGCAGAGCGTGCGGTTGGCCGGATCGAGCGTGGTTTCGCGAAGCTCCTCGGCATTCATCTCGCCGAGTCCCTTGAACCGCGTGATCGAGAGGCCCTTTTCACCCGCCCGCCGCACCGCCGAGAGCAGACCGCG
The DNA here is from genome assembly GCA_964600785.1 of uncultured Chitinophagaceae bacterium. Taxonomy (GTDB): domain Bacteria; phylum Planctomycetota; class Planctomycetia; order Pirellulales; family UBA1268; genus M30B53. The sequence continues at coordinate 18,391 of CAZRKH010000137.1, forward strand.
GAGATCCTCCAGGCCAATCTCGTTCTCACCCCGACGCAGCATGTAGCGGGGCTCCTCGCTGCCGGTCCGCTCCTGGGGCAGCAGCGACTCGATGTCGAACCCCATCTCGGCCAGGTCGGCCAGACCCGAGTTGATGCTGCGAACCTCGTGCATCTCCACCACCACCAGTTCGCTGCCGGCGTGCCCGCCGGAGGGAATCGCGCCGTTGGTCGCCGGCTGACCCTCTTCGCTGCGGCCAACCGGCAGCTCACCGCCGGTATCCTGCTCCTTTTCGGCCATGAAGGCCTCGAGCTCGTCGCGGCTGGCAAACCATCGCTCCTCGACGCCGAAGAAGACATGATAGATCGGCAGTTTGCCGGTGGCCGGGTCGCGGCGGTCGGCATGGTCGCGGAGACTGATCCCGCGTCGCTCCAGGGCCACCAGGGCATCCTCCAGACCGGCAAGGGTGCGGCAGAGCTTGTGCATCTGCTCGCCGGCGATCTCGCGGCCGTCGCCGGGGAGGAAGAGGCCGTCCCCGAGGCCCTGCTCGAGCAGCTGGGCCTTCATCTCCTCTTCGGTCTGCACGTAGTAGACCTGCTTTTTGGACCGCACCCGAAACAGCGGCGGCTGGGCAACGTAGACATGCCCCTCCGCCACGAGGCGGTACATCTGGCGGTAAAAAAAGGTCAACAGGAGGGTGCGGATGTGGGAGCCGTCCACATCGGCGTCGGTCATGATCACGCCTTTGTCGTCCCGCCGCTTGGCAAGACCGGCCTCCTGGCCGATGCCCGCCCCGATCGCGGAGATCACGCTGCG
>CAZRKH010000138.1:0-4954 GCA_964600785.1 uncultured Chitinophagaceae bacterium
GGGGCGGATGCTCCCCTGAGGAGTGTCAAGCGAGCAGCGGAGCGTCGTCGCGGGTTATACGCGGTGGTTTCGGGCCTGACAAACGGCCAGGCTGCCCACACCGGCCGCTCAAGATTGCCCCCGGGCGGTGCCGATACAATCCGCACAACGGGTTCAGCCGGGGCAAGGCGGAGGGTCCGCGGCCCGCAAGCCGGAAAAGTCTGCCCAAGTCGGAAAACTTGACGGCTTTGCGATCGATCCCCTAGCGTGAAGGAAGGACGCTCACGCGACGCTCACAGGAATCGTCGCATCAATTCCCAAACACGGCGCCGTAGCCAAGTGGCTAAGGCAGCGGATTGCAAATCCGCCATCGTGGGTTCGACTCCCACCGGCGCCTCTTCTTTTCGCTCGAGCCGGGTGCGGCCCTCGCCCACTGTCAGCCGCCCGGCGGGAACGGCACCCACAGACAGGTGCCCACGAAACCGGTTTCGGCACGACCGCCGCTCGACAAAGCCCCTCGCGACGGGGTAGGCTCCTCCGCCGAAGGGGCCGACGACGCGAGGACACGACATGCTCGATCCAACCGACCCGCTCGTCTACGACATTCTGTTTCCCGGCTCGGTCACAGGATCCGCGGAAGTCGACTGCCCGCACTGCAGCGAACTGCTTTCGGTGCCGGTCAACGACGCCTGCGGCGAGGAGACGTACTCCTGCAGCGAGTGTGGTGGGGGCTTCGTGGTGGACTGGCTGGAGGAGATGGTGAGAGCCATCTAATCTGATGCTGCTTGCGGAAAACATCCTGGAAACACCGACCGCCTTCGGCGTGCCGCTTGGCACGCTGCTGCTGTTCATGTGGGTCCTGCGGGCGATCAACGAGCAGAAGAAGTAGGGCAACCAATGCGAGGCAACCGAATGGTCCGTGCGGCGATCCTCGCATGCCTTGCGGCGACGAGCGTGCTCGCGGTCGCCGTGGTCGGCGGGACGATGAGCACCGCGTCCGGCGAGGCGGATGCCGGCCTGCAAAACAAATGTTGCAGCTGCGGCGGGGCCTTCCCCGCCGATCCGGCCCGGCTGTGCAACAGCTGCTCGTCGCGGTACCGCTCAAAATGCGTGATCTGCAACGGGGCGTTCCCCAAGGATATCGCCAGGCTCTGCAACAGCTGCGCGAGTCGGCTCCGCACGAAATGCTTCATCTGCCAGGGGGCGTTCCCCAAGGACGTGGCCCGGCTGTGCAACAGCTGCTCGAGCAGGTATTGAGGGCGGGCCGCGGGCTGAAACCTCAGACTGCCGCCGGCTCGAGAGCTCGCCGATGCTGCCGCAGGGGCGGCTGGGAAGAGTTGTTGGGGCCGGTCTCGAAGACCTGGAAGCAGAGGCCGAGCAACAGCGGCACGAGCACGATCGTGACCAGCGTGGAGAGCAGCAGGCCGCCGAGCAGGACGCTGCCAAGGCCGCGATAGAGTTCGCTGCCCGCCCCGGGAAAGAGCACCAGCGGCAAGAGGCCGAGCACGGTGGTGAGCGTGGTCATGAAGATCGGCCGCAGCCGGCTGCGAACCGCCTCGAGGATCGCCTCGCGGGCCGCGAAGCCCTCGTTGCGGACGAGATTGAGCGACTGGTAGACGATCAGGATCGGGTTGTTGACGACCGTGCCGATGAGGATCACGAAGCCGAGCATCGTGAGCACGTCGAGCGGCTGGAAGATGCCGAAGGGCCGGCCGAGGACATTGATCGCGGCCAGGCCCAGCAGCCCGCCCACGCTCCCCAGGGGCACCGCCGCGATGATCACCAGCGGGTAGAACCAGCTTTCGAAGAGGGCCGCCATCAGCAGGTAGGTGATCACCCCGGCCAGGGCCAGGTTGAACCAGAGGGCTTCCCAGGTGGCCCGCAGCTTGTCGGCGGTGCCGCCGAGGGTGATCGCATAGCCGCCGTCGAGGTCGCCTGAGGCCTCGATCGGGGCGACCACCATCTCGGCGATCCGGTCCTGGGCCTCTTCCAGCGGCATGTCCGGCGGCGGTGTGACCTGCACCGTGATCGCCCGCTGCCGCTCGCGATGGAGGATCTGCTCGGGGCCGCTCGAGTATTCGCGGATTTCCGCCACGCTCTCCAGAGGGACCAGCTGGCCGCCGGGGGTGACCACCGGCAGGCTGCGAATGTCCTGCGTTCGTTGCACGAACCGTTCCTCGCCTTTGATCACCAGATCGATGCGGTCAGCCCCGAGGAAGTAGTCGGTGGCATACCCGCCGTCGACGAGGCAGTCGACCATGTAGCCGAGCTGACGGGCATCGAGCTGCATGTCGGCCGACTGCTCGAGCCTGGGGTAGAGCCGGACCTCCGGGCTGGAGAGATCGAGCGAGGGCTTGGGCAGATTCTGGCTGCCCGGGGTCGCCTCGGCGAGCATCCCCATCACACGGCCCCCGAGGTCCACGAGCTTCTCCAGATCGGGCCCGGTGATCTCCACGTCGATCGTCCGGCCGGAGCCGATGCCCCGCTCGAAGAGGCTCGACTGCTTGGCCACCGCGAAGGTGCCGGGCAGGTCGCCGGCCACCTCGCGAACCAGAGGAATCAGCTTTGAGGCGGAGAGCGGGTCGAGGGCCCGCAGGCCCAGAAACACCCGCTCGCCGCGAGCGACGAAAAAGAAATCGCCGAGCACGGGGTAGTCGAGGGCGGCGGCCTCGACGCTGCCCGGTTCGACGTCCCAGTAGGGCAGCAGCCGCTGCTCCACCACATCGCTCATCCGCAGCAGTTCGTCGAGGTTGTAGCCGGGCGGCGGCAGCAGGATTCCGAACACGAGGTTGCGGTTGCCCTCGGGAAGATACTCAACCTTCGGCAGCAGCATCCAGGTGGCCCAGACCGCCGCGGCCACGATCGCCGTCGCCCCGGCCAACTGCCGCCAGGGGCCGGCCAGCAGCCAGCGGAGCACCGCCAGCAGGCCGGCGGTGAGCCGCCCGCCGGCCCGAGTCGCGGCGTCGCCGCGCGGGCGTGCGGAGGAGCCGCCGGGGCCGCGGCCGGCCAGCAGCCAGGCCGCCGCGGTGGGCACCACGAGCACCGAGACCACCAGCGACAGCGCCACCGCCCCGCTGATCGCCAGGGCGATGTCGCCAAAGAGCTGCCCCGCCTCCTCCTGCACGAAGAGCACCGGCAGAAAAACCGCCACGGTCGTGAGCGTGCTCGCCAGCACCGCCCCCCAGACCTCGCCGGCCCCGCGGACGGCCGCCGCGCGGGCGTCCGCGCCGGCGGTCCACTTGGTGACGATGTTTTCCAGCACCACCACGGCATTGTCCACGAGCATGCCCACGGCGAAGGCCATCCCCGCGAGGCTGATCACGTTGAGCGACCGCCCGAAGAGCGAGAGGAACAAAAAGGTGCCGACCACGCTCACCGGAATCGCCACGGCAGCCACGACCGTGCTCCGCAGGCTCCGCAGAAAAACGAGCAGCGTGAGGATCGTGAGCGTGCCGCCGATCACGATGTTGTTGCCGACGAGGCCCACCGCCGAGTCGATGTAGGTGGTTTCGTCGTAGACCAGCGTGAGGCTCAGCCCCTTCTTGCGGAGCACGGTGCGGTCGATCTGTTCGGCCATCGTCCGCAGGGCGGCCATCGTCTCGAGCACGTTGGACTGCTGGTCCCGCTGCACGCGAACGGCGATGTTGCGGGACCCGAAGCGACGCACGACACCGTCGGGCTTGCGGGTGCCCAGTCGGGCACGGGCCACGTCGCGAACGTAGACAGGCCGGCCGTCGCGACGGGTGATGATCACCCCCTCGACCTGCTCGGGAGAGCGGAACTGCCCGACCGTGCGGACCACGTACCGCCGCTTCCCTTCCCAGAAATCGCCGCCGGAGGTGTCCTGGTTTTGTCCGGCCAACGCCAGGCGGACGTCCTCGATGGTCAGCTGCCTCGCAGCGAGCTTCTGTGGGTCGACGATTACCTGCAGCTCATCCTCACGGCCGCCGACCAAATCCACGCTCGAGACGCCCGGCACCCGCTCCAGCCGGCTCTCGATCTCGTCCTCGGCCATCCGCCGCACCGCTTCCACGTCGACCTGCGGCGGCAGCAGGCCCGCGAGCTCAGGGTGGGCCGCCACCAGTTTCCGCAGCCGGTAGAGGGCAAGGTCGTTCGAACGGGCGACGGCCACGCGGTCGAGTTCGGCGGCGAGTTTGGGATGCTCGGCCGCGGCAGCGGCGATTTTTTCCGGGTCGGGCGGGGCATTGCCGAGGATCAGCCAGGCGATCGGGCGGTCGTTCGAATTGGAGGTTTTGATCACCGGGCGGTCGGCGTCGATCGGCCAGTCGCGGACCTGTTGGATCCTGGTGTTGGTTTTGACGAGGGCCTGGTCCATGTTGGTGCCGATGGCGAATTCGAGGGTCACTTCTCCGGACGAATCGCTGCACGTGCTCGACAGCTTGACGAGCCCCTCCACACTGCGAAGCTGCTCTTCGAGGGGCTGCACGATCTCCCGCTCGATCTCCTGCGGGCTTGCCCCGCGCCAGCTCGTGGCGACGCTGATCGTGGGAATCTGAACCTCGGGCGTGAGCTGGATCGGCATCGTGACCAGGGCCAGGCCGCCGAAGAGCGTCAGCAGCAGCACCCCCACTGCCACCTTCACGGGATTCCCAACGCAGGCCTCGATGAGGTTCATCGGGCGGCCCCCGCCTTCGCAGTGCCGGGCCGAGGCGGCTCGAAGCCGACCTCCGCTCCCGGCCGCAGCCGCTCGTTGCCGCGAACCACGACCAAATCGCCCGGCTCGAGGCCCCCGCTGACCTCGACATAGCCCGCCACGGTGGCCCCCAGCGTGACCGGCACCGGCCGCACGGTCCCGCTGCGGTCTCCCGCGGGCTCGACACGAAAGACCAGCGGCTGGCGGCCCCCGAGCACCAGGGCATCTTTGGGCACCACGGTCACCTCCCCGCGGCGGCCGACAGGCCGCCCGGCCCCGGGGGGGCCCCCCCCCCCCCGCACCCGCCGCCCCCCCCCCCCC
>CAZRKH010000139.1:0-33340 GCA_964600785.1 uncultured Chitinophagaceae bacterium
CCACCTCGACGGCCGGCAGGGGCGGTACCGCGACTGGGAGGTGTCGAAGATCGTCTCGAAGATCGGGAAGGCGGCGGGCGTGAAGGTCTACGTGAACCCCAAAGACCCCGAGAAGGTGAAGTACGCCTCGGCCCACGACTTCCGCCGCGCGTTCGGCGTGCGGTGGGCGGCGCGGTTGATGCCCGCCCAGCTGATGGAACTGATGAGGCACGAGTCGATCGAGACGACCCTGCGGTTCTACGTCGGCACCGACGCCCAGCGGACGGCGGAGGCGGCCTGGGCGGCCTTCGAGGCCCTCCAGCGGGTGTTCGCGGGGCCTTTTGCTAACAGTTTTGCTAACAGTGCCACTTCCGGGGGTGCTGACGCCGCACCCCCGGAGAAGCGTTCTGTGCCTGAAAACACGGAACGAAACCGAAGTAGGCCCGGGGTGATTCGAACACCCGACCAAGGGATTATGAGTCCCCTGCTCTAACCACTGAGCTACGGGCCCGTTGAAATTGGTCGAGGGGTTTGGTTGTACGCCGCCGTCGCGGCCGCTGCCACCGCGACGGCGCCCCTTGGCATATCACACTCTCGGCAGACCGGCCACACGCCGCCAGGCTGAGAGCTGGCCGAGGTGCATCATCTCGTGGGAGGTGGTCACGAACACGATCGCATCGCCGAAAGTCGGCAGGAATCCCCGCACAGCCTCCAGCGGCGTTGGTTCGCCCCAGCGGTCCTCGGGGAGCCTCTCGACCGCTGCTGCAATGGCCGTATGGGCCTTCTCGAGCGTCGTAAGCAGCTCGTCGCGGGAGGGGTATGCGGCCGGATCGTCGCTCGGAGTGGAGTCCATTCCGAAGAGCGTTTGCCATTCCGGCGGGCAGAGGGGCTCGCAGCCGAGCATGCCGCCGAGCATGTCGGCGGTCAGGGCAAGGTGGCCAAGCACCCAGGCGGGATGGTTCATTCCGGCCGCCGGCTGGAGGGCCATCTGGTCGGGCTGCAGGTCGGCCACCAGTTTGCGGGCGTAGCCGAGGTTGAGTGCGTAGGTGTGCAGGAGGGAGGCGAGCATGCGGAATTCCAGGGCGGGTGGACGCGGTTTTCCGCAGCATATCAGCCGCTGCGGAAGCCTTCACGAAATTCTTGCATCCAATCGCGGGCTTCCGGCGTATGCAGGAGACGTGGTCGGAATGGCCGGCCACGGAAGTGTGATTTCGAGAGCTTGCCATCGTTTCGCAGCTCGTAAAAGAAAGCTGGTGTGATATGACCCGGATGATGACTTCGATGACGGCCGTGGCGGCGATGCTTGCGGCCACGACGGCGTTTGCCGACGAGTGCCCGCTCTCGGGCAAGACCCACGTGGTGCAGGTGGTGCATGCCACGCAGGCCAAGGACATCGTCGATACGGCGGTGGGTGCTGGCGACTTCACCACCCTCGTGGCGGCCGTGAAGGCGGCCGGGCTCGTGGAGACGCTCAAGGGGGCCGGCCCGTTCACGGTCTTTGCTCCGACCGACGCCGCCTTCGCCAAACTGCCGAAGGGAACGCTGGAATCGCTTCTCAAGCCGGAGAACAAGGAGAAGCTCGTCGGGATTCTGACCTACCACGTCGTCCCCGGGAAGGTGATGGCGGCTGATGTCGTCAAGCTTTCCGAGGCCAAGACGGTGCAGGGCAGCCCCGTCAAGATCACCGTCGATGGGGGCAAGGTGAAGGTCGACGACGCGAACGTCGTGAAGACCGACATCGGCTGCACCAACGGCGTGATCCACGTGATCGACTCGGTAATTCTGCCGCAGTGAGCCGATTCGGCCACGCCGAAACGAGTAGCTAGAATGTGGCGGTACCGCGGGGCGGCCTCGGCCCCCCGCGGCTACCGCTCGTTTTGGCCAGCTGTTTCTCCGTGCCGCTACTTGATTCGATGCCAGACTCGATCCTGCCACGTGTTGCTGCCGGAGATTCCCAGGCGGTGGAGGCTTGTCTCGGTCGTTATGGCGGGCTGGTCTGGTCGCTTGCGTTGCGGATGTGCCGGGCTCGCGATGATGCCGAGGAGGCGACCCAGGAAATCTTTCTGGAAATCTGGAGGCAGGCGGGCCGATTCGACGAGGAGATTGCCACCGAGGCCACGTTCATTGCCATGATCGCCCGCCGCCGACTCATCGACCGCCACCGTCGCAGCCAGCGTCAGCCAACCATGGTCTGCGAAGACCAGCTTGATGGCACGCCCGCCGAGCCGCCGGTGGGCTGTCCGGTGGAACTTGCCGAGGAGGCCGCCAGGGCTCGTGAGGGGCTGACGCGGCTGGGGGATGACGAGCGGCGGTTCATCGAATGGTCGGTCTGCGACGGCATGAGCCATGCCGAGGTGGCCAGCCGCTCCGGACAGCCGCTCGGCACGGTGAAGTCGAAGATCCGCCGTGGGCTGATCCGGCTGCGGGAGTTGCTCGATCCCCAGCCGCAGCAGGGAGGTGTGGCATGAGCAGGTTCGATCATCAAGACGGCGACGAAGAGCGTTTCGATCGCGTGGTGGCCACACTCTCGGGCCACGCTGAAGGCCGGTCGGCAGCGGGTGGGGCGAATCTGCAAGACCCGTGGGAGCGGGTTGCCGCGGAGGTGGCGCTGGCGGCGGCCGTGGAGGGATATCAGCCGCTGCCTGAGTCACTCCGGACGAAACTTGCTATCGAGGCGGCGGCCACAGTCGGTGCAACGCTGCCGTCGTCAGGCGGGGCAGGGTCGTCACCGGGCTTCGACCTGCCGGATCGCGGGCCGGGGCGTGCGTCGCCGATCGGCCTGCCCTGGATCCTCGCCGCGGCGAGCCTGCTGGTGGCGGTCCTCGGCTGGATGCAGGCCTGGAGCCTGCCGTTTGAGCCTTCGCCTGCCGCGGCCCGGGCCCGGCTGGTGGCCGGTGAGGGCGACGAGGTGCTGCGGCTACCCTGGACGGCCACCGACGATCCTGCAGCCGCAGTTGCCAGTGGCGATGTCGTTTGGAGCACCAAGGGTCAGCAGGGTTACCTGCGGTTTCGCGGTCTCCCCGCCAACGATTCTCGGGTCGAACAATACCAACTCTGGATTTTTGACGCCCGGCAGGATGAACGCTTTCCGATCGATGGCGGCGTTTTCGACATCCCGCCGGAGGGCGGCGAGGTGGTGGTCCCGATCCGCCCGGCGATTCGCGTCGCACAGCCGACAATGTTCGCCGTGACAATCGAGAAACCCGGCGGGGTCGTGGTGTCTTCCCGGGAGCGGCTACCGCTGCTGGCAAAGGTGGAGTGATCGGACCATCTCTCCGCCAGAGTGACGGAGTTGTCACTCAATAATCGCCGTGTGCCATCCGAAATGGGTTCGCGGTCACAAAGGCCGCGGCTCGGGGGATTCCGTGTGCCGGAGGATGTGGCCGTGGTACGATGTTTCGATCGTGCCCTCGCCGACTGGACTGATCCGCCACTGACCACGATCGCCCCCGGCCATGACCCGGCGGCAGTCGGCCTCCGCGGGCGAGGACCCTGAGGACCCTGAGGACCCTGAGGACCGTGAGCCCCATCAATCCCGCCAGCCAGTCAGCCGTGAGGCCCGTCAAGCTGCTCATCGTCGGCGGCGTTGCCGGCGGTGCGTCGGCCGCCACCAGAGCCCGCCGCCTTTCCGAGGATGCCGAGATCATCCTCTTCGAGAAGGGTCCGGACGTGTCGTTTGCCAACTGCGGCATGCCCTACTACGCCGGCGGAGTGATCGACTCCCGCGAGAAACTTGTCGTGACCACGCCCGAGCGGCTCCGCCGCCGCTTCGCGATCGACGTCCGCACCCGGCATGAGGTGCTCGCGATCGACCGCGACTCCAGGCGTGTTCGCGTGAGGGAGCTGGAAACGGGGCGGGAATACGAGGAGTCATACGACCGCCTCGTGCTCGCCCCGGGGGCCGTGCCGGTGACACCGGAGGTTCCCGGAATCGACCTGCCGGGGATCTTCACCCTGCGGGCCCTGGAGGACATCGACCGCATCAAGGCGGGCATCGACGCGGGGCTCAAGCGGGCCGTGGTGGTCGGCGGTGGATTCATCGGCCTGGAGTTTGCCGAGAACCTCGTCCATCGTGGGGTGGCGACGACGATCGTGGAACTCCAGCAACAGCTGCTGCCGCCCCTCGACGCGGAGATGACCACGCCGATCCTGGCAAGCCTCGTTCGCCATGATGTGGATCTGCGGCTGGGTGACTCGGCGGTTGCCTTCGAGCAGGTGGGGCAGGGGCTCGAGGTTTGCCTCGCATCGGGCGAACGGCTCCCTGCAGGAATGGTCGTGGTCGGGGTGGGAGTGCGGCCGCTCAACACCCTCGCTGTGGAGGCGGGCCTCGAGATCGGCCCACGGGGCGGAGTTCGTGTCGATGAACAGATGCGAACGAGTGACCCGGCGATCCATGCGGTCGGTGACGTGGCCGAGATCCGCGAGGCCATCTTTGGGGAGCCGGCCCAGATTCCCCTCGCCGGGCCGGCCAACCGCCAGGGCCGCATCGCCGCCGACGCAGTCTTCGGTCGCGAGAGCCGTTACCGCGGCACCCAAGGGACTTCGGTGGTCGGCGTCTTCGAGGTCACCGCGGCTTCCACCGGCTTCTCCGAAAAACAGCTTCGTCGCGAGGGTCGGCACTACCGCAAGGTCTACGTTCATCCGGCCAACCATGCCGGCTACTACCCCGGCGCCGAGTCGATGACCCTCAAGCTGCTCTTCGATCCGCAGCCGGGACCACGCCAGGGCCGCATCCTCGGGGCCCAGGCAGTTGGCGGTCACGGCGTCGACAAGCGGATCGACGTCATCGCGATCGCGATTCAGTCGGGACTCACGGTCTATGACCTGGAGGAGACGGAACTGGCCTACGCCCCGCAATACGGCTCGGCCAAGGACCCGGTCAACATGGTGGGCTTCGTGGCCGCGGGCCTGCTGCGGGGTGACCATCCCCAGGCCGACATGGAAACGGTGCTCGAGCCCGGCTTCGCCGAGCGGTCGCAGGCGGGTGAGGCCGAGATTCCGCTCGACGTCCGCACTCCAGAGGAGTTTGCCCGTGGGCATCTCCCCGCCGCGATCAACATCCCGGTTGAAGAATTGCGAGCACGGCTCGGCGAGCTTCCCAGGGACCGCCGCGTGCTGTGCTACTGCCAGGTTGGCTACCGGGGCTATCTCGCCACGCGGATCCTGCTGCAGCACGGCTTCGATGTGGCCAACCTTGGCGGCGGCTACAAGACCTTCCGCCTCCATTGCCCCGACGAACACGCCGCGGCAGACGGGCGAGCGACCCGGCAGGCCGCGGCAGTGGGCCGATGAAGCCCTCCGACGGTTTACGCAGGGCCGGCTGCTTCGCTGCGGTGATTGCGTTGGTCGGCTGCACGCGGCTCCCGCCCGGAGAGCCTGCCGCACCCCGGCGGGACTTTCGGGGTGAGGCTGCCGATCGGGTGACCCAGGTTTCGCTGATCAACAGCCTGATGCTCGGCCGCTACGACGGCGAGCTGACGATCGCGGAGCTGCTCGCCGCGGGAGACTTCGGCCTGGGCACCCTCGACCGGCTCGACGGTGAGCTGGTGGTGCTCGACGGCGAGGCCTGGCAGGTGACCGGCGAGGGAGAGGTGCGGCGTGTCGATCCGACCACGACGACACCCTTCGCGGTTGTCACCCCCTTTGCCGCGGATGCCGAGCTGCCCTGCCCGCGGGCTGAGTCGCTCTCTGACCTCGAGGCGGCGATCGATGCCGCGGTGGCCCGCGCGGGCAACGACCATGCCAACAACTTTCTCGCCGTCCGTGTCGACGCGACGCTCGCCACGGTTCGTCTGCGGAGCGTGCGGCGGCAGGAGAAGCCCTACCGCCCGCTGGCGGAGGTGGCCCACGAACAGGCCGAATGGAGCCATGCCGATGCCAGCGGCACCCTCGTGGGCCTGCGGTGCCCGGCCTGGACGCGGGGGCTCAACGTGCCCGGCTGGCACTGGCACTTTCTCTCGGGCGATCGACGCGTGGGAGGCCACGTGCTCGAGCTGGCAGTCCGTGAGGGACGCCTGACCTACGACGCCTGCGGCGAGTGGCTCGTGCGGCTGGGGCAGTCAGAGGCCTTCAATGCCGCTGCCGTGGACCGGGATCTCTCCGGTGAGGTCGAGGCTGTGGAGCGGCAGCGTCGGTGAGCCGGAGATCGCGGGCTCACGGGCCGCGGGGTTTTCCGGCGCGGCTCGCGGTGCGGATTCACTCGCCGGTCGGCTCGAGGCTTTTCGGCCCGAGGCTTTGTGGATCGGCCGACTTCAGGAGGTTGAAGAAGTCGCTCTCGGTCGTCATCAGGAGCGTGGTGTCGCCGCGGAGAGCCTCGCGATACGTGTCGAGTGTTTTGGTGAAGCGGTAGAAGTCGGCCGCGGAGGGGCTCGACGTGTAGGCCCGGGCGTAGATCGCCGAGGCGGCCGCATCGGCCTTGCCACGGATCTCCTGCACCGCGCGATAGGCGGTCGACTCGATTTCGCGGAGGTCCCGCTCGCGTCGACCGTCGATCTTGGCTGCCTCGCCGGCCCCTTCGGAGCGGAACCGCTCGGCGATCTGCAGCCGCTCGGAGATCATGCGGTCGTAGATCTTCTCGATCACGTCGCTTTTGTAGTTGATCCGCTTGATCTGCACGTCGAGCAGTTCGATGCCCCAGATCTTTACCTTGGGGATCGCGGCGGAGAAGATCTCGTCCTCGAGCAGCGGTCGGCCGAAGCGAACTGGAGGCAGCCTGCCCACGTTGGCACCTGCCTTGACAAGGGTCTCATCCTGTTCGGGCACCCGCTCCTTCTCACTGCGGACCACTTCGATCAGGTCGTGGCGGGCGATCACGTTGCGGGGTTCGCTGCCGATGATGTCGTCGAGCCGCGAGAGGGCGCTTCGCTCGTCCCGCAGGCTCTGGAAATACCTCAGCGGATCGGCGATCCGCCAGCGGGCGAAGGTGTCGACGACGATGTAGAGCTTGTCGCGGGTGGTCATCTGGTTGGGCTGGCCGTCCCACTCCAGGATTCGCTTCTCGAAGCGGTTGACTTTCTGCACGACCGGCATCTTGAAGTGCAGCCCGGCACCGTCGGAATCACCGGCGTTGATCGGCTCGCCGACCGGCCGGCCAAACTGCGTGATCACCGCCTGCTCGGTCTGGTCGATCGTGTAGGCGCTGCCCAGCAGCAGCACGGCGGCCACGAGCAGCAGGATCGCGCCGATGGGCGTCAGCAGTAGCAGGAGCAGGGAATTGTCGCGGGAGGGCATCGCAGGATTCCGGGGCGTGGTGGCGTCAGGGCTTGCGGGCCGGCGTGGGCCTGGCACCGGCCGCCGGGCCGAGATTGAGAAGCGGCAGCAACTGGCGGGCATTGTCGTCGAGGATGACCTTACTGCCGAGCCGCGGGATCACCTCGCCCATCGTCTCGAGGTAGAGCCGCTGGCGGGTCACCTCGGGGGCCTTCTCGAACTCCGCGAGCAGGGCTTCGAAGCGGGCCACGTTGCCCTCGGCCTCGTTGACCCGTTCGAGTGCATAGCCTTCCGCACCGCTGATGCTTCGCTCGGCCTCGCCGCGGGCCTTGGGCACGACCTTGTTGTACTCGCCGTTGGCCTGGTTGATCATCTGCTCCCGCTCCTGCTGGGCGCGGTTGACCTCGTCGAAGGACCGCTGCACCGCCGCGGGAGGATGGACGTTTTTCAGCTGGACCTGCTGCACCGAGAGGCCCATCTCGAGGCCACGGACGAGCGTGGTCAGCTTCTCGATCGCCGCGGTCTCCACGCCCTGCCGGCCGATCGTGAGCACCTCGTCGACAGTGCGATCGCCAACGACCTCCCGCATCACGCTCTCGGAGAGGTCGCGGAGGGTGGCCACCGGTTCGCGGAGGTTGAAGAGGAATTCACGGGGATCATTGATTTCGTACTGCACGACCCACTCGACATGGGCGGCGTTGAGGTCGCCGGTGACCATGTCGGCCTCGGCCTCCGCCTCGCGGGAAACTTGGTAGGGATTGCTCGCCCCCGGGGAACCGAAGCCAAACTCCAGCTTCAGCTGCCGCTTGACCGGCAGGATCGTGACCCGGTCGATGCCAAAGGGCAGCTTGAACCGCAGGCCAGAGTCAACGGTGCCCACGTAGCGGCCGAACCGCTGCACCACGCCTACGCTCTCGGTGCCCACCGAGTAGAAGCAGGTTGAAAGCATCCACAGCAGCACGATGCCCGCCACGCCGGCGGCAAGCAGCAGACGGCCGCGGCCCGGCTCGAGCGGGGGAAACTGAAACTGCGGCATGCGGGGGCCGGTCGACATGGGTCATCACGCTCGGGGAAAGGGCGTTCTTGCGCCGTCTCATCGAGTGTAGTTCGCCCGTTGGCGGCGTGCGGAAAAAGCAGAAAATTTCTCCGCGCCGCCGCAATCGGCGATCATGTCGACCCAGATGTGCCGATCGAGGCCTGTCGATTTAGCGGAACTGCTGGCACCAATAGGGGGTGCCGCTGGCCGAGTGGGCCAGGGCCACGCCAATTCGGGTGTGCCGCGGGTCGAGCAGATTCTGCCGGTGGCCCGGTGAGGTCATCCAGCCACCCACCGCTTCGTTGCCGGACGGGTGGCCCATGGCGATGTTCTCGGCGACCATCGCTGAGGTGTGCACGAGGCTGTTGCGTGCGGCCATGCTTGATGCGTGGCCGCGGGCGGAGTGCATCAGACGAGTGTCGATCGAGAGGGGGGCAAGACCGTGTCGCATGCGGGCCTGATTGGTTGCTTCGATCACAGCCAGCTCGGAGTGTGAGAGGGCGATCGGCGTGGCCTCTGCGACGACGATGCCGCCAAGCTCTGCGGCCGTGCCGAGGCTGGCGGGCACCGCGAGGGCGGTGAAGAGCGATACAAAAACGTGCAGGCAGAGGGCTTGATTCTTGGCCAGTGTTGGAATCGGCATGATGCGAGTCCTCGTGTGGTACGTGGTGGAGGGTCACAAAAACACTCCGCGAACCGCGAAACGCTAGCCCGCGGGGCCCGAATCTGCCCACCCCCCAAAAAAATGGGGACGGGAGCGATTTTTTTTCGCTCCATCCTGCCGAGCCTCCCCGGGCCGGTGACCGGACCACCCAGCTGCCCGTGGAAAAAGCCCTCCATGGTCCCCTGCCCGCGGATGCGGGCGAACAAAGCCCACGTGAGCGACTCCCAAAAGCCGAGGTGGGGGTCGCCGGTCGCGTCCTGCGGCGGCAGAACTTGATCCACAGTCTGCCAGGCGTGGAAGGCTCCTTACGGGCGGGTCCGAGATGCCATTTCCCCACAACAGCCGTGGTGTCGTCGGCCGAGGATGTCTGGAAAACCGAGCCGGTGGTTGTAGCTGCCTGTCAGGAACTCAGCCCGCGACGGCGAGCAGACCGGCATGGCAGAAGCGTGGCGACGAGGACGCCGAGGTTGTGAGGCGAAGCGTTATGCCGAGCAGTTTCACGCCACGACTTTCCGGCTGTTCATACCGCCGTCGCAAGCTCCCGGAAACGTTACGACACGCTTGTACGAAAACAGGGACGGGAGCGATTTATGCTGAGGCAGTCGGAAAATGGGGACGGGAGCGATTTATGCGAAGGCAGTGGGAAAATGAGTCGAAAAGGGGACGGGAGCGATTTATGCGAAGGCACCCTCGCCTTCGGCGAGGGCCGGTCCGCCCTGCGGGCGGCCGGTAAATCGCTCCCGTCCCCATTTTCCGACCCCGGCGAGGGCCGGTCCGCCCTTTGGGCGGCCGGTAAATCGCTCCCGTCCCCATTTTCCGACCCGGTCCGCCCTGCGGGTGGCCGCTCAATCGCTCCCGTCCCGGTTTTCCGCGGGCGGCTAGAAGGCGATTTTTTTTGGCAGCGTGCAGAAGTGAAGAATCACGACGGCGCCGCCGGAGATCAGGCTCCACGGCGCCCAGTCGGGGGCCACGATGTTGCGAACGCCGTCACCGGAGGCGACCAGGGCCGAATCGATCACCAGCAACTCCACGCCAAGAATGCACGCAAAGATGCCCGCAGCGATGAAAAAACTTTTCCACATGGTTCCGTAGCGGAGAGTCTGCCGCGACGCGATTCGCGGCCTGGTGGGGAAATCCTTCGTCGATGATGTCGGCCTCCTGCGTCCTGCGGCTGCAATCGATGGGATTCTCCAACGAGTGTGTCGTTTGTGCGGCCTTCGACGGCTGTGCCGAAAATGAGTCCGCCGCTCCCGCGGCCCCGGCAAACCGACTAGGCTCAGGGAATGACGCCGCAGCCTCCCTTCCGCCGCCGCCGCTGGCGGGCGAAGTTTGCCGACGCCTTCCGCGGGCTCGTGCGGGCGGTGCGAAGCCAGTCGAGCTTTGCCGTGCACCTGCTGATGGCCGCGGCCGTGGTGGCCACCGGCCTCGTGCTGCGGGTCTCGCTGATCGAGTGGTGCCTGCTTGTCGGGGCGATCGGGATCGTGCTCACCGCCGAGGTCTTCAACACCTCGATTGAGTCGCTCGCCAAGGCGGTCGACCATCGCCGGCATCCGCGGCTGCGGGATGCCCTCGACATGGCGAGCGCCGCGGTCTTTCTCGCGGCGGCCACCGCTGCGGTGATCGGTCTGATTCTCTTCGGTCGCCGGGCCGGAGAACTGGCCGGCTGGTGGTGAGGCTCCACAGCCCGCCGACGCTCAGCCGGCCCGCAGGTCGTAGCAGAGCAGGTGGTCGCCCTCGCGGAGGTAGAGCTTCCCGTCGAGGATCACCGGATGCGACCAGCTCGGTCGGGCATCATCCTCCTCGCTGTGGGGAATCTGGAAGGAACCCTTCTCCCGGTATTCCTCCGGCGTGGCCTCCACCAACGCCAGCATACCGTCGGCGAACCGCACGTAGAGGTGCCCGTCGGCCGCCGCGATCGCCGCCGACTTCCGCCCGCTGCCACGGCTTTTCCAAAGAATTTTCCCGGTCAACAGCTCGGCGCAAAAGGGAATTCCCTTGTCGTCGGAGTCGCCGTAGAGGTGCTCGCCGACGAGCACGATCCCGCCGTGCTTGTTGGCCAGGTCGGGATTGAGCGGATAGATCTCCTCGGCCCGAATCGTCCCGCCGGGGCCGGGCACCTGCCTGACCAGCGCCCCGCCCCGTTTGTAGCCGGCGGCGAAGAACACGAGATCGCCCCGCACGATTGGAGTCGGGATCACGGCGGTGGTCTTGTCGATCGGGTAGGCCCAGAGGAAACGGCCGGTTTCGGCATCGACCGCGAAGCAGCCGGCGGCGGTGGTCTGCACATACTGCCGCCGCCCGCCGACTTCCGAGATCACGATCGAGGAGTGGCCGGCGCCGCGGTCGCCCTTCATCGGGCAGGCCCACAGCGGCTTGCCGCTGCGTTTGTCGAGGGCCACCATCGTGGCCTTCTCACCGCCGGGGGTGCAGACAAGCCGGTCGCCGTCGATCGTGACCGATTCGCTGTAGCCCCAGGAATCTCCCTTGCTGCCGCCGAAGGCCGTCTCGAGGTTCACGCGGAAGCGTTCCTGTCCGCTGGCAGCGTCGCAGCACAGCAGAATCCCGAAGGGGCTCAGCACATAGACCGCGTCGCCATCGACGGTGGGCGTGCTGCGGGAACTCTGCCAGGTCGGCTGGCCGCTGTTCCAGGCGGTGCCGGTCTTCGTCCGCCACAGCTGCCGCCCGCCGTCGCGCTCGTAGCAGGTCAAGTATTCATCGGCGTCCTCGGCGGTGGAGCAGCGGTCGCCGAGGGTGTAGATACGCTCCCCCGCGATCGCCAAGCTGGCATAGCCGCGACCGGCACCGGCCGATTCCCAGGCCAAGGGCGGGCCTGCCGCCGGCCATTCTTCGAGCAGGTTGGTGTCCGGGGCCACGGCCGTCCGGTCACTTCCGCGGAAGGTCGGCCAGTCGGCGGCGGCAGCGGGCCGGCTCCCGGCGGGTCCGGCGGCGAGCATGCCCAGCAGGGACATGCCAAAAGCGGCACGAGCCGCGATCGCGGATGAGTGGCGAATCATGGAAGGACGCTCCCTGTAGATGACCGCTCTTCGAGCGGTTTGCGAACCAGTATACGCCCTGAGGCCTCAGCTTCGCGGTGCGATGTTCGTCAACGATTGGGACAATCTCAAAAAAGACGAGGGTTGCGGTGGCGGTGGAGCGGCCGCTGTGCCGCCGCTAAGCTCGTGTATTCGCGGCGGAGTGCGGGCTGCTGCGGCTGAGCCTGATTCCCGCAGCCTCGACTCCGCCGGAGCCCTGTCCTGATGCCCCCGATTCGCGAGGGCGATCCAGCCCCGGATGTGACCTTCACCACGGCCGACGGAGGCCTGCTCAGGCTGGCCGATTTTCGCGGCAGCCAGGCGGTGGTCGTGTTCTTCTATCCCGCCGACGACACGCCGGTGTGTACGAAGGAGGCCTGCAGCTTTCGCGACGCCTACGCGAAGTTCCAGGAGGCCGGAGCCGAGGTGATCGGCGTCAGCGGCGATTCCGCGGCGAGCCACAAGAAGTTTGCGGCCAGGCATGGCCTCCCCTTCCCCCTGGCTACCGATGCCGACGGCAGCCTGCGGAAGGCCTTTGGCGTGCCGCGGTTTTTGGGGCTCTTCCCCGGCCGCACGACCTACGTGATCGACAAGCAGGGCATCGTCCGCAAGGTCTTCACTGCGGCCTTCCTTTCCGAGGCCCACGTCCGCGAGGCGATGCAGGCGGTCGGCGGATAGCAGTTTCTGCAAGGTCTACGAGCCGGCGGTGAGGAACCCGCGGTCGCGTAGCCAGTCGTGGAGCCGGTCGGGCCAGCTCGAGACGGTCGGATGGTCTGCCGCCATGCCGATGCCGTGCCGGCCCGGCTGGTAGATGTGCAGTTCGGCCGGCACGCCCGAGCGTCGGCAGGCAAGATAGAAGCCGACCGCATTCTCGGCGGGCACGCCGGTGTCTTCGTCGGTCTGAAAGATGAACGTCGGCGGTGTCTTGGCGGTCACCAGGCGGTCGGTGCTCAGTTCGTCGGCGAGCGAGTCGGAATCGGCCGGCCCGAGCAGGTTCTTGCGGGAGCCGCGGTGGGTATGGGGGGCGTTGAGGGCGATCACGGGGTAGGCCAGCACCGCCAGATCGGGCCGGGCACTTGCCGCATCGATCGCGTCGGCAGGTGGGCCGGGGAGCGTCGGCTTCTCGTCGAAGAGCGTGGCCGCCATCGAGGCGAGGTGGCCGCCGGCGGAGAAGCCGAAGATGCCGATGCGGTCAGGATCGATGTCGTAGGTTGTCGCCTTCGACCGCACCAGCCGGATCGCCCGCTGCACGTCGACAAGCTGGGTGGGATGGTGGTGGCCCTGCGGACCGAGACGGTAGTGAAGCACGAAGGCGGCGATGCCGCGTTCGTTGCACCAGCGGGCGACATCGTGACCTTCGTGGCCGATCGCCAGGCCGCCGTAGCCTCCGCCGGGGCAGACGACGAAGGCCGAGCCGTTGGCCGTGCTTGCCGTTGGCAGGAAGACCTCCAGAAAGGGCTGCGGCTCCGCCGGGCTCCCGGCAGCCCTGGGGGCTGGCGTGGTCCACAGCGGCAGCCGCTTTGCGGCATGCTCCTCCGCGAGAGAAGCCGGCGGCAGCCGGCAGGCCGAAGCGAGCAGCAGGAGCAGCAGAGCCCCCGGGCGGACGGGCAGCATTGCGTTGTTCATCGCGATTCCGGGCTCGAGGGGGCGGCCGGCGGGGGGCCGGAGAACCACATCACAATCGAATAGAAGACGGGTGTGAAAAAGATACCAAAGACGGTCACCCCGATCATTCCGGAGAAGACGGCGGTGCCCAGGGAGACCCGCATCTCGTAGCCGGCCCCGCGGCCGAGCAAAAGCGGCACGACGCCGAGAATGAAGGCCAGCGAGGTCATCAGGATCGGACGCAGGCGGGTCGTGGCCGCCTCCAGGATCGCCTTGGCACGCGGCAGCCCCGCCTGCTCGCGTTGCTTGGCAAACTCCACGATCAGAATCGCATTTTTCGCGGCCAGCCCCACGAGCACCACCAGCCCGATCTGCGTGAAAATCGTGTTGGCCAGTCCGGCGATCCAGACTCCCGCGATCGCCGCGAGCAGGCACATCGGCACGATCAGAATCACCGCCAGCGGCAGCGACCAGCTCTCATACTGGGCGGCAAGCACGAGAAATACGAAGAGCGTGCCGAGGGCGAAGACGAACACCGCAGTGTCGCCGGCGAGGATCTGCTGCAAGGCCAGTTCCGTCCATTCGATGTCCATGCCCGGTGGCAGCACCCCCCGGCCGGCCGGCGGGGGGGCCGCGAGAAACTCCATCAGTTCGATCGCCTCGCCGGAGCTGGTTCCCGGCAGCGTGCCGCCGGTGATGTCGGCGGCGGGATAGAGGTTGTAGCGGGTCACGATTGCCGCCCCGCTGGTGTCGCGAATGCTGCACAGGGTGGAGAGGGGCACCATCGTGCCGGCGGCGTTGCGGACCTCGAGCCGCCCGATCGCCTCGGCGGTCATCCGGAAAGGGGCGTCGGCCTGGGCCTTGACTTCCCAGTTGCGGCCGAAGGCGGTGAAGTCGTTGACGTAGGCCCCGCCGAGATAGACCTGCAGCGTGCGATTGATCTCGGCGAGGTCGATCCCCTGGGCTTTCGCCTTGGTGCGGTCGATTTGAAGGAAGAGCTGCGGCTGGTTTGCCGTGAAGTCGGCGAAGATTCCCGCGATGCCCGGCTGGGCGGCGGCCGTCTCGGCAAGGTGGACCGCGGCCGCCGCGAGTGCCTCGGGGCCCTGCGAGGTGCGGTCGCGGAGTTCGAGCTTGAAGCCGCCGGTGCGGCCGAGGCCCTCCACCGGCGGCGCGGCGAAGGCCACCACGTTCGCCTCGCGGAGTGCGGCAAATTTTTTTCTCAGGCTCCGCAGGATCGCCGGGCCCGACCTGGCCGGATCGATCCGCCGTTCGGTGAACGGCTCGAGGAGCACAAACAGCCCGCCGGCATTGGGCAGGTTCACGCCGGAGAGCAGCGAGTAGCCGGTCACCGAGATCACATGGTTCACCCCGGGGGTCTCGAGGGCGATCTGCTCGAGTCGCGAGACCACCGGATCGGTCCGCTGCAGGCTCGCCCCCTCGGGAAGCATGCAGTTGACCACCAGGTAGCCCTTGTCGGTTTCCGGGATGAAGCCGGTGGGCACCGTCGTGAAGCCGTAGTAGGTGAGGGCCATCAGGCCGATGTAGGCCGCCAAGACCACGATGCTCACCCGCAGCAGCAGCCCCACCACCGCCCCGTAGGCGCCGGTGGTGAGGTCGAAGAAAAGATTGAAGACCCGGAAGAAGGCGGCCAGCAGGCTGTTGACCGCTCCGGCGGCCAGCCAGCCGACGAGGCATCCTGCCGCGAAGATTCCCAGCCGTACGATCCAGGTCAGGGTCTCGAGGGTCAGCAGCTTCGCCGAGACCTGTCCCACGCCCGCCTCCGGCAGCCCGCCGGGCAAGAGTCCGCCGGCAGCCACAACCGCACGGTCCTCGACGAGCCAGATCGCCAGCAGGCCGAAGAGCAGGGCCACGCCGAGGGCAGGCAGGGCCCGGCGGGCCGAGCGGGCATGCTCCGCCGCTTCGCTTTCGTGGCCGCGGAAGAGAATCGCGGCGAGGGCGGGCGAGAGCGTCAGCGAATTGAAGGCGGAGATGGCGGTGCTCGCGGCGATCGTGAGGGCGAACTGTCGATAGAACTCCCCGCTGATGCCGCTGATGAAGGCGGTCGGCACGAACACGCTCGAGAGCGCAAGCGCGATCGCCACCAACGCCCCCTCGACCTCGCCCATCGCCTTGTACGCCGCCTCTTTCGCGGGCAGGCCTGCGGCGAGCCACCGCTCCACATTCTCCACCACCACGATCGCGTCATCGACCACGATCCCGATCGCCAGCACGAGCCCGAAAAGCGAGAGGTTGTTCAGCGAGAATCCGAGGAGGGCCATCACCGCCAGCGTGCCGACGAGCGAGACCGGCACGGCCACCATCGGGATCAGCGTGGCCCGCCAATCCTGCAGGAAGATCAGCACCACGATGAACACGAGCACCACCGCCTCGAAGAGCGTCTTGACCACCTCCTGCACGCTCTCCTCGACGAAGACGGTGGTGTCGTAGTGGATCGCGTAGTCAAGACCCTCGGGAA
Source organism: uncultured Chitinophagaceae bacterium (assembly GCA_964600785.1). Lineage (GTDB taxonomy): Bacteria > Planctomycetota > Planctomycetia > Pirellulales > UBA1268 > M30B53. The sequence continues at coordinate 16,002 of CAZRKH010000139.1, forward strand.
AGACCTCGGCAAGGCTTGCCATCTCGCGGTGCACCGCGCGGGCGGTGGCCAGTGCGTTGGAGCCGGGCCGCTGGAAGACCGCCAGGGTGACCGTCGGCTCCCCGTCGAGCCGGCTGTTCATGTCTTCGCTTTTGGCGCCGAGTTCGACCCGGCCCACGTCACGCAGCCGCACGATGCCCGCAGGGGCCGCGGGCCCCGGGACCAGCCGGCGGGCTGCGGGGTCGCGGCCGCGGGGCTCGACCGCCTTGACGATCACCTCGGCGAACTCCTCGGCGGTCGGCAGCCGGCCACGGGTGTTGATCGGCAGCTGGAAGTCGATCCGGCCGATGGTCGGTTCGCTGCCGAGCCGGCCGGCGGCCACCTGCACGTTCTGCTCGCGGAGGGCCCGCACCACGTCGCCGGCGGTCAGGCTGCGCGAGGCGAGCTTGTCCGGATCGAGCCAGACCCGCATCGCGTAGTCGCGGCCGCCGAGAAAGGCCACGTCGCCGACGCCGGGAATCCTTGCCAGCGGATCCTTGATCTGGAGGGTCGCGTAGTTGCTCAGGTAGAGCTGGTCATACCGCTTGTCGGGCGAGACGAGGTTCACCGCCAGGAGCATGCTCGGTGACTTCTTCTTGACGGTCACCCCCTGCCGCAGCACCTCCTCGGGCAGCTTGGCCTCGGCGATCGCCACCCGGTTTTGCGTGAGCACCTGGGCGAGGTCGATGTCGGTGCCGATCGTGAAGGTCACGTCGATAATGGCCACGCCGTCGCCGGTGCTCTTGCTCGAAAGGTAGAGCATGTTCTCCACGCCGTTGACCTCCTGCTCGATCGGCGTGGTGACGGTGTCGGCCACCACCTGGGCGCTCGCTCCCGGGTAGACCGCGGTGATCGAAATCGTGGGCGGGGCGATCTCGGGATACTGGCCGACCGGCAGGGCAGCCAGGGCCACGAGGCCCACGATCACGATCACGATCGAGAGCACGCTCGCGAGGACGGGCCGGTCGATGAAACGGTGGGAAAACATTGCCAGGGCTCCGGGCCCCTCACTCCTCGACCGGCCGCACCGTGATTCCCGGCCGCATCCGCACCAGGCCGCTGGTGACCACGCGATCGTCGGCGGCAAGGCCCTCGCAGATGATCCGCAGACCGTCGGCGTCGTCGAGCTGCCCGGTCACGACCGGCCGGGCCGCGACGCGGTCGTTGTCATCGATCACGTAGACGAACCGCCGCCCCTGATCGGTGCCGATCACGCGGTCGGGCACCAGCAGGGCCTCGTAGGGATCGCCGAAGGGCAGTCGCACGCGGACGAACATTCCCGGCATCATCAGCCGTCCGGGATTGTCGAGCACGGCCCGGCAGCGGACGGTTCCGGTACCCTGGGCGACCGCCACGTCGACGAAGTCGAGCAGGCCGCGATGGGGGAAGCCGCTTTCGGTGACGAGTTCGACGTCGACGGGAATCCCCAGCTCCTTGATGTTCCGCCACTCCACCGGCGGGCCGCTGGCGTGGTTGGGCTGCTGTTGGGCCCGCGAACGGGCGAGGATCACCGACCGCTCGTCGGCGTCGAAGGTGACGTAGACCGGATCGGTGCTGACCACGGCGGTGAGCGTGGTGGCTGCGGAGTCGGTGCCGGCGACGAGGTCGCCGATGTTGACGAAGCGGCGGCTGACCCGACCGGTGACCGGCGAGGTGACACGGCAGAATTCGAGGTTGAGGTTGGCCCTGGCAAGGGCGGCCTTGGCTGCGGCGAGGGTGGCGGCGGTGGCGTCTCGCTTGGCGACGGCGATTTCGTATTCCTCTTGGGTGACGGCTCCTTTGGGGACGAGCTTCTGCTTGCGGAGCACCTCGTTTCGCTGTTCGGCGAGGATCGCTTCCTGCTTGGCGATCTCGGCAGCCGCCTCGTCGCGGGCGATTTCGAAGGGCCGTTCGTCGATCGTGAACAGTGGCTGCCCGGCCTTCACGGCCTGGCCGTCGGTGAAATGAATCTCCGTCACGAATCCCGAGACGCGGGCCTTGATCTCCACCGCCTCGACCGCCTCCACGTTGCCGCTGAAGCGGACGTGGTCGGTGACTGTGCGGCTGAGCGGGGTCGCCACGGTCACCTCCGGTGGCGGCAGTTCCACGACTGCCGGCGGCGGGCGGGTGCAGCCGGCGAGGGCCGCGAGCCCGCAGGCGACGCGGGCGACGCGGGCGTAAAGGAACGGAGCATCGGCAGTTTGGGCAGTTTCTCGCATCGGGCCGAGTAGAACCTCTGGGCCGGTCGGGGCAAGCCAACACCCCCCCAAAAAAATGGGGACGGGAGCGATTTTTTGACAATCCTTGAGCCGAATGGTGGGGCCGACTACACTTTTACTTGGGTCGAGGTGTGATTCACGGTGGCTGACAGGTGTCGCTCATGAAGGCCAGGAAACCGCTCGGCAGTCAACAGTGCGACCGTCGATCGGTCGGCACGACCGCTTCGATGATCTCGAACGTGCGATCGTTTTTCCGCAGCACGGCGCTTCTCTCTGCGGCCGTGGCGATCGGCGGAATGAATCTTTCCGCCTCTGCAGGTCTGCTCCGCTGGTGGAAGATGGACGAGGATGCCGGCAGCACCACAATGACCGACTCGATCGGCTTGCAGAGTGGCAGCTACATCAACTCACCGACGCTCAACGGCTCCTATGCCACCTTCAATGGCAGCGACCAATGGGCTCGCATCGCCGTCTCCGGCAGTGGCATCTTCAATTCGGCGTACGAACGGGCCCGCTCAATGGGCATGTGGGTCAAACTCGACAACACCAGCCGCGGCCAGTCGTTCTTTGGCACGACGGTGCCCTCCGGAGGACACGGTTGGAGTTTTGATCTCAATGCCAATGGCACTCTCAACTTCACCCGCCATGGCTCCGCCGGCTACACGAGCACGGCTTCAGCCGGTCTCGAGCCGGGCGTCTGGGCCCATGTTGGTTACACGCTCAACGGCACCCTGCGGTTCTATGTGAACGGCCAGCAGGTGGGCAACGCGATCTCGGCCTCGAATGCCTACACCAACAATGGTGAACCCACCGTTGGCCTCGGCTCAAGCGGGGGCAGCGGCAAGTTTCTCGGCGGCAGCATGGCCGACGTTCGCTACGTGGTCAGCGGCTACGGGGCGGCTTTGGATTCGTCCAACGGCATGACGGGCTTCACCGACGGGGCCTTTACCGCTGCCAACATGCAGGCCCTTGCCGCGATCAAGCCGATTGACGGGGCCGCAGTTTCTGCCGGAGCCGGCGGCACGATCGCCGCGGGGGGCGGCTTCACGATCTCCAATGCCGCTGCGAGTGGCGACAGGATTCGCGATGCCGCAGTCGTGGCGGCGGTGCCCACGCTCTCAGGCGATGCGGCGGGGCGGTTCAGTTACGCCGGCAGCCTGACCGTCGGCGACACGATCGCTGCGGGCGGTTCGCTCAACGGTGGCACTGTGACGTTCACCGACAGCAGCAACCTGCTCAACGGGGCCGTGGCCACCGCCAGCCTCTCGGGCCTCGAGATCGCACGGGAATCGATGCCCGGCTTCACCGTTGACGGCGGCAGCTACGACAGTTCCAGCGGCGGCCTTTCATACACGGTCGAGAGCCCCGTGATCAGCGGCAACACCGCGGCCCTTGGCGTGGCCCAGACCGCCTCGGCCAGCGACCTCGCCGGGCTCTCATCGGAGACTGTTCGTGGCGTCGCGGGAGCCCTCGGCACGACCGCCACGCTGCGAGCGGGCACGGCCGACAGCGGCACGGCCGTCAGCCAGACGTGGCGTCTGCGAAGCGGCACGGCCTCCGAGACGGCTGACCTCGTCCTCAGCGACATCGTCGACTTGACCACGCCCACCGCAAGCAACGCCTTCGTGCTCGAGATGTCTTACGATCCGGCTGACATCCCGGCCTGGGCAAGCGAGGAGATTCTGCGGCTGGGATGGAAAGATGAATCGCAGGGCGGGCGGTTCGTGAATGCGATTGCCGGCAATGCCGACGGCGGAGCCTTCAGCCAGTTCATCGCAGGCGGCTGGGATTCCTCCTACGCCACGCCCGGCTACTACGGCCTCGACACCGAGAACAACGTGGCCTGGGCGGTGATCGACCACAACAGCGAGTTTGCCGTCGTGCCCGAGCCGGCAGGCATCACGCTGCTGGCGATCGGCTGCCTGGCGGGTCTTTCCCTGCGACGGCGGAAGTCCTGAACAGCGAGTCTCGGCGGATCTTCCTGGCGTCGGCGTCCTGCTGCCGAGGCCCATTTGGGGGGATCGGGTATCGTGTGGGGTTGCCGCAACGGCCGCGAGCTGCTGCGTCCCACCCCTCGGCGACCCGCACGGACAGCCCGTCATGCCCCTGGTGATCGAGTACGTCAGCTCGCTCGAAGAGGTGATCGAGCCTGCCCTCGGGCAGCTCACCCGACCGCTGGCGGATCTCTTCACGCGGCAGCGGATCGTGGTGCCGACCGCCGGAGCGAAGGCCTGGCTGGCCGACGAGCTCGCCCACAGACTCGGCCGTCGCGGCCCGGGCGACGGCATCATTGCCAACGTCGATTTCTCCTATCCTGGCACGATCTCGCAGCTGCTCGATGCGGCCACCGCGAGGCACGATCCCTGGGCGGTCGAGCCGCTGGTTTTCACGGTGCTCGAGGTGATTGCGGGCAACCCGGCCTATGATCCGATCCGACGGCGGGCCGGCGGGCCGCTGCTGGCTGCCAGGCGGATTGCCGACCGCTTCGATCGCTACCACTTCCGTCGGCCGGGCATGATTCTGGAGTGGGAGGCGGGCCGAGCCTGCCTGAGCCCCACAGCCGACGATGCAACCGCATCAGGCGTTCGCCGGGCTCGACCACTGGCACGCGAGGATCGCTGGCAGTTCGAACTCTGGCGGGAGCTTCGCGATCGGATTGGCCAGCCGAGCCCTCCGGCCCGTGAACGGCAGGCGGAGGGCCCGGCCCCCGAAGCGGTGCTCGTGGCGGGCCTGGAATCGATGTCGCTCCGCCAGCTTGCCTTGCTCGAGCGGCTGGCATCGCTGCCGGGGCCCAGCGGTGCCGCCTGCGAGGTAAGGGTCGTGCTCGTGCATCCCTCTCCGCCGTTGGCCCAACGCTGGGCGGCCGCTGCACCGCCGCAATCGCCAGGGGTCCCGCCGCTGCGGGGAGAGCCTGCAGCCCACGGCGAGGTCGACCCGCTCGTGGCGGCCTGGCTGCGGGGCACGCGGGAGAATCAGTGGCTGCTCGCCTCGCAGGGCCACGAGCCGGTGCACGCCGCACCGCCCTCGAAATCCGGCTCCCGAGAGCCAGGGTCGCTGCTTGCGCGTCTGCAGCACACCATTTCCAGCGATTGTGTCGCCACACGAGCCCCCTTCGATCCGGCCGATGAATCGTTGCGGATTCATCGCTGTCACGATCTCGGCCGGCAGGCAGAGGTGATCCACGATGCCTTGCTGCATGCCTTTGCCGACCTTGAAGATCTCGCTCCCCACGAGGTCGTGATCGTCAGTCCGCGGATCGCCGATCTCGCCCCGCATCTCGAGGCGGTCTTCGCCCGCACCCTCGAGCAGCAGCACGGGCCGGCCGGCCGCGTGCGTCTGCCGCTGCAGGTGGCCGACCGCGGCATCCGCGAGGTCAGCCGCGGCGCGGAACTGCTCGCGGCGATCGTGGAGCTGGTCGGATCACGGTGCTCGGTGGAAGGTCTGATGGCGGTCGCGAGCCATCCGCTGGTGATGGCCCATCACGATCTTGATGACGACGTGCTCGATCGTTGGCGATGGTGCATCGAGCAGACGCGGATTCGCTGGGGTCTCGACGCCGCCCGCCGCGCCCGCTTTGGCCTCAACGAGCCCGACCTCTCGGCCCACACCTGGCAGCACGGCCTGGAAAGGGCGCTCCTGGGAGGGATGTTGCCCGACGGACCCCCGCGGCCGGTGCTTGGCGGGGTCGTGCCGCTGCGGCAGGTCGAGACCGCCGAAATCGAGGCGATCGCATCCTTGATCGCGATCGTCACCGTGATCGATGAACTCGATGCGAGCCTCTCGGAGGATCGTCCGGCGGCTGTCTGGTGCGAGCTGCTCGAGGCGGCGGTGGTGCGGCTGGCGGGGGATTCCACCGACGACCTCGAGCCGGCTCTACGAGCCCTCGATCCGCTGCGGCGGACGGCCTGTCACGTGCCGGTCCCCTACCGGGATGTCCAGACGATCCTCTCAGCAGCGCTCACCGCCCCGGTCGGCCGGCAGCCGCTGCGGACCGGCGGCATCACCGCGACATCGATGATCCCGTTGCGTGGCGTGCCCTTTCGCGTGGTCTGCGTGGCTGGGTTCGACGACGACGCCGTCGCGCCGCGGGACGGCGAGAGCGACGACCTCGTGGATCGGCAGCAGCTCTGCGGAGACCTCGACCCACGTCTCGAGATCCGCCGCAGCCTGCTCGACTGCCTGCTGGCCGCCCAACAGCGGCTGATCATCACTTGCACCGGTCGCAGCGTGGTCAACAACGCCACCACACCGCTGGCCACGCCGTTGGCCGAACTGGTCGACTTCGTCGGCCGCCACGGCGTGCCCGTCTCGGAGCGGAAAGACGGCGAGGCAAGCGAGATCGAGGTCTTCCATCCGCGGCATGCCTGCAGCCGCGACAACTTCCGCGTGGGAGCTCTGCGGGCGACGGGTGTCTGGAGCCATGATCCCGCGGCGGCGGCGACCGCGGCATCCCTGGGCAGCGAACCGCCCCCCTGCCCGGCTTCCCGCCCGGCCCCCTCCCCGCAAACCCAGATCGAGATCCCGAGCCTGGGAGCCTTCCTGCACGACCCGCTCTGGCCGTTTGTCCGCGAGACGCTCGAGATCAATCCCTGGCGTGACGACGCCGCGATCATTCCGGCGGTCGTGCCCCTGGAGCTCGCCCGGCTCGAGCGACGGAATCTGCGAGACGGCTACCTCGAGCAGGTGATCACCGCGGCCGACCCCGGGCCGCTGGCGGAAGACTGGGGTGAGGCGGTGGCCGCCAATGGCGAGGTGCCCATCGGCGGCTTCGGCGAGCGGGTGGTTCGGGAGGTCACATCGTTCGCCGCCGAGCTCGTCGCACAGACTGAAGACGATCACCTGCCACTTGCGGACGGAGTGGCGGAGTCGCTGCGGGTCGATCTCGATGGATTTTCAATCTCGGGAACACTCGAGCGGTTTTATCCCGAGGCTGCCACTGCCGTGCTCCTGCGGCCCGACGCGGGAGCATCGGATCGCTTCAGAAGGCCGCGGCTGCTGGCGGTGGTGCAGCTGCTTGCGGCGGCTGCCGCCGGGTTGCCGCTGGAGCGGGTGGTTGTCTTCTCGCAGCACGAGAAGTGGTCGCCCGGGGCACTCGACGGCCGCGGTCGGCCGCAGTCGGCGGTGCAGACCCGCAGCGTGACCCTCGACCCCGATATCGACCGCAACGCCGCAGTCAGGCTCCTCGAAGGCATCTGCGATCTTTACCGGCAGGCCTCGGCGGCTCCCTTCGGCAGCTTCGGCAAGGCCGGAGTCACCCTTGCTGAAGACCTCGACGAAGCTCGGCAGGAGTTTCGCAAGTTCAACCTGGGCCGCGGATTTACCACCAGCCTCGAGGCTCTCGTGTGGGGCCTGCGGCCTCGGTTCGAAGAGGTGTACGGGGCTCCCGATGCGGCGGTCGTGGAGTTCTTCGCCCGCCTCGATCTGCTCGCCAAGATCGACCGCAGGCATGTCTATCGCGGGAGGGTGTCATGAGCGGGCGGGCCCTTGACATCGCCCGCGACCGCCTCGACGGCGGGCTGGTGATCGAGGCCAGCGCCGGCACGGGCAAGACCTACTCTGTCGCCGCGATCGTGACCCGCGAGCTGGCGTTGAGCGAGGATCTCCGCATCGGCCAGATCCTGATCACCACCTTCACACGCAATGCTGCCGCGGAGCTTCGCGACCGTGTGCGGCGGCGGCTGGCGGCAACGATCCGGATGCTCCGCGGCGAGCTGGCGGCGGGCGACGACCCGGTGGTCGCGAGAATCGTCGCGGACGGCGAGACGGCTGCGGCGGTCCGCCGGCTCGCGCGGGCGTTGGTCGAGTTTGACTCCGCCACGATCTCCACGATCCACGGCGTCTGCGTGCGGGTGCTGCGGGCGGCCGGCGAGGAGATTTCTTTGGTGGTCGATGCGGATGTCACCGACCGCGTGGTCACCGAGGTGGTTAACGACGCGGTGGTCGGCCTCGCCAAGGACGGTCCGCTCTGGGAGGAGGCCAGGCTCGCAGTGCTCGTGCGGGCGATGCTCGCCGACCCCTTCCTCGAGCTGTGGTACGACCCGGCCGACTTCGACGAGGCGGAAACAGCCCGCCTCGAATCGCTTCGGGAACTGCTCGTGGCGTGTGTCGCCCGGGTGCATGCAAGCATGCCCGCCGCGGACGCCAATGCCCTGCTGCGGCGGGCCCGGGAGCTGGTCTGCAACGAGGGTCGCCCCGAGCTGCTCTCGGCCCTCCGGCGACGCTTCCGGATGGCGATCGTGGACGAGGCCCAAGACACCGACACCCAGCAGTGGCGACTCTTCCTGCGGCTCTTTCCGGGTGACGATGGCAGGCCGCTGGTGAGCGTGGGTGATCCCAAGCAGGCAATCTACGGCTTCCGCGGGGCCGACGTGCAGGCCTACGTGGCCTATGCCGCTGCGGCCGACGAGCACCGCACGCTCACCATCAACCGCCGCTCCGACGGCCCCTTGCTGGCGGGTCTCAACGAGGGCTTTGACGGCCGCGGCTTCGGGCCTGGTATCGACTACCTCCCCGTCACTGCCGCACCCGGCCGTGACGCCTCACGGATCATCGGCATGCCCGCGGCGGTGGAGCTGGTGGCGGTGGGCGAATCGAACAGTCAGCAGGCGTTGGTCGAACCGGCGGTGTCGAAGGTGCTTGAACTGCTCGAGTCAGCGCGACTGGCCGATGGGTGCGACGACGAGACGGGCCGCAGGGTCGGCCCCGAGGAGATCTGCGTGCTCGTTCGCACCAGCAGCGTGGGCCGGCAGATCGAACGGGACCTCATCGCCCGCGGTGTGCCGGCGGTCAGCGGCGGCACCTCGAGCGTGATGGCCAGCAGCATGGCCGACGACATCCGCTCGCTGCTCGAGGCGATGGAGCGGCCCTCGAGCGTCGGCCGCGTGCGGCGGGCGGCGGCGACGGCCTTCTTCGGCCGCCCGCTCGCATCGGCCGGCCGGCTCTCCGAAGAGGAACTCGAGGAGGTGCAGGAGCGGCTGATGGCCTTTGCGGAGATTCTCGGCAGCCGCGGGATCGCTTCGCTGACCGCGGCGATCGAGGGGGATGAGCCAATCATGCGGCGGATTGCCTCGGGCCGGCATGGCGAGCGGAACCTGACCGATTTTCTGCACGTGATGGAGGTGATGCAGCTCCTGCAGACGGCCTCCTTTCGTGCGCGAAACGGCTGCACCCCATCGGCCGCCCTGGCGATCTTCCTCGATCTGGCCGGCAAGGATGCGATGCATGAACTGGTCAGTCGACGCGTGGAGAGCGATGCCGATGCGGTCAGGATCCTCACGATCCATGCGGCCAAGGGGCTGCAGTTTCCCTGTGTGGTGGTGGCCGATCTCTGGAAAGACGCGGCTGCCGTCGGCCGTGATCGCGGTGAGCCGCATGTCTTCTACCCCGACGACCGTCGTCGCCTCGACATCGGCTATGCCCTCAACCGCCGCTCGAACCGGGCCCGCGACCTCTGCCGGCAGGCTCAGGATGAGGAATCGCGGCGGCTGCTCTACGTGGCGGCCACCCGGGCCGAGCACTACCTGGCGATTCTCGTTGCCGATCCCGAGCAGGGCGGCATCCTTCCGCAGGCGATGAACCTGCCGGCCCGACTCGCTCCTGCCGGCCCGCCGCGGCGGCTGACCCGTGATCTTCGCGGGCGGGGCGAGAGCGGCGGGGGCGATCTCCGCGGCGGCGACAACGGGGACCGCGATCCAGGCGGCCGGGGCCTGGCGCCGCTGCCGGTGGTGGAGCGGGTCCGCAGGCGGATCTCCTTCACGGGAATCGTGGCCGAGGGCGAGCGGCGGGCCCACGACCCGCTGGCTCCTTTTGCCCCATCCGGCGGCGGCTACGACGAGGCGACCGTCACGACGGCCGGGCCGGCCGAGCCACTGCCTGTGCCGCTGGAATCGTCGCTGATTGACCTGCCGGCGGGGGTGGCGGTGGGCCGCGTGGTGCACGAGGTCTTTGAGCATGTCGACACCTCGGCGGTTCCGCTGGAGGCGGAGGTGCGGCGGGTGGTCGAAGAACGGGCCGCCAGCGGCCGGCTGCGGTATCACCGGGAGAGCCTGGTGCAAATCCTCACCGCCGCCCTCGAAACGCCGCTTGGCGGGCCCTATGGAGAGCTGACTCTCGCCTCGATCCCGCCGGCCGATCGGCTTGCGGAGATGGACTTTGAGATGGGTCTGGCGGAGATGGCCGCCGATGTCACGGCCCGCGAGATCGGCATCGTGCTGCGGGAATCGCTCGGCGAATCTGACCCGCTGTTCGACTATGCAGCCACGCTCGCCGGGCCGGCCTTCGAAATCGGCCTGGGCGGTCTGCTCGTCGGCTCGATTGACGCGGTGCTGCGGTTGCCGGGCTCGACCGCCGCCGCCCCGCGGCTTCTGCTGTGCGACTACAAGAGCAACAAGCTGCATCGAGCCGGCATGGCCGAGCCCATCGGCAGCTACGCGCCGCAGCGGCTTGCCGCGGCGATGGGCCAGCACCACTATCCGCTCCAGGCCCTGCTCTACGGCACGGCCGCCTACCGGCTGCTCCGCTGGCGGCTGCCCGAGGCTGATCCGGACGAGTGCATCGCGGGAGTCGTGTATGCCTTCATTCGCGGCATGCAGGGTCCTGCAACACCCGTCGACGAACATGGCCGTCGCTACGGTGTGTTCACCTGGCAGGCCCCGCGGGGTCTCTGGGCCCGGCTGAGCGACCTGCTTGCCGGCAGCGGGGCGGACTCTGAGACGGGGGAGCTGGCATGACGAGCCTGCCGGGTGTGCTGCACGACTACCGCCGCAGCGGGGTGATCGGCCGCGACGAGATCGCGGCGGCGGAGCTGCTGGTGGCGATGGCCCGCCGCGACGGTGCGGCCGAGCCTGAGCCATTGGCCTGGCTGGCCATCTGCCTGGCGATCAGGACCGTCCGCGACGGCCACACCTGCGTTGATTTCAATCGCATCGAGGACTGGGCCGGCGGGCTCGACCTCGGCTCGGCGGAGGCGGCTGCCTGGCCGGTCGAGCCGGAGCCTTGGCTTGCGGCATTGGCACGGGCCGAGCCGCTGGTGGGCTGCCCGGGCCAGCGGCGACCACTCGTGCTCGACGGCTCGCGGCTCTACCTGGCCCGCTCGCTGGCCGAGGAGGAGGCGATCGCTGCGGCACTCACACGCGATCACGGCAGCCGGGTGCGGATCCTACTGGGCGGGCCGGGCACCGGAAAAACGACGAAGGTCGCCAGCGACCTGGTGGAGCGGTTCTCGCGGCTCGGGCGGGGCGAAGCACGGCCGCGGCTGGCGTTGGCCGCACCCACCGGCAAGGCCGCGGCACGCATGAGCGAGGTGCTCCTGGCCCGCTGCACCGCGGCCGGGGCGACCGACGAGGTGAAAGCGGCGGTCGCCGCGGAGCCTGCCCGCACCGTCCACAAACTGCTCGGCTACCATCCCGATCGCAGTCGTCGCTTCACCTACCACGCGGGCAATCCCCTGCCCTACGACCTCGTGATCGTGGATGAGGCCTCGATGCTCTCCAGTTCGCTGATGCATGACTTGCTCGCCGCCCTCGGCCCGCGGGCGGAGATCATGCTCGTGGGCGACCCCGACCAGCTCGCGAGCGTCGATGCCGGCACGGTGCTTGGCGACATCGCCAGCCTGATCGATCCGGCCGCCGCCGGCTCGGCTGCCGAGGGTCTCGCCGGGCGGATCGAAGTGCTCACCACGGTCCACCGGGCCAAGGATGCCCCCACGATCCAGGCCATGTCCGAGGCGATCCGCCGAGGCGATCCGGAGGCTGTGATCGAGATCGCGGGATCGGGCGAGCCGGACGTGGCCTGGGTCGATCCAGCCGACAAGGCGGCCTTCGAACAGCTTGTGGGCGAGGTGGTCGATCATGCCCGGCGGCTGGGCCAGGCGGCCGTCGCTGGCAATGCGGCCGCGGCGGCGGCGACGCAGGCTGAGCTGCAGGTGCTCTGCGGGCATCGCGAGGGTTCGCTGGGGGTTGCCGGGTGGAATGGCCGGGTCGAGCGGCGGCTCGGCGTGGCGGCCTCGGGCCCGTGGTATGCCGGCCGGCCGGTGATGGCCACTCGCAACAGCCGTGCGCTGCGGCTTTCCAACGGCGATATCGGCGTGGTGCTGCTTTCGGGGAATCGCAAAGAGGCGGTCTTCGGCAGGGACCCGCATCTGGTCCACGTGCCGATCTCCAGGCTCGAAGACATCACCACCGTGCATGCCCTCACGATTCATAAGAGTCAGGGCTCGGAATATGACCATGCGGTGGTGGTGTTGCCCGAGCGGCCCAGCCGGATCGTGACCCGCGAGCTGCTCTACACCGGCATCACGCGGGCGATCCGCAAGGTGACGCTCGTCGGCTCGGCGGAGGTGATCACCGCGGCTCTCGCCCGACCGATCCGCCGCGCCACCGGCCTGGCGGCCAGGCTCGGCCAAGGCGAGGCCCAGGCGAGGCCGTTGGCTAATCGAGGGAGTGTGTGACGGCCCCGAGGCCGGCGTATTTTTCCGGCTCGCACGAGAGAAGAATGATCTGCAGCCCGCGGCTGGCGGCGAGGTCGAGCAGCCGCTGGAGGCCCTGATGGCGTCGGGCGTCGCTGCTGGAGAAGGCGTCGTCAAACACCACCGGCAGGCTGCCGCCATGGCCGGCGGCGAGCAGCTCCGCCATCGCCAGGCGGAAGGCAGCGGCCACCTGTTCACGGGTGCCGGCGCTGAGTTTTTCAAACTCCCAGGCGATGTTGCCGCGGTCGGGCCGGGCGAGAGTCAGGCTCGTGAAGCGGCCGTCGCTGTACTCGATGGCCACCGTCGCATCACGACCGAAGATCGTTTGCAGGTAGTCGGTCACGCGACCGGCCAGTGGCGCGACAAACTGCGATTCGACTTCCCGCTTTTTGGCTGCGAACAGCCCGGCGAGCAGCCTGACAGCCTCCGCCTCGCGTCGGGCGGTGGCCAGCCGGGCTTCGGCGAGCCGACGGGCCACGCTGGCCCGGGCAAGATTCTCGCGCGGGTCGTCGACGCCCTCGTGGCGGAGCCGTTCGCGGGCGACGCTCCGTCGGGCCTCCGCCTGCTCCCGCGTTTCGCGAAGATTGTGCAGCGACCGCTCGAGCCGCTGCACGTCGCGATCGAGGCTCTCCGGAGCGAGCGAGTCGAGCTTCTGCCGCGAGCCGGCGAGGGCTTCGGCGGCCAGGCGGCAGGCCTCGCCGCGCGCGGTGATCGCCTCGCTGCGATCGTCTCCAAACCGCTCCACGAGGAGGCTCCGGCGGACTTTCAGCGACTCCAGCGTGCCGCGGCTAGCTCGCAGTGACTCCTCGGCCTGCTGCCGGGCCTTGGTGGCGGCCTCGTGGGCGGCGCGGGCTGCGGTGAGCCGGGCATGCGCTGCAGCTGTGGCAGTCGCGGCCGCATCGCGAGCCTCCTCGGCCTGGGTGGCTTCGTGCTCGGCGGCGGCGAGGGCTTCGGTCGCCGAGGGTGTCGGCATGCCCGCCGTGGCCGGCGTGTCCGCCGGTGGTTGCTGCGACGAGCCCTGCCGCCGCCGCAGTTCACCACATGCCCGGGTGATTTCCGCGTCGAGCGCGTCGAGCTGCTCGGCGGCCTCGTCGCCGCCGAGTCCGTTGATCGCGACGGTGGTGGCGTGGTGCTCTGTATCGAGCGTGTGTCTGCGGGCCTGACAGCGGCGGGCTTCGTCAGTCGAGCGGAGGCCGAGGGTGGCAAGGGCCTCGGCAAGCTCCCGCTCGGCTTGCGTCTTGGCCTGGCTGGTTTCGGCGAGCGAGTGGCCGCCGCCGGGCGAAATCCGCAGCCGACAGGCGTCGCCGCCGCGGCCGAGGGCCAGCTCAGCCTCCGCGGTGATCGTGACGGCCCGGCCGGGCTCGAGCGGCTCATCGCCGAGGGTGGCTGTTGCGGCGTCGAGCAGTTCGACCTTCGTGGCAATTGCCTTGAGCGTGGCGGTGGCGGTATCGCGGGCCCGCTCGAGTCGCTCGAGCGAGGCGATGTCTTCGGCGGTGATCGCCGGCTCCTCGGCAAGCTGCCGCTGGAGCCTGCGGGCCTCCTCGCGGAGATCGTCAATTCGGCGGCAGCGACCGGCGAGCCCTTCCCGCTCCACCCGCAGCCGGGCGAGCTGCTCGCGGAGTTCGGCGATCGCCACCGCGGCGGCGGCCTCTGCCTGGTGGCCGGCGGTCGCTTCGACCTCGGCCGCCGCGTCGGCCACCGCCTGCTCGGAGGCCGTTTCGGCAGCGCAGCGGTCGCTGAGCTGTTCGGCCGCGGGGGCAAGCGACGTGTTGAGTTCGTCAATCTGCTGCTCGCAGGCGGTGATCTCCCTGTCGGCCTCCACGATTTCCGCGTGGGCGAGCTCGGCGGCCTTGGCGGTGGCCTCCGCTTCGGCGATCGTCACCCGCAGCCCGGCAGCCTCGCGGAGCTTCCCACGCACCGCGGCCAGTTCGTCGGTGGCCTCGTTGATCGCGGCGTCGGCGGTGTGGATCGCCCGGCTTGTTGCATCGATCGTTTCGACGGCCTGGTCGAGCGACTCGATGCTGGCCGCCGCCTCGGCCAGCCCCGCTTCAGCCCGTTCGAAGGCCTCGCCGGCGGCAGCCAGATCACAGCCCGCCCGCACCCCGCCATTGTCGCGGAAGGTGGCCGCCTGGCGGGTGTTGATCTCGCGGGCCACAGCCGCGTCGCGAGGCGACTCGAGCACCCCGCCTCCCTCGAGCCGACTGAGCCGGTCGCGAAGCTGCTCGGAGGGGCGGTCTTCGTTGGCTCGGGCCACCGGGTCGTCGCCGGAGGAGCCCTGCCAGACCCAGAGATGGGCCCACTGCATCCGGAGCCGATTTTCCAGCCCGCGGCCGCCGCCGATCTCTTCGGCCTGCACAATCTCGTGGATCCGATTCTCCGCTTCCTCGCCGCGCAGCACTCGCCCGCCGCTCCCATTGGCGGCGTCTGCCGGCCCCTCGTCGGTGAGCGTGGTGGAGGCTGAGTTGCCGCCGGAAAATTCTTTGCGGATCGTGTATCGGCGACCGCCGCTTTCAAAGGCAAGCGTGACGGCCGGATGGCCCTGGTGGAGATCGGAGAGCATGCTGCGATGCACCGAACCGGTCACGCGGCTGCGGAGGAAAAGGGCATGGTGGATCGCCTCCACAAGCGTGCTCTTGCCCGCTTCCTGCTCGCCGCCGATGAGCGTGCGGGCCGGGTCGAATTCGACCGTCGTCTGGCGGTGCACGCGATAGTTTTCCACCGCGACCGAGAGCAGTTTCATGAGGGCACCCTCACAGCTGGCCTGGCGGGCTCTGTCTGGGCCGCGGCCGAGGATGCATTGGCCGCAAGGCCGTAGAGGAGATGGATCGCCCGTCGCACGACGTCGGCGGGAGGCCGCTGGGCCTCACCGGCAGTCTCGCCATCGAGCAGGCCGAGAAGCTCCCCTGCCACGCGGGCGATGATCGGGTCGTCCGGCCGCTCGGCAAGGTCGTGGATTTCATCGCGTGATGGGGCGAGGATCGTCCGGTCGTCGAGATCGAGCCGCAAGAGCCGCGCCGTCCAGGATTCGATCATGCGGTCAAGTTCGGCCCGGGCCGCAAGCGACACGCTGCCGGTGATCACAAGGTCGACGAGGCAACTGTCGAAGCCGGGCTCCTGTTCAGACTCACTTCCGGTGGCTGCCGCGAGGGAGGCATCGAGAACCTCGGGGCCGTCATTGCCGAGATCGATGGTGTGGCTGATCCAGCGAAGCCTGCCGATAGCCACCGGCTCCACCCGCGGCTCGCTTGCTCTGCCGGCCTGCACGACCGCCACCTGCCCGGGCCGCTGCCCGGCCTTGGGAAAGCGGTCGATCTCCGGTGTGCCCGCGTAAAAAGCCTTGTGGCCAGCGGCAAGAAAGCCGTGCCAGTCGCCGAGGGCAAGGTAGTCGATTGCATCCAGCGGCAGGCGGTCGAGGGCGAGCGTGTTGACTTCAGCGGGCTCTTCCGTGTCGTCAGCCTGGCTGCCGCCGGCGGTGAAGCTCGTGGTGCTGCCGTGGGCGACCACGATCCGCGTCGCGTTGCCGTGGGCTGTCAGGTCGTGGCTCCGCAGCCAGCCGGTCGGATCGTCGGCCTCGTGCCGCCTCCGCAGCGGACAGGGCAGGAAAACGACACGCTGCCCATCTTCCGCCCCGCTGCCGGGCAGGCTCAGCTCCCACGGCTCCGGCTCGAGCAGGATCTGCAGGTTGGCCGCAAGGCGGGCGTGTTCCCGCTGGAAGAAGGGCTGCTCCCAGAGGCTGTCGGGACCGCCGTGATCGTGGTTGCCGGGAATCGCAAGCACCGGCACACCAATCGCCCCGATCGCTCCGAGCGCGGCCGACACGGTGGCGTTGGTTGGCGTGGGGGAGTCGAAGAGATCACCGGCAACCACCACAAACGCCGCCTGACGCTGACGCACCAGCTCACCGATGCGGCGGATCGCCTCCACCCGCTCCTGCTGGCAGCGGGCCCGTTTGGCCGGGTCGGCGATCGAGGCGAAAGGCTTGCCGATCTGCCAGTCAGCGGTGTGGACAAAGGTGATCATGCGGGCGACACGATGGCACGTCGGGCATCCGGCGACAACACTCCGGAAAACCTCATGAGTGTACGGAGGTACATACTTCTGTCAAGGGCTCACCGCCCCTCGACCAGCAGTTCCCAGAACTCGGCCTCGCCGGAGACCGAGTTGTGGTCGGTGCCGTCGATCACTCGCAGCGTTGCGACGTCGGGCGGGAAGGCGGCGACGAGCCGCTGCGTGTCGGCCAGCGGCACGATCTCGTCGTGGGAGGCGGCGATCACGAGCGTGGGGCAGGTGACCTTGGGGGCGTATCGCCACGACTCATACGGATCGCGAAGCAGCAGCCGCATCGGCAGAAGCGGGGCCACCCGCGAGGCGATCGCGAGGATGCTCTCAAAAGGTGTGACGAGCACAAGCCGCGTGACGGGCTCCTCGGCGGCGAGCTGGATCGCGAGGCTGCTACCGAGGCTGCGGCCCACGACGATCACGTCCGGATGGCGGCCGTGCACAAGCTGGAAGAGCGCCCGGGCGTCACTCCGCAGGGCTGCCTCCGCCGGACGGCCGGAGCTGCCGCTGTAGCCGCGGTAGTGCATCCCGTAGATCGCCCGGTCGGGAAACCGTTCGGCGAGCTCCGGCACCGTGTAGGCCACGTCCTCGGCGTTGCC
>CAZRKH010000140.1:0-12141 GCA_964600785.1 uncultured Chitinophagaceae bacterium
CGAGACTCCGAAAATAGCTGGGCACATCGCGGTCTATTGAGCGCGATCCGCACGAAAAGCATCGACTGAAACCCCGCCGTTCTCCCAGGCGAGCATGTCGGCTGCCGCAGAAGCGTCGAGCAGGTGAGCGAGCCTGAACCAGCGGATCACGCGGCGCCGTACCCGCTCGGTGACCGTGGCCAGATCAGCCTGCGTGATCGGCCGTGCGGGCAGGAACGCCGGCGGGGCGCAGCAGCCTGCTCCGCCAGCAGCCGGCACGAAGACGCCGTCGGTTGCACACACGTGCAGATGCATGTGGTGGTTCAGAGCCGAGCCGAAGCGGTGCACGAAGAGGATGGCGCCGAGCCGCGGGCGGGCAGCTGCGTCAATCGTCACGTCTGCCGCAGCGCTCAGCAGCCGCTCGATCTCAGATCAGCAGATCACTGCGGTCGGCGATCTGGCGGTGGGTGGCGCGGGTCACTTCGTAACCGTGCATGACCAGCGAGGAGACCTCGAGGTCTTGGAACCGATCGAGGTCGGTGCGGAGCGAAGAGATCTGCGCCTGGACCACCGGGTGTAGGGCGTGGGGATCCTCGGCCGGATCCACGACGCGCGTGACTGGCGCGAAGTAAAAACCATTCTGATCACCGAAATTCTCCCGCTCGAGTTGCCAGACTCGGTCCCAGAGAATGTCGGTGGCCCGCAAGAATGCTGCCCCCCGAAACTGCAGCGATGTCGGTGACATGCTCGAGGGCGCCGCAATCACGGAGATAGCGGATCACCCCGAGATGATAGAGCGTGGCTCGAAAGCCGCCGCCTGAGAGTGCCAGGCCAATGCTCGACATGAACCGCATCTTTCTCCGCTTCCATAAAGCCGTCGTGGGCTGCCACCAGGCCCAGCCCAGGCCAAGCAGACGTATCGTAGGCCGCTGGCCCGGTGCCTTTCGCCCCGGAAATCCACCGCATCACTCAGCGGTAGCTCGGTGGCTCAGTTGGCTGAAAGTCCTGCGACTGCGAGGGTTTCGGCAAACGATCGCAAGCCCGCCGTGGCCCCCACGCCGGTCACGCAGCAGGCAGCATGGGCCGCGCCGACAAGCCCCGCCTCAGCCGCCGGAATCCCGCGGACCAGCCCGGCGAGCAGCCCGGCGAGCAGCCCGGCCAGAAAGGCATCGCCCGCACCGGTGGTGTCGGCCACGGTCGTTGGGGGCGGGAGGCAGGGGATTTGGACAAACTCGCCCGGAGCCGGGCTCAAGAGTGTGCCAGCCCCGCCCGACTTCACCCCCACGATCCCTCGAGCGTTAAGGGATCGGTAGCAGACGATGATCTCGTGGGGCTCTTCGCAGCCTGTTTGCGCTACAGCCTCCGCCAGGCTTGGCACATAGAGGTCCAGATGGGGCAGGGCCGCGGCCACGTCGGCCAGCCGGCCGCCGGATCCGCCAGTCTCGAGCGCCAGTCGGCACCCGGCTGCCCGCAAGAGCGTCGCCGCCGCGCCGAGTTCGGGCTCGAGGCCCGGCAACAGCCCCGCATAGCCGAGCACCACCCAGCCTGCCCGGGCGAGGTTTCGGGCCTGCCGTCGCACGTACGCCAGATCGACCGCCGCGCAAGCCCCCACATGATGCGCAAAGCTCCGCTCACCGGTCGGATCGATCAGCACGGCGGTGGTGCTCGTGGCCGCATCTGGCAGCGTCTCGATCGCGGCCACATCGAGCCCTGCGGCCACGAGTTTTCCACGGATCAGTTCGCCCCAGGGATCGGCGCCCACGATTCCGGCCGCAGCCACCGCGAGTCCGAGCCGGGCCAGGCCGATGCCGGTGTTGCAGACGATTCCGCCGGTGGTGACCTCGATCGGGTCAACATGAAACAGCCGGCCAGCACCGATCGACTCCCCAAGCGACACCGGCCGGACCAGGATGTCGGCTACCACGGTGCCAACCACGGCCACGTCAACGGCGGATGCCCTCCGACCACCAGCGGCGAGCGGATCAGGTACCGGGGATAGGAAGGTCATGGGTTGGGCTCGGGCGACCGGGAATAAAGCTGATCAGCCGACGTCGACCCCTTGTCGCCCCGGCCGCGTTCGACGGCCCGCAGCCGGGCGGGAGTGCGCCGGGTGTGGCGATGAAGAAACGTGGTCATGTACTGCATGGAGCGAAACCCGGTGCGGGCGGCAATCGCCTTGAGCGGCAGGTCGGTTTCGACGACCAGCCGCCGCAGCCCGGCCAGCCTGAGCCGCACAAACTCTTCATGGATCGACCGACCCACGGCCACCTTGAATCGGTTTTCGAGTGTTGATCGCGAGACGCAGGCATCATGGGCGAGGGCCGAGAAGTCGTGCCGTCGCCAAGGATCGGCCCGGAGCCGCTCAAGCGTGTGGAGCACCGCCTCGTCGTCGGTGGCCATCGTGTCGGTCGAGGTGCAGGCGCTGACACCGATCGGTGGCACCATAACCCGCAACGGGCCGCCAGCGGCAGCGGATTCGTCAGGCCGGTGCATCATCCGGTCGAGCACGGCGGCGGCCTCGTATCCGATCCTCCGGGCTGACTGGTCGATGCTGGAGAGCGGCGGATCGGTGAGTTCGCAGATCATCTCGTCGTTGTCCACGCCGAGCACGGCTACGTCCCGCGGCACCTTGAGGCCAAGGGTGCGACAGGCTTCGAGCACATGCGGGGCCCGCACATCGTTGCACGCCATGATTCCGATCGGCTTGGGCAGACCGGCGAGCCAGTCGGTCAGCTCTTGTTGACGATCGCCCCACCGGCGGGCCGACCCATGGCGGCCGGTAAAGACACGGCAATCGCGACCAGCGACCGACCGGCAGGTGGACTCAAAGGCGGTCGCCCGTTCATCCGACCAGGCGTTGATGGCCATGCGGGGATAGCCGTAGAAGGCCAGGTGCTCGAAGCCACACGACAGCAGGTGTTCGGCGCCGAGCTGCCCGATCCGCTCGTTATCCGTGAAGAAGTAGGGGATGCCCGAGTCGGGTTCGTACCAGCCGTAGCCGCCGCCAACGCCTACGATCGGGATCGAGAGCCCCTGGATCGCCTGGGCCACCTGCCAATCGTCGAAGTTTGCAATGATGCCCTGACCTCGCCAGTGGGTGAGGTCAGGCAGTTTCTGGAGCGGATCTTCCTCCACATAAAGGCTCCAGCGGGTGTGCTCCCGCACGAACTCCGCCACGCCACCGATGATCAAGCGGTCGTAGGGGCGAGCGGCGTCGAGGATAACGGCCACGAGCGGGGCGGCGGCTGGCAGGAGCTCATCCGCTGGGCTGTTCACCGGGGGAATCCTTGCGGGTTTGGCACTCAAAAGGCCGCTCGAACGATATTTTCAGCACACGGTTCCGGACGCCAGGTTGGGTTTTATTAAAAAACTTTATGCACTTCACAAAATCGTCCGTGGGGTTCCGCGAGGCTCATTGTCATGATGCAAGTGATCGAAAAGAGCCTTGGCCGCAAGCTCCGGACAATCCTGGCCGACCCGTCCTGCGGGGACTTCATCCTGGCCGACGCCAAGGATGCCGACATGGCCTTCGGGCTCGCCGCACCTGGCTTGGCCCCGGGGGGAACGCCCGCTGTCGGGCCGTTTCGCTCGATCCACGCCTACCGCGATGAAATTCGTCAGCTCGTGGCTGACGGGCTCGTAGACATCATGCTCATGAGCGCGAGCACGAACGAGGCCCTCACGATCGATCAACGGCTGTTTGCCGACAGCCCCGTCACACCGGCCGTACGGATGAACGACACCACCGACATCTGGCTGGCCGCCGGCACAGGGGGGTATGCCCAAGAGCCGGCGCTTCCGTTTGCCACCACCACGATCTCACAGGCCCGGTGGGGTAGGGTGGAGGCCCCAACGCCGGGCACGGGGCCGGGCGCCAATCTCGGTCTTTTCTCGGTCACACTCAACGATTCCGCGTCGCTCGACCGCGACATGCTGGCCGCCTACGGCGAGTTTCGGCTCGAGGCAGAGCGGATGGGCTTTCACCACTTCCTGGAATTGTTCTATCCAAACGCTCCGGGCCACGTGCCCGGCAAACCCGCCGGAAGCAGGCCTGCGGACGTGGCCCGATTTCTCGCCGATCACGTCACGCGGGCGCTTGCCGGCGTGCCGCGGGCCGGCCGGCCGCTATTTCTCAAAATCCCCTACCTCGGTCCCGCCGTGATGGAACAGCTCGCCGCCTACGATTTCACACTGATCGTTGGCGTGCTCGGCGGCTCGGCCGGCACCACCCACGACGCCTTTGGCCTGGTGGCAGAGTCGAAGCGGCATGGCGCGCGGGTGGCCCTGTTCGGCCGCAAGATCAATGCCGCGGAGCACCAGCCGACCTTCGTCGAATACCTGCGGCTCGTGGCCGACGGTCGCGCCTCCGCCGAAGAAGCCGTGCGGGCCTACCATGCTGAATTGGAGGGCCTTGGCATTCGTCCACACCGTTCGCTTGCCACCGACCTTGCCCGCAGTCCGTCGGCCATGGCTTACCGTGGATAAATTCTGTGGCTCATCAGGCATTTCCCTGGGACACGCCGTGGTTGCCGGCTGTGCCCCAGTCAGCTCGCCGAACGTTCGCTCCGGGCATCATGGTCGCTGCTCTCTCCAAGGAAACCTCGGTTCGCCATCGTGGCTGCACTTGCCTTCCGCCGCCGATTGAATGGGCCCGGGCAAACCCTCAGACTCACAAACTTCCCAGAAGGACCACGTTTGGTTCCCTCCGCTGGTTGCGGCCCGCGGCCACGTGATCGGCTCCATAAAGCCGCCAATGATTGGCCCGTGGTGATCGGCGACCAGCCCACTACGAAACTTTTTTTGCTGTTTCCGCCCCTCGTCAGAGAAAGAGGCCCGCCATGCCAACCGAACACCCTAGCTCCACCTCCAACCGCCGAGCGTTTCTCGGCGACATTTCCCGCACCGCCGCGGCTGCGTCACTCGGCTCACTTGTCGCCGGCTCGGGTCTGCAAAATGCTCATGCCGCTGGGGGCGACGAGATCCGCGTGGCGGTGATTGGCTGCGGCGGCCGCGGCACGGGCGCTACCGTCGATGCACTGACCGTGCCCGGCGCGGCCCTCAAGGTGGTGGCCTTGGCTGACGTGTTCCCCGAGCGCTTGAGCATCAAGAAGCAATCGCTGGCAGCTGAGTTTCCGGAACGAATCGACGTGCCGGAGGAGCGGTCGTTTATCGGATTCGAAGCTTACAAGCAGGCGATCGATTGCCTCCGGCCAGGCGACATCGCGCTGTTCGCCACGCCGCCGGCCTTTCTCGCAACCCCACTTCGCCTACGCGATCGAGAAGGGCGTCCACGGCTTTATGGAAAAGCCGATCGCCGTAGACGGCGCCAGCGCGAAGCGGATGATCGAGTTGGCCGGGCTGGCCGATGCGAAACGGCTCAAGGTGGGTGTGGGGCTGATGTGCCGCCACTGCGACCGTCGGCAGGAACTCCACGACCGGCTCCAGGCGGGCGAGGCGGGGGAACTCGTGGCCTTCCGCGGTTATCGCAACCATGCGCCGGCCCACCAGATGGATCTCTTTCCTGGCCATGGCGAGCTGCCAGAGTTGCTCTGGCAGGTGCGCCGGTTCCACAACTTCCTCTGGGCGTCCGGCGGCATCTTCAGCGACTACTGCATCCATCACATCGACGAAGTCTGCTGGATGAAAAATGCCTGGCCGGTGAAGGCTGAGGCGATCGGTGGTCGCCACGTTCAGGTGAAGATCAATGACCAAAACCTCGACAATTATGCCGTGGAATACACCTTCCCCGACGGCGCGAAGTTTTTCTACCAGAGCCGGATCATGACGGACTGCGAGCAGGAGTTTGGCGTGTACGGTCAGGGCTCGAAGGGGCCTTCACGATCTCCACCAGCGGCCATTCACCGGCCCGATCTGCCATCTATAAAAGCCAGCGGATGGCAGACGACAACCTGCTCTGGGCGGCGGCCCAGCCTGAGCCGAATCCCTACCGCCGCGAATGGGAGGATCTTGTAGCCGCGATCGTAGACGACAAGCCCTACAACGAGGTTGTCCGCGGTACCGAGGCGAGCCTCGTCACGGCGATGGGGCGGATGGCAACACACGTGGGTCGCACAGTCACATACGACGAGGCCTTCGAGTGGGGCGATGACCTGACGGCGGCGGTGGCAAGCTTCACGGCCGACTCCCCCGCTCCAGTCCTGGCCGACGCCGACGGGAAGTATCCCGTGCCGTATCCGGGCCGCTTCAAATACGAATACCGCAGCTGACTGCAGCCGCGAACTGCTCCGTGGCATTCGGCTCCGGTCGTGGTCCGGACCGGGCCACCGGGCTTTGGAAGGGTTTCTCCTTGCGGGTCCGCCGACATGCTCGCCAAGAAGGACCATGGATTTTTGGCTTTGCTGCGGAGCCGAGCGGCCGGAACAGAATGTTTTCAACCATTTTCTGGCGAAATGCTTGGTACGCTACCGTTGTCCGCCCCATCCTTGGTTGACCGCCTCATCCCGAGATTGCAATGCCGTTGCTTCGCCTAGCCTGTCTTGCCGCCGCGCTGTTCCCGCTGGCCACCTCGGCCGAAGAGGTGCCGGTCTGGTTCGGCACCTACACCACTCCTCAGACCGCCTCGGCAGGAATCTACGTGGCTCGGTTCGATACTGAGCGGGGCACCCTCACGGAGCCATCGCTCGCTGCCGCCGTAGACAACCCGTCGTTCCTCGCCTTTCATCCCCGCCTGCCGCTGCTCTATGCCGTCTCGGAAATCATGACTGCCGACGGCAAGCCGGAGGGTGGCGTGACCGCCTTCACGGTCGATCAGGCGTCGGGTGCGCTCACGCCCTGCGGGGCCGAGTCGAGCGGCGGTGCGGGCCCCTGCCATCTCACGGTCGATCCGGCGGGCAAGGCGGTTCTCGTCGCCAACTACGGCGGCGGGAGCGTGGCCTGTCTGGGGCTTACCGCGGAGGGTGGACTCGAGCCCTTCGCGGCCAGCGGCTTCGCGCAGCATGCATCTGAGCGGGCCGGCGCGGCGGGCATCAATCCCAAGCGGCAGGAGAAGCCGCATGCCCACTCGATCGATGTCGCCCCCGACGGCCGGTTCGCCTTCTGCTGCGACCTGGGGCTCGACGAGGTGATCGTCTACCGGCTCGATGCCGAGCGGGCCACGCTCGTTCCGCATGGCAAGGCGACAGTGGCCGCGGGCGCGGGGCCGCGGCATTTCGTGATCCACCCCGGCGGCCGCTTCGCCTGGTGCATCAACGAGCTGGACCTCACGGTAACCGGCTTCCGCTCCGACCCCGAGACCGGTTCGCTCGAGCCGATCGAGACGCTTTCCACCATGCCCGCCGACGGGGCCGACCGCGCGGGCTTCTCCGGCGCCGAGATTGCCGTGCATCCGAACGGAAGGTTTCTCTACGCTAGCAACCGGGGCCCCGACGCGATCGCGATGTATCGCATCGACGAGGTCACGGGGAAGCTTACGTTTCTCGGCGTCGAGCCGGCGCGGGCGGAGACCCCGCGGCACTTCGCGATCGCCCCGGGCGGCAACTTTCTCCTGGCCGCGGGGCAGAACTCGGGCACAGTGGCCGTGTTCGTGATCGACCCAGCCACCGGGAAGCTCACCTTCACCGGCAAAAAGGTCGCCGTACCCGCCCCGGTGTGCGTGCTGTTCGCGCCGTGAGCAAACTCGCCGGCTGGCGGTGTGTACGAGTTCGAGGCAGCCGCACCACTCCTGCTCGCCGCAGTTGAGCCGGGAACCGCTGGCCGGGCCGATGATCCTGTCGCAGCTGGGTAGACCGCTGTTGCAGGGAAAGTTCACGGCGTTTCTTCCGTGGCGAAGCGGCTCGTGCGGCAGGGCACGCGGCGAATGGCGTGCGGGGAGCGCAGCCAGGCTATATCCTCTCCGGCCTCGTTGGCGATGTCGACCCGCAGGGTCCCGCGCGCCGCCGGTTGTGGTGCACCATCGGCCACAACGCTATAGTTTTGCCTGCCGACGATCTGCCCTGAGCATCCAATCCCGCCCCGCAAACCCGCCCCGCCTGCGCGTGCCATGGACCCCACCTTGGCCGATCCACGATAATCATGTTGTGCATCCGGTTTCTGATCTGGTTTCTCCTTGCCAGTGGCCTTGTTGGCGGCCAGACCGGTACCGCTGACGGCGACCCAACACAGGACCTGCCGCCGCCGACGGCCCCGCTGATCCACGGGCCGCCGGAGGATGTTGCAACGCTCGGCGAGGGATTTGGCCTGCCGGCAGGATTCACCGCCGCGCTGTTTGCGACCGAGCCCCAACTTGCCAATCCTGTGGCGCTGGCCGTCGATCACAGGGGCCGCTGCTTCGTGGCCGAAACCTTCAGTTTCGGTAAGCGGCTTGCCGAGACGCCCGGCATCGATTTGGGCGCGGCCCAGGCCGCCGATCTCGCAGCGCTCACGCCGGCCGACCGCCTCGCCACCGTAAAAAACCTGCTCGGAGACAGGGTCATGGAATGGCACCGGTTTAGCGAGCAGGTGCGGTTGCTGGAAGACACCGACAGCGACGGCCGGGCCAACCGGTCCACGGTCTTCGCGTCTGGCTTCAACGATCTGCTCGACGGCCACGCGTCGGGCGTGCTCGCGAGGGGTGACGCCGTCTGGTTCACCTGCATTCCCACGCTGTGGCGGCTCCAGGACCTCAACGGCGACGGCCTGGCCGACGAGCGGACGCCGCTGCAGACCGGCTTCGGAGTCCGCGAGGGGATCCGGGGTCACGATCTCCACGGTCTCGTACTCGGTCCGGATGCGCGGCTCTACTTCTCGATCGGCGACCGAGGGTTTCACGTGGCCGGTCCGCACGGCGTCCACGCCGCCCCGGAGACCGGCGGTGTGTTTCGCTGTGAACCCGACGGATCCGCCCTCGAGGTCGTGGCGACCGGGCTGCGAAATCCCCAGGGACTGGCGTTCGACGATGCCGGCAACCTGTTCACCGTCGACAACAACGGCGACTTCGGCGATCGGTCGCGGCTTGTGCAGGTCGTGCCCGGCGGCGATTCGGGGTGGAGGATGACATTCTTCGACCTGCCGGACCGCGGTCCCTTCGGCCGAGAACGGTTGTGGCACCTGCCCCACGAAGGCCAGCCCGCGTGGATCGTGCCTCCGCTGGCACACTTCTCCGACGGGCCAGCCGGGCTCGATGCGTACCCGGGCACGGGGCTCCCGGCTCACTTCGAGGGCCGGTTTTTGCTGGCCGACTTCTGCTGGTCGCCCGCCAAGAGTTCGATCCGCAGCTTTAAACTCGAGGCCGCGGGCGCTTCGTTCGAAGTGCGTGAAGAAGAGCAGACGTTCCGGCACGTGCTCGCCACCGACGTGAAGTTCGGGCCGGACGGCGCCGTCTGGGTGGCCAACTGGGTCGAGCCGCAGGCCACTGGCGCACGGGGCCGCATCTGGCGATTCCTGCCGGAGGACGACGGGTCTCCTGCGGCGGCGGAGCGAATCCGGTTGGTGGCGGAGGTTCAGACCTTGCTGGTGGGTGACTGGACCGAGCGGCCCGTCGAGGAACTGATCACGCTGCTCGAACATGACGACAGGCGGGTGCGGTGCGAGGCCCAGTGGGAACTCGCACGCCGCGGCGCGACGGAGCGGTTGGCGGCCACGACGACAGCAGCCGTGAACGCTACGGCCAGGCGGCATGCCGCGTGGGGCCTCGAGCAGATCGGTCGGCGAGATCCGACAACGCGACGAACTGCAGCGGAGGCGATCCTGCCGCTGCTTTGCGACACGGCTTGGGAAAACCGGGTGGTCGCCTGTCGCTGCCTGGGCGATTTGGCGGTGCCGGCCACGGTGCCCATGATCGCGGCCTGCCTCGAGGATGCACACCCTCACGTCGTGGCCGCCGCCGGCTTGGCGTTGGGCCGCATCGCTGACCCGACCGCAGGTGAGGCGATCATCGCCTGCCTCAGGCGGGCTGCGGTGGCGGGCGGGGTCGATCCGCACCTGCGGCACAGTCTGGTGATGGGTATCGTCGGCACACTGGACGCGGCCGGGCGACACCGATTGGCCACGGACGATAACCCGGAGGTGCGGCTGGCGGCCTGCCTCGCGATGCGCCGCAGTCAGGATCGGCAGATCGCCACGTGCCTCGATGACACAGACCCCCGGGTGGCGGTTGAGGCGGCGCGAGCGATCCACGACGTGCCCATCGCCGCGGCGACCGACGCGCTCATCGCCTGCCTGGCAGAAGCTCCTGCTGACGGTGAGTTGGGCGACGCACTGCTCCGGCGGGCCATCTCCGCCGCGGAGCGGCAAGGCACGACCGAGGCCGCGCGGTATCTGGCCCGCTGTGCCGCGCAATCTGCGGTGCCGGTCGAACGTCGGCTGGAGGCGCTCGCCGTGCTTGCGGCCTGGGCCGCTCCGCCGCCCCGCGATCGGGTGTTGGCGGCGTGGCGACCCGCGGCGACCCGTGACGCATCGGACGCCCGCGCCGCGCTCGACGCCGCGCTCCCCGAGATTCTTTCGATAGCCGCCGAGAGCGGGCCTGAAAGTATCGCTGCCGTCATGTCCGCCGCCGCTGCCGTCGGCTGCAGGGAGGCAGGACCGCTCCTGGATGCCGCGGTGGCCGACGCCGGAGGCGATCCGATCTCACGGGCAACGGCGCTTCGCGGGCTCGCGGCGGTCAACGTGGCAGCCGCGCTGGCGCGGGCCGCCGATCTCGCGACGGCTGCGGAGTCAGCGTTGCGGCTGGCCAGCCGGCAGGTTCGCGCCGCGCACGCCCCGTCACCGGAATTGTGTGCCGAACTCGCCGCAGTCGCCGCCGCCGGCGACCTTCCCCTGGCCGAGCGGCAACAGGCAATCGATCTTCTTGCCACACATGCCGATCCCGCGGCCCACGAGGCCGTGGCAGCGCTGGCCGTGGCAATCGAGCGAGGCGAGCTCGGAAACGAGTTGGAACTCGAGACGCTCGAGGCCGTTGATCGCAGGCTCGGCCCAGCGGCGGCATCGCTGCTCCGGACGAGTCGCGAGCCGGCTGCCGCCGCAGCCGGTGTGCCGCCGGGATGGCATGACGTGGCCTGGGGCGGCGATGCGGACCGCGGCCGACGCGTCTTCTTCGCGGCCGCCGCCGTCGGCTGCGTCCGTTGCCACCGTGCCGAAGGACGCGGCGGAAACGCCGGTCCGAATCTCGACGGCCTCGCCGACCGTCGCGAACGCGGTCACCTCATCGAGAGTATCGTCTCGCCGAACGCGCAGCTCAGCGAAGGCTTCGCCACGGCGATCCTGACCACGAACAGCGGCCGGCGTCTCCAGGGTGTCGTGATGGCTGATGACGGGACTCACCTGACGATCCGCACTCCCGATGGCACACTGCATGGGGTCGCCGTCGCCGAGATCGAGGAGCGGACGCCGGGCGATTCCACCATGCCCGCTGATCTGGCACAAAAACTTTCCCGGCGTGACCTGCGGGATCTCGTCGAATGGCTCGCAAGCCTCCGGGAGACGGCCGCGCCCGAGGCCGGGCTGGTGCCGGTCGGTGGAAATTGACCCTGGTTTCGCCAGGTTGTTAAGGTACCCGCCGCGGAGATCGCGATGCTACCGTCGACGTTGCGCTTGCATCGACCTTGCCCTAGGCAGTCGACACCACGCAGACGAACGGATAGCCCGGTCAATGGCACTTCCACAACGGTCTTCCGGCCGATAAGCGACTCGTGAGCCTCGGGAGGAGCGGACCGGGCGTCCGGAGCGGGTTTCTCGAAACGCCCCGCACCCGCTTCGTTGGCGTTTTTCTCGCGTCTGCGCAGACCGCGTCCCAGTTCGCAGTATCCCGACATGCGTGGGTCGCGCCCGGCAGGACTCAGAGGCTGTGGATGTCGATCACGGGCAGCTCGTCGGGCGACGGTTGAAAGACGTCGCGGTCGTCATGGGCCTGCACGAGTTCGCCCCAGGCGGTGGGCGGGCCGCGAGCAGGTGAAAGTGGAGGCGGCTCGAGCGGTTCGCCGAGGTGTGTCAGAATCTTCCGGATCGGCCCCGGATCGGTGATGAATGCGATCAGCCGGATGTCGCCGCCGCAGGTGGGGCACGCAAGTGGAAACTCCTCCCCCACCCGAGCAATCAGCTTCGCCCATGCAATCCGCGACGTATCGTGGGAGCGGGGCTTGGGGGTCGCGTGAGTCGCGTTGCAGCAGCCTCCTGTGGCGCGCCCGTCGTCCATATGCCCGCCGGTCGCGGCCTCTTGCCGCTTGCCGA
>CAZRKH010000141.1:0-10748 GCA_964600785.1 uncultured Chitinophagaceae bacterium
CGGCCTACTCGGGCCGCACCGGCCTACTCGGGCCGCACCGGCCTACTCGGGCCCGAATGGTACACTCCGCACCGCACCCCCCGTTGAACGATTTCCGGATTCCCGCCCCCTCACGGAGCCCCGCCGATGCCAGCCGCGCCGCCCACGCCAGCCGAGTCTTCCCGCAAAGAAACCGACAGCATGGGCGAGATTCTGGTGCCGGCTGACCGTTACTGGGGAGCCCAGACCGAACGGTCGCGGGAAAACTTCCGCATCGGAGTCGATCGCTACCGCTGGGGCCGGCCGGTCATTCGCAGTCTCGGGATTCTCAAGAAGGCCGCAGCAATCGCCAACGGCCAACTCGGGCAACTCCCCGAGGAGAAGGTGAAGCTGATCGTGCAGGCGGCCGACGAGGTGATCGCCGGCACGCTCGACGGCCATTTCCCGCTGGTCGTCTTCCAGACCGGCAGCGGCACGCAGTCAAACATGAACGCCAACGAGGTGATCTCCAACCGTGCGATCGAGATCGCAGGCGGAGTGATCGGCTCCAAGCAGCCGATCCATCCCAACGACGACGTGAACCGCGGCCAGTCCTCCAACGACACCTTTCCTACTGCGATGCACATCGCGGCGGTGGAGGTGATTCACGACCGCCTGCTGCCGGCGGTGCGGGCCCTTCGCGACCTTTTTGCGGTACTCGAGGCGAAATATGCCGAGGTGGTCAAGATCGGCCGCACCCACCTGCAGGATGCCACGCCGATCACCCTCGGCCAGGAGATTTCCGGCTGGCGAGCCCAGCTTGACGAACGGATCGTCATGGTCGAACAGTCGCTGCCGGGCCTCCACAAGCTCGCCATCGGTGGCACGGCGGTCGGCACGGGGCTGAATGCCCATCCCGAGTTCGGTGAGCGGGCCGCTGCGGTGATCGCTCGTGAGACCGGCCAGCCGTTCGTTTCAGCCGCCAACAAGTTCGCGGCCCTCTCGGCCCACGATGCCCTCGTCGATGCCAGTGGTGCCCTGAGAAATCTCGCCGGGGCCCTGCTCAAGATCGCCAACGACGTGCGGTGGCTGGCC
Organism: uncultured Chitinophagaceae bacterium; assembly: GCA_964600785.1. Classification (GTDB taxonomy): domain Bacteria; phylum Planctomycetota; class Planctomycetia; order Pirellulales; family UBA1268; genus M30B53. The sequence continues at coordinate 1,054 of CAZRKH010000141.1, forward strand.
AGCGGGCCCCGCTGCGGGATCGGCGAGATCACGATCCCCGCCAACGAGCCTGGCAGTTCGATCATGCCCGGGAAAGTCAATCCGACGCAGTGCGAGGCGATCACAATGGTCTGTGCCGAGGTCTTCGGCAACGACGCGGCCGTGGCTTTCGCGGGCAGTCAGGGCAACTTCCAGCTCAACGTCTACAAGCCTGTGATGGTGCACAACGTGCTCGAGAGCGCCGAACTCCTCGCCGACGGCTGCGACTCCTTCCGGCTGCACTGCGGTGTCGGGATCGCCCCCAACCCGGAGCGGATCGAACGCAACCTGCGTGACTCGCTGATGCTCGTCACCGCGCTCAATCCCCATATCGGCTATGAAAACGCGGCCATCATCGCCAAGAAGGCCCATGCCGAAGGGACCACCCTCAAAGAGGCAGCGGTGGCCTCCGGGCTGGTCTCGGCCGACGACTACGACCGCTGGGTGGTGCCCGCGGCGATGACCGCACCGCTGGCGAGCTAGCCGCCCGTCACCCGGGAATCACTCGCGGCGTGCGGCGCTGTCGGGCAGCCGCACCGTGGACGCCGGCTGACGCGGCTCGCCGAGGGCCAACGCCAGCCAGCCGTCGGTGGCGACCGCCTGCACCCCGCGGAGATCGGCCAGCCTGGGGTGCGTGGCGATCCGCTCGGGCACCAGCGGGATTGGCCGCTCCTTGGGAAAGATCTTGCCGAAGATCGTCCGCAGGGCGATCTCGAAGCGGCCGCGATGGCCTTCCCCTCCGATTCGAACCACGCCCTCCCGCTCGAGCATGATCTGGTTGTCGGTGGTGACCGGTCGGTAGGCGACCCTGGCGACCACGTCATACCAGTCGCGGCGGCCGCTCTCGATCTGGTCGACCCGCACCGCCACATGGATCAGCCCGTCGCGACATTCCACCCGCACCGGATCGTGCCGTTCGAAGGTCACCGCCACGCCCTCGGGAAGATCCTCGGGAATCTTCGGCTCCCTGCCGAGACGTTCGGCGACATGAGAGAAGAGTTCCTCGAGGGTGAAACGCTGGCCGGCGATTTCCAAGCGATCAATGGCGTTGTTGACCGACGACTCGTGGAGTTCCACGCTGAGCATCGCCTCGGCGGGCACCCGTGGCCTGGGAGTGTGGCCGGCGAGCTGGCCGGTTCCCGCCAGTCGCAGCCGGATCGTCGCCATCTCCTCGGTGGTGTGCATCGCCACCGCCTGCGGGTCGAGGCCCAGCCGCTCCAGCGGCAGCCAAACCTGCTCGTAAATGCGTCGTTCGAGGTCGGCCAACTTCCGGTCGCTCTCCGCGTCGGTCTGCCGCCGTGCTTGGGTCATCACCTTCTGCACCACTTCGCGGTTGGCCTCGGGCAGCAAGTCCTCATGCTGATTGCGGGCGATCGAGCGGACCAGCGAGCCCATCACCGGCACCCCGTCGAAGCTCGTCTGCATGCTGTTGACGCGGGAGCGGTTGGAGGCGACCGCGGTGGCCGGGCCGACCGCCAGGCCTGACGCGGTGAGTGTTACGGGCTTGCGGACCACGAAGGCGCTGTGCGACTGTCCGCGGAGCGAGACCGGCCCGGCGTCGGTGACGGTGCGGGAAAAGACATCCCCCTCGACCTCGATCGCGATGTTGACGGCTCGCGGGTCGGGCTGAAACACCACCGACGTCGTCCGCTGCACCGTCCGAGATCCACGAACCGGCCGGCCGAGGATCGTCTCGACCAGCGGCCCCCGCTCCACCGTTTCCTCGGGCATCAGCCGCTCGGCGAGCGACCGCGACACGGCGATCCGCACATTGGGCGCGAGGTAGTGGTCCTGCACCGCCTTGATGAGTGTCGGCATCGCCGGGTGGTCGAGCGTCTGCAGTGACGCCAGCGGGATCGCCACCTCGCCGGCGGTCACTGCCGAGGGGTCCGACTCAAACTGCTCGAGTGTCGCAAGCAGTCGCATCGTGTCGCCTTGCAGTGGACCGGCGGTCGTGTCGGCCGCATCCTGATCGGCAGACAACGCCACCGCGGCCCGCCAGAGGGCCACCCGCCGGGCCGCCGCCAAAGCCGCCCGACGGGTCTGCGAGGCGAAGGCGGCGTCAGGCGAAGTGTCGGCGAGCCCCATGCCCTGCGGGATCCGCTTGGCCAGCTGGCCCACGCGGCCGCCGGCTGCCGGATCCCATGGTCCGGACGTGTCGAGCACCGCGGCAAGATCGGCGAGGGTTGCCGTCGCCCACTTTGCGGCAGCGCCGTCAGTGAGAGCGTCGAGTTGCACCAGGAGGCTTTCGGGTGCCGGCCAGCGGCCGCCGTCGGCTGCCTGCCGCGCCGCGTCGACGAGCGAATCACCTTCCTTGTCTTCGCGGTCGCGATTGATCAGTAGTTCGCCGTTTCGGAGCCGCTCGATCAGGCGGCCGCGGCGGGGCTGAGTCTCGAAATCGGGCCGGATGGCGATCCGCGGGGCAGAGGGTGGCTCAACCGGCGGGGCTTCCGACCAGTTGATCGCGTCGAGGTCGCCGACCGGTTCGAGCATCCGCGGCGTGGGGGGGGCGGGTAGCGGGGCGGGCCCGAGCGGCTGCCGGGGTGTTACCGGCGGCGGGCTCGCCGGCCGGCCGGCGGCGGCCTCGAGGGCGGCCGGCGGCGCGATGAGCGGGGGACTGGACTGGGCAGCCGGTGTCGGCAGCGGCGTCGGCCCCCGAGATTCAGGGGCCTCTCCGAGTCTGGCGGCCAGTCGAATCGGCGGAGGTGCAGCCGTGGGCTCGTCGTCGGGCTCAGCGGCCTTCGTCGTGGCGGTCTGATCGGAGACCGCCGGCTCTCGACCGACCTTGTCGAGTTGAACGGCGATGTCGGTCACCTGCACGCCCACCGGCTCGGCGGTCGGCTCCGCGAGCCCGACAGAGGGCCCTTGCGGCTTGTCGTTGGTCGGGGAGTTCACCACTCCCACCGCCACGATCGTGCCGGCCACCAGCGAAGCCGCCACGATTCCGATTGCACGCGCGTCCGCCATCGCAGCCTATGCCCGTCGTGGAATCACGAACCCCGAAAAAACCCGTGCAGGTGGATCGACAGGCAAGAGCGGGAGAATCGATAGCGGTGGCTGTCGCCCGCACGGTTTCACTCACCGGAACGCCGGGCCATGGCGACCGGGACGATCCGCCCGGCTTTGGTAAACGGGGAAAACCCTGCGGATTGCCGAGCCGTGTCGCGATCGCGATCAGGGCCGCGGGCGGAAGACCACCCGCAGGCTGCGGGCCTTGTCCGGCCGCGGCAGGAGCACGAAGCGATCGGTCACGACGGCCCCCAGATCGGCTCCCTCGATCAGTTCCGTCGTCCCGACCCGCCGTGGCAGGAAGGCCACGATCGGCCGTCCACCCCGCTGGGAACCGTTGGTACTCACCGGCTTGAAGGATTCGTCGCCGGCAAGCGGCTCCACCAGGAGCGTGAAGCAGCCGTCGTTTTCGGTGAGTGTCTGGCGGAAGTTCTGCGGGCCGTCGGCCATCCGCACCTCCCAGGCCGGGTCGCCGTAGAAGCCGACCACGTCGCGATCGAATCGCAGCCCGCGGAGATCCCGGGCGGGGGCCCCTTGGCCGGCCGCCTCGAGCTGGGTAAGGCGATGGATCAGGGCGTGGCCGTTGGCATGGAATGCCTCGGTGAGCGTGTAGCGGCCGGGCTGTTCGAGGAAGTAGTCGAGTACGCCCCAGCCGGCGTAGCCGTACCAGGTCGGCACGGTGTAGCCGATCATCTGGTGGACGCCTGCGGCATGCATCAAGGCCAATGCCAGGGCGTCGGGCCCGTCGATATGGCCGGCGAGGCAGTTGCCCACCGGCAGCCAGGCCTTGGGGTTGTCGGAGCGGATCGGGAAACGCCGGCCGTTGGTATCGACCCCGAAGAGCTTGCCTCCCTGGGAGCGAAACTGGCCGTTGCGATAGCCGTAGCCGATCTGCCAGTCCCGCTCGGTGGCGTGCCCGGAGGTGATGAACAGTTCGGTCTGACCCGTTTCGAGCCGGCCTGCGATCCTGGCGGTGGTATCGGGTTCACAGCGGATCTCCTGCGGCTCCCCGCCGGCGGCCTTGCGAACCATGTGGCCCGCCCGCAGTTCGTCGAACCAGGCTCCCTCGACCACGCGGTCCATCGCGATCTCGGTTCCCGAGGTCACGCGGCGGACCTCGAGCGGCTCGGCATGCGAGGCGATGGCCAACGCCCCGGCGGCATCAAAGCCGGTGAGGATGCCCCACAGGGTGTCGGTGTAGGGATCGTCATGGAGATCGCGGGTGAGCTGGTGAATCCCGGCCACCGCCTGCCGCGTCGTTTCCGCCGGGGTCGTCACGAAGCAGGTGAAACGCGGCATGATCTCTCGCAGATCGCCGGTCACCTCCGCCGGATCGCCGCGGTGGGTCAGTACGACCACGCCGAGCCGTGCGTGTTTCTTCTGGAGCGCGTCGATGACCCGTCCCCAGTCTTCGTCGCCTCGTGTCGCCTCGGAGGCCACGATCACATAGCCGGCTGCGGCGAGCGTGGTTGAGGGCATGGCCGCCGTGAGCCCCAGGGTGAGCACCACCCGGGCCACCACGCCCGGCAGCCGCCAACGCCGTCGATCGATGAAGCTGTGCATGTCGAGAAGGCCTCCCGTCTGCGGATGGCTGCAATAGTTCGTTGTGATGGCAGTTAAGGTATTGTTGCAATGGGCAATATATTGCGGGGGTGGTCTGTCGCGCCGAGCGGGCCTGAGCTGGTTTTTCGCGCCGAGCGGGCCATCCAGGCCCGGCGGCTTGTGGAGCAGCCGGCTTCCTGCCGGCTGAGCCGGTTGCGGCGCAACCGGCCTACTAAGCCGCAGCGGCGTACTGGGGTCGCACTGGCGTACTGGGGTTCGGCGAGGGGGGAGCCCATGCCGCTCGAGCCGGCGTGGCTGGCGAGCGGAGGGCCTGGAGGCCCGAGAGCGAGCAAGCTCGAGTGAGCCGAGGCCCGGACGGCCGAGGCGACCGTCCGGCGAGACGGCTCGGGCTCCCCCCGAGCATCACGGGACCAGCCAGCACTCAATTCAAGCTCCGAAGAGCAAGAGCCGGTTGCGGCGCTGGTTTTTCGCGCCGAGCGGGCCGTCCAGGCCCGGCGGCTTAGCAGACAGCCGGCTTCCTGCCGGCTGGGCCGGGTGCAGCGCAACCGGCCTACGCCGGTGCGGGCCGCACCGGCCTACTGGGGCCGCGCCGGCGTACTGGGGCCGCGCCGGCGTACTGGGGCCGCAGCGGCTTACTGGAGCCGCGCCGCTATGAGGACGGGAGCCGGATGCCCTCGGCGGCGAGCTGTCGCTCGGCCTGCTCGGCCCAGCCGCGGTTGGCCGCGGGGCTCGCAGGACTCGGATGGAGAATCGTGCCCACCGGCGGCCCCGCACCGCCAAGGGCCACGGCGGCACGTTCGGCGGCAAACCCGCCTACACCGATCACCCGCTGAGGGCGAGACCAGGCCACCAGCCGCCGCAACGCCTCGTCGCATCGGTCGAACAGCGGCTGCCGCTCGGTCGCCGGAAGCTTGTCGGGCGTGCGGTTGCGTCCGGTGGCTTCCAGGAAGGCGAGCGGGCAATAGTTGGCCACGAAAAAGCGGGCAAAAAACCTCTCCGCCGAACCGAAGCGATCCTTCGCCCAGCCCCACAGCCGCCGGCCGCTGACCTCGCTGCGGTTGCAGGCAAAGCCGAGGACCGGCCGCGCGGGATGCACCACCGCCGGCTGGCTGACCCTCCCTTCGATGCCCAGAAAGTCTCGTACGAGGGCCACCTCGCCGAAGGGCACGCCTGTCTGCACCATCCCGAAGGGACCCGGATTCATGCCCAGGAGCAACACCTCGATGTCCTGCTTCGCATGGGCTCGCAGGTAGGCCTCATGGGGCCCGCGGGCATGGACGAGCGGGTTGTAGACGCAGGCAACCGGTTCACCAAAGCGAAGCGACCCGACCTCACCGGCGAGCCACCGGGAAATGGCAACGGGACCTGGTGGACGGCTCATGCTGGGATGATCTCATTCGCTCAGCCAGCCTTGGCGAAGGCGCGCCGCAGCATGGCGAGGCTTTCTGGCACCGCGACGGCCGGGTCGGCTCGGCCCTCAAACTCCAGCGATATCCAGCCGCGGTAGCGATGGCGGGCGAGCAAGTCGGCGATCCGGTCGTAGTCGATCTCGAGGGTGTACCACTCACCGCCGCCGGTGTAGGTCTTGGCCTGCACGAGCACCGCGTGGGGGGCGAGTTTCTCGAGCTGCTCCTCGCGGCGTTCCAAAAAGTTTCCCGTGTCGAGGGTGACCGCCAGCCAGGGTGAATCGATCGCTTCCACGATCCGCAGCACGCCCTCGGCGGTTCGGCCGAGTCCCCAGTGGTTTTCCAGGCCGAGCACCACACCGTGCCGTTCGGCGGTGGGCAGGCAGGCCTCGAAGGCCTCTTCCACCCAGCCGAAGGCCTCGTCGTCGGTGTGGCCCGGCAGCCGGGGCTCGATGCCCTTGTTGGCCATCAGTTCGTCAAACGACTTGGAGGTGCCCCAGCGGCCGGTGTTGACCCGCATCGTCGGGATGCCGAGTTCCGCGGCCAGTTCGATCGAGCGGCAGGTCTTGTCGATGTTCTGTCGGCGGTCATCGCGGTTGGGCGAGAGAAACCCCTGGTGGGTGGAGAGGCCGCAGAGGGTGAGCCCCTGCCGGAATGCCTGCCGCTTGATCTGCTGAACTCGGCGGTTGCTCCTGTCGTCACCGAGCTGCACCTCGAGGATCTCGACACCGTCAAATCCGGTTTCGGCGGCGGTGTCGATGCACTGCTCAACCGGCACGATCGCCGTCCTGAAGTGCCAGTAGGAGTAAGTGGAAACGCCGATCCTGCGGGCCGGCGTGGGTGTTGCCTGGGCCGTGGGCTCGGCTCGGCTCTCTTGCCCGGCGGCCGCGACGAGCCCCGCGGCGAGCGGTACAGACCCGAGCGAGGTGAGCAGCCGGCGGCGTGGGAGACGGGCGGGCAAGTGACGGGCGTGCACGTGACAATCGCCTCTGGGCTCGAGTAGCGTGGATCGCGGAGGCGCATCGGGCCGGTCAGCGGGTTTTTGTTTCCCCGCTGGCTTCCAGTGAGTACCTTACACGGCGACACACGGCGAAGGGAAACCGCTCCTGCCGCGCGTGCCTGCGGTTCTTTCCCCCCGGGATTCTTTTGGAGACACCCATCATGACGACCATCAATCGCATCTCGCGACGTTCCTTTGCCCGGGGTGCCGCTGCGGCGGCGGGTGTCGGCTATTTTGCGGGCCACGGCTTTGCCGCCGAGCGATCCGAGGGGCCCGGCGAGAAGCTCTCGATTGCGGTGATCGGCATCGGCGGGCAGGGGGCGAGGAATCTCGGCGGTGTCTCCCGGGAAAACATCGTGGCCCTCTGCGACGTCGACGAGCGACGGGCCGGCAAGGCCTTCGAGAAGCACGCCTCGGCGAAACGATTCACGGACTTCCGCCGGATGTTCGATGCCTGCGAAAAGGAAATTGACGCGGTCGTTATCAGCACCCCTGACCACACCCACTTCCATCCTGCCTGGTGGGCGATTCAGCGGGGCAAGCATGTCTACCTCGAGAAGCCGCTTGCCCACGAGGTGGAGGAGGTTCGTCGACTGACGGTGGCCGCCCGCGAGAAGAAGCTCGCCACCCAGCTCGGAGCTCAGCGGCATGCCAACACGGGTCTGCGGGAGGCGGTGGCGATCGTGAAAAGCGGTCTGCTCGGCGAGGTTCGTGAGGTGCATTCCTGGATCGCCAGCGGCCGCGGCATGCCCAAATCGCCAGGCGAGCCGAAGCCTGTGCCGGCTGGCCTCGACTGGGATCTCTGGCTCGGCCCCAACGCCGAGCGTCCCTACACCGACGGCTTCGCACCGTACGACTGGCGGTTCTGGTGGGAATTCGGCACCGGTGAGAGCGGCAACTGGGGCTGCCACATCCTCGACATCCCCTTCTGGGCCCTCGACCTGGCCTGTCCGTTGCGGGTTTCCGGCAGCGGACCCGAGCCCGACCCGGCCCGCACGCCCAAGGCGATGACGACCAGGCTCGACTTCCCGGCCCGCGGTTCGCTGCCGCCGGTGGCTCTTCACTGGTCGCAGGGTACCCCCGAGATCCGCGAAAAATGGAAGGCCACCGACAAGGCCTTCAACACGCTCTTCATCGGCAGCGAGGGCACGCTCGCCTGCGGCTTCGGCAAATGGAAGCTGCTGCCCGAGGAGAAGTTCGAGGGCTATCAGGGGCCCGAACCGATCCTTCCGCCCTCGCCCGGCTTCCACAACGAGTGGCTTGCCGCCTGCCGCGGCGGAGAGCCGGCCAGCTGCAACTTCGACTATTCCGGGCCGATGGCCGAAAGCGTGCTGTTGGCCAACATCGCCTACCGCGTCGGGGGTGATTTCGACTTCAACGCCGAGGCTCTCGAGACGAGCCGCGATGATGCCACCGCTCTCCTTCGCCGCGAGTATCGCAAGGGCTGGGAGGTCTGAGGCGAGCACATGGCCTTGGGCACGGCGGCCCCGCCGCGGCTCAGCCCCTCGCCGCGGCGAGTCGGGGCTCCTCGAGGAGGGCGGTCCAGGCGTCGATGAGCATGCCCAGGTGCAGGTTGCGGTCGATCGACTGCATCGTGTCGAGGGTGTGGCCGATCGCGGTCGTGGCATCTTCGGCGGGGTCGTGGCGGCAATTGGCCGTCCAGACCGCGACCTCGCGGGCAAGCGTCGCGTCGGCCGGCAGCGATGCCCCGGCGGCGTGCCTGAGGGCCGCCCGGTAAAACTCGATCGCAAACTCCAGCACGACCCGCAGCCGTGGCCGCCGAATCGCCGCCTCCTTGCCGGCGGCCTCAACCAGGGCCGTCACCTCGCGGGCCAGTTCCACCCCGGGCAGCGGGTTGCGGGCGAGCAGGCTGAAGAGCCGGCCGCGAAACCCCGCCAAGGCTGGATCGGTGAGGAGCCTCGCGGTGGCCAGGCTGCCGCCGCTGGCCGCGGCCGCCGGCTCGATCTCGCCGGGTTCGCCGCCGGTCTCTTCGGATTCGAGGACTTTCGCGATCGTGTCAGGGCTCAGCGGCCCAAACCGCACCACCTGGCACCGCGAGCGGATCGTGGGGAGCTGCCGCTGGAGTGAGCTGCCCACGAGGATGATCACAGCGGCTTCCGGCGGTTCCTCGAGCGTCTTGAGCAGGCAGTTGGCGGCCTCCTCGGAGAGCGAATCGGCATCGCGGATCACCGCCACCTTGCGGCGGCCAAGAGCGGGCTTGAGCAGGATCCGCCAGCAGAGACCCTCCCGCATGCGGTGCTCCGCCGAGCCGATCAACAGTTCCAGGGGGATCGTGGCCCGTTCATCGGGCTTGGCGACCACGTCGATGTCGGGATGGCTGCCGGCGTCCGCTTGCAGGCACGACCCGCAGCGGCCGCAGGGCAGCAGGTCGCCGGTTGCGGCCTCACAGGTCAGGGCCTTGGCTAGGGCCAGAGCGAACGTGCTCTTGCCCACCCCCTCCGGCCCAATGAAGAGATAGCTGCCGGCGATTCGACCGCGGCCCGCAGCCCGGGCAAAGGCAGCGGCTACCTCGTCGTGGCCCTCGATTCCCTGCCAGCTCATTGGTGGACTCCCAGCTCGACATCGAGCATACGAAAAAAGGTGGCAGGCACGAATGGCACTGTCGAGAGCGTAACTCATTCAGGCCTTTGATGTTGCGATGCCTCGCCGGAGATCGGCTCTGGGTTGGTTCATGAGCG
>CAZRKH010000142.1:0-26661 GCA_964600785.1 uncultured Chitinophagaceae bacterium
CGATCGCCGCGTTGCCCAGGTGGGGCACGGGGCTCAGCACGTAGAACGACTCGCCCCCCGGCGGGGCCATGCCCGGATCGGTGATCGTGGGGGCGTGGAGGTAGAGGCTGAAGTCGTCGGGTAGGTGATGGCCGTGGAAGATGTCCCGCAGGAGCCCCCGGAACCGCGGCCCGAACAGGATCGTGTGGTGGGCCAGATTCGGATACCGCCGGTTGGTGCCGAAATAGAGCACGAATAGCGACATCGACCAGGCCATTCGCTCAAGCCGCCGCTGCCGGCGGCGGGCTGCGTCGACCCCGCGGTAGAGCTTGGCATAGGTGTGGTGGACGTCGGCGTTGGAGACGACCAGATCGAACGCCTCCGGCGGGCCGCCGGCGGCGTGGACGATGTGCCTCGTGGCGTCACCGGCAGTCTCGAGCACGACCCGATCGACCGGTGACTCCAGCCGGAGCGTGCCGCCGAGATCCTGAAACAGCCGCACCAGGCCGCGGACCAGGGCGCCAGTGCCCCCCTCGGGAAAGAACACGCCCCACTGCCGCTCGATCCAGTGAATCAGCGTGTAGATCGAGCTCGTCTCCATCGGATTGCCGCCGACGAGCAGGGGGTGAAAGCTGAACGCCTGCCGGAGATGCTCGTCTTTGACGAATCGCGAGACGGTCGCATACACGCTCCGGTCGGCCCGCAGGCGGGCCAGGTGCGGGGCCGCTCGGATCATGTCGGTGAAGTGGAGGAACGGGACGGCGCCAAGCTCCTCGTAGCCCTTTTGAAACACCTGCCGCGAGTAGTCGGCGAACCGCCGGTAGCCGTCGACGTCGGCGGGATTCACCCGCCGAACCTGCTCGATCAGCCCCGCCTCGTCGGCGACATAATCGAACGAGACGCCGTCGCTCCATGAGAGGCGATACAGCGGCGTGACCGGCAGGAGCCGGACATAGTCCGACAGCCGTCTTCCGGAAAGCTCAAACAGCTCCTCGAGACAGTGCGGGGCGGTGATCACGGTCGGGCCGGCATCGAAGATGTAGCCGCCATCCTCGTAGACGTAGGCCCGACCACCGGGCTTGTCGTGGGCCTCGTAGCAGACCGTCTCGAAGCCCATCGACTGCAGCCGGATGGCCGCCGCCAGGCCGCCGAAGCCGCTGCCGATGACGGCCGCTCGCCGTCGCGGGCCGGCATCAGACCGGGGAGCGTGGGGCCCGGCAACAGTCGCCAGGCTCACGGCATCACCTCGGCTTCCGTCGTGGTGGCGATTCGCAGGGCGTCAGACAGCTCCGCAAGCGGGCGGGTTTCGCGGGCCGATCCCGTCGCGGCGGCAAGCAAGGCTGTGGCCCGGTCGAGTCGTGTGTTGATCGCAACCGCGGCCCGTGCCCGCGTCGCCTCGAGCAGATCTTCGGCCAGCCGGTGGAGATCCCGCGGGTGCCGCAGCCGCCGCTTGAACGCAGCAAACCGCCGGGGGGGCAGGTCGCTCGCCGCCCAGGCCCAGGGCCAGGTCACACGCCGGTTCTTCAGGTCGTCGCAGCGGTTTGACCCCTCGAGAAGTTCCCGCAGCTCGTCGAGGTCGTTTTTCATCTGCAGACAGATGCCGACCCGGCAGCCGAAGGCCGCCGCGGCCCGCAGCGTGGCCGCATCGTCGCCGGCTGCATGGGCTCCGCACCAGGCCGCCAGCGACACCAGCCGGCCCGTCTTCCACCGCGAGATCGCGAGGGCCGTGGCATACGCCTGCCGGGGTGAGACCTCGTCGACCCTCGTGGCCAGGTCGATCGCCTGGCCTTCGTGGCACTGCCGGGCCACCTCGATGAACCTGCCGAGCAACGCGGCCGACCGCGCGGGACTTTCGCAGGCGGTGCTGGCGAGTTCCAAGGCCCGGAAATACATCCAGTTGCCCGCGTTGACCGCCCGGGCCGGCCCGACGACCCTGTGCAGCGCCGGCTGCCCCCGCCGCGTCAGCGAGTCGTCCTCGAAGTCGTCGATGACGAGCGAACCGGCGTGGAGCATCTCGACGGCATCGCTGATTCCTGCGGGGGCGGACCCGCTGCCGCCGGCAAACTCGTAGGCTCGCTGCAGCAAGGCGGCGCGGAATCGCTTGCCGCCGACGCCGGGGTAGAGGTCGGGGGGGAGTTGGAGCGCCTTCGACCAGCCGTGTCGGGTGCGGGCGGTCCGGTGGGTCCTTCCGGAGAAACCGAGGGGATTGGCAGTCATGTCGGCACCGGCCCCGCAAATGAGAGGAATGACCTGGCGAAGCGAATCGGGGCCAGGCCGGTCGGCGGCCAGCCGATGACGATCCGGGCCGCATCGGAGGCCGTGAAGCGATGGCCGTAGAAGCGGGCGATCCGCTCCTCCGGGAGCACCCGGTAGAACCGCCGGAAAATCTTCCAGCGATCGGCGGGCTTGACGAGGCAGAAGAGCAGGCGATTGAGAAACCGGGCGAATCCACGCCGCAGCGAGTCTTGCGCCGCGGCCCGGGCCAGGTCGGCCGCGAGCCGCTCGGGCCCAGCCATGGCCACCAGGCTGGCGAAGCGGATCGCCAACGGCATCGAGTATCCAGTGGCCGCATGGTACCAGCCGCCGGCATAGCCACCAGCGACCGACAGCCCTTCGCCGCGAGCCGGAGCCGAGTAGGGCATCGGCAGGCAGCCCTGCTCGCTGCGGATCAGCGTGGGAGAATCGACGCCGGCCTCGGCCAGCCGCGTCGCGATCAGATCGCTCGCCCGCCTCGGGTCGCAGGCGGGCTCCTCGCTGAAGCGGGTGTATTCCAGCAGCACCCTGTCTGCCGCAAAGGGGAGTTCATAAAGAAATTCGAAGCCGGCGGCCTGATCTCCGCGGACATCCATCACGGTCGGCTCCGAGGCCGGCCAGCGGCGGCTGGTTTGATATTCGTGGCCGATGAAGGTCTGATACCCGGCCCCGCCGGGCGGACGGGTCGCCGCCCTCCCGCGGCAGTCGATGACCGCCGTGCAGGTGACCTCGGCATCCCCGCCGAGCCGCACGCTCGTCGGGGAGAGGATCTCGCAGGCCGTGCCGGTGCGGATCACGAGGCCCGGCGAGCCACGACCGGCATCGCCTCCGGCCGCCAAGGCCCACGTCCGCTCCCGGAGGCGGTCGGAGGTGATCGTCGCGTAGGGAATCCGGACTCGTCGGGCCAGCCCGGGAAACCGGACGCGATAGCCGGGCCAGCGGTGGGCCACCAGCGGGTCCAGCCAGGCCCGCGCCTCGTCGGGGACGTCGGTCTCATGGAACGACCAGGTGTGGTTGCCGCAGAGTTCGGCCCGGTCGACCAGCAACACGGCGGCCTGCGGCTGGTGCTTTGCAATCGCGTGGGCCAGCAGGCAGCCCTGCAGGCCGCCGCCCACGATTGCGTAGTCGTATTGCGGTGTTGGCGTCATGCGGGGCTCCCGAGGTGAAGCGTTCGCGGTTTTCGCCCGCCGGCCGCTTCGCTGGGGAGTGGGATCGCGTGCAGCAGCAGGTGCGGCACCGCGACGGCGCTGAGTCCGATGAAGGTCGCCCGGATGAGCGTGTCGTTCCAGCCCTCTCCGCCAAGCAACAGCCAGGCCGCCCCGGCAATCAGGGCGATTGCCGCCGCGGTCATCGGGGCCAGGCTCCAGGCGAGTTGGGGCCAGCTCTCGCCGAGTTCCGCCCGCAGCCGACGCAGGCCGCGGGCAGAGTGCCAGCCGCAAAAATAGACCAGGAAGCCGACCAGCGGGCTGGCCACCGCGAAGACCGCCGCCAGCGACGCGACCACCGCATTGTCGACAAACAGGATTCGCCGCCGCCGTCCGCCCGCCAAGGATGCCGCCAGCATCTGGAGTCCCCAGCCGACCGCCGCGACCCCGAGCATGACCCACGAGATGGGCGTCAGCACGCCGGCGGCCAGTTCGATGGCGGGCCCGGCAGCCTCTGGCGAGGTGACTGCCAGGAGGTCAGCAACCTCCTGGCCGTGGAAGGCGAGCGCCGACCAGATCACCAAGCCACCCCTGGCGAAGCGAAAAGCCGGCCGCAGGGCCCGCGGGCCGACAGCCAGCCGCGGCTCCTCTTGGCCGAAGTGCCAGGCGGACAGCATAAAAAAGCCCACGATGGTCGCTGCTGGAGCCACAAACCAGCCACCCACCACAGCCGCCGCAATCGTCAGGTAGCCAAGCAAAAACACCGCCGGCCACGCCGGACCAAAGAGCGGCTCGAGCCGCGGCCGGGCAAACCGATGGTCGGCCGCACCGTGGGGCAGGCCGACAAGTGCCACCAGCGCCGCCAGGGCGACCGCCATCGCCGTCGCCCCGGCCGAAGAAAAAAAGCACGCGGCCCCGATCATCCCCCAACTGAGCAGGATTACCGAGGCCGCGTGCATGACATCACTATTTCTTCCGCGGAAGGGTTTGCCGATCAGGCCATCGCGTAGGCCTCACCCGAGGCCGTCTTGGTGCTCTTCGCACGGGCGATCAGATAGATCAGCACACCGAAGCCCGCCTTGGCGGTCATGTCGGCGATCGCGTAGCCGATCTGCAGGCCGACGACGCCATTGGCGCCGATGATTCCGGCTTCCGCGTCCGCCGTTCCGGCCTTCGCCGCCAACGCGTCGGGCGTGCCGCCCAGGGCATAGGCAATCGGGTAGACCGCCCAGGTCACCAGGATCACCAGCCGAGCGATTTCCAGAAGCTTGCGGGCAGCGGGCGGCTGGCTATCGAGCGAGTTTGTCAGTTCCGTCCAAAGCACATACAGGATGTAGAAAAACGGAATCGACGACAGACCGCCCCAGATCACACGCTCGGTCCACCGCTCCGGGTCGGCGATCACCTCGCCGGGATAGCCGAGGCCGATCATGAGGGCCGCGGCGATCACCAGCCGGGTCAGCAAACTCGACGACTTGTCGGCCGGCAGCCGGAGCACGGCCACCAGCTCGACCATCAACAGCGGCACGGTGAGAATCCAGTCGGCATACCGATAGAAGTCGTTGAAGGCAGCGCCGGTGCCCGTGTAGACGCCATCGGTCAGCGTGTAGGCATCGTGCCAGCTGTGACGGATCATGAAGTAGTGGTAGCAGGCGATCGACACAACAAGTCCCGAGACGAGCAGAGCCGGCCGGTATTCCGGATCGACATGCGACCTCGCCATATAGAGAAAGAGGGCCGCGGCGCCCATTGTCGCGACCGTCATCGAAAAGATGTTGTCGACCGCGTTGTACTGGAACACTGACAGGTCGGGCATGGACGCGCCCAAGAGAAAGACACCTTCGATCATCGGTTCACCTATGTGGGTGGGGTGGTGGAAAGTGGTCGCCGCCGAAGAACCCCTGCTCCGTCGACGTTTTGAGACTGTAATAGGCAAGCGGCGTCAGAGCAACCACCGGCGGCAACATCCGTGAATCCGCCGATCTGCTCCTGCCCCAACCCCTGATTTCTCGCATGAGCATAGCCAGCCCACGAGTCATCCGCAATCACCCCCATCCCCTGCGGCAGCAAAAACAAGGATGCGCGGCTCGGCTCAGGCCTCGATCTGCTCGAGCCCCGCTTCGACCACGTCGAGTCCCTCGTCGAGCTGCTCTTCGCCGGCGGTCAGCGGGATGAGAAACCGCAGCACGTTGCCGTGGGTTCCGCAGGCGAGCGTGATCACCCCGTGTTCGTAGTTGTGCTTCACGAGGGCGACCGCGGCAGCCTTGTCGGGCTCCTTTGTGCGGCGGTCCTTGACCAGCTCGATCGCCCGCATCGGCCCGAGGCCGCGGGTCTGGCCGATGCAGGTGAAGCGGCCAGCCCAGGCCTCCAGCCGAGAGGCGAGCCGCTCGCCGAGCCGGCGGGCATGGGCGAGGGTGGAGGGAATCGCGAACCGGTCGAGCACGGCGAGAGCCGCCGCGCAGGCGACCGGGTTGCCGCAGTAGGTGCCGCCCACGCCGCCGGTGCCGGCCGCGTCGAGCAGCTCCGCCCGCCCTGTCACCGCCGAAAGCGGCATCCCGTTGGCAAGGCCCTTGGCGAGCACGAGCAGGTCGGGGGCCACGCCGAGCTGCTCGCAGGCGAAGAGCGTGCCGGTGCGGCCGAAGCCGGTCTGCACCTCGTCGAAGATCAGCACCACTCCGCGGGCATCACACCACTCCCGCAAAGCTGTGAGAAACGGGGCGGGTGCCGGAATGAAACCACCCTCGCCGGTGACCGGCTCGATCACGACCGCGGCGATGTTGCCTTCACCGATCTCCGAGCGGGCCATCTGCTCAAACGCGGCAAAAGCCTCCCGACAGAGGCACCGCGGCAGCGGGCAGGGGCCGCCACCGGGGCAGGCGGGCACGTCCTCGCCGATGCCCGGCCAGCGGTAGAAGTCGGGGAAGGGGGCCCGGTAGATCTCGGCCGGGAAGGGACCGAAGCCGCTTTTGTAGGGTGCGGCCTTGGCGGTCAACGCCATCGCCATGTAGGTCCGGCCGTGGAAGGCATGCTCGAAGCAGACCACCGCCTCGCGGCCCGTAAATCGCCGGGCAACCTTGACGGCGTTCTCCACCGCCTCGGCCCCGGAGTTGGCCAGGAAGGTCTTCTTCTGCCACTCGCCGGGGGCCAGTTCGTTGAGCCGGCGGGCAACCTCGACATACCCCTCGTAGGCGACGACGTTGATGCTCGTGTGGATGAACTTGCCTGCCTGCTCGCGGATCGCCGCCACCACTCCCGGCTCGGCATGGCCGAGATTGGTCACACCGATCCCGCTGGCAAAGTCGAGCAGGCGGTTGCCGTCGACATCCTCGATCACCGCCCCCTCGGCTCGTGCTGCCACGATCGGCGTGGCATGGAAGGGACCATCGGCGACATGGTCCCGACGTGCCGCGAAGACGGCCCGGCTGCGGGGTCCGGGAATCGGCGTGGCCAGGCGGATCGCTGGCGGCGGCTTGGGCTGGGTCGACGACATGCCCTTCACCCTACCATGCCGCGGCCGCGGCGATGCCGAGTCACCGGCCGCGAGCCGCTTCAACCCCGCCGCCGGGCGAAACCCACTCCCAGCAGACCGACGCTCAGCAAGGCCAGGGCGGACGGCTCAGGCACCGCAAACGCACCGGATGTGTCGAAGGCGATGTAATCAACTTCCCAATCACCGCCGATGCCGCCTGAAAAATCACCCATGAACGCTGCACCACCGGTGTTGAACGAGCCGTTGCCACCGGCAAAAGGCGTGCTGAGGTCGTCGTTCAAGAGAATGCCATTGACCCACACGTACTAGGCGTTTCCGGCGTCCTTCGCCAACCGCATCGTGTGGAACTCGCCGTCGTCAAAAGGCGTACCCTGCAAGTAATCGACGTTGGTTCCGGGTGCACGAAAACTGACGCGATCATCCTCGAAGTTCACGCGGGCAGAAAAACTCGCGTTAGGATTTTGAATCGCAACACGAAACCAGCCATCCCCGCCCTGAGTACCACCCGTCTTTCGCACTCGCCATTCGAGCGTGAACGGGCTGTCCTGCCCGAGATTCGCCCTCGTGACGCTGTTGGTGAAGTCGGTGCGGAAGAGGACGTCGGCATCGGCCTGGCTGGAGATGGCCACACCTGTGCCCGTGCTGCCCGACACATACGTCTGGGGGATTCGCGAGCCGCCGGATACGGTTGGGAAATAATCGAAGACGTTGTTGCCATCCAGGTCAACGCCTGAGCCAGACGGGTTCGTTTCCATCGACCAGATAAAAGTGTCCGTATCCACCGCCCTGGATGTACCGGTATCGATGTACTCCCGCACCCCCACAATCGCCCCCTGGGCGGTGGCGGCGATGATGATTGCCGAAGCGGCAAACAACGCTCTCATCAGCACCGCCCCGTGGAAAACCTCAGGCGAAATAGAGCCGACGAACCCGGTTTTATGCGCGTATTGATCCATCCCGCCCAACACCATCCTACTCATTTTGTTATTGCAGTCAATAAAATTTCAGCTCGGTGGCCCACAGTCCGCAAAAACTCGCTTTTTAAAGAAAAATTCGCAGAGCAATTTGCAATGCAAACTGCAGAGTACTATGCAGGACAGGGGGTTGGCCGGCGGGGCTCGCGGCGGGCTGTGCTGGCTGAGTATGGTGGAGCAATCATGATCCTCCTGATCGACAATTACGACTCGTTCACCTTCAACCTCGTGCACCGCTTCGGCGAGATCGCCCCCGAGGTGACCGTCGAGGTCCGCCGCAACGATGCGATCACCGGCGACGAGATCGCAGCGATGGCCCCGGAGCGTCTTGTGATCTCGCCGGGGCCCTGCACGCCCGACCAGGCGGGCATCTCCTGCGAGGCGGTCCGTCGCTTCGCCGGGCGGATGCCGATTCTCGGCGTCTGCCTCGGCCATCAGGCGATCGGCCAGGCCTTCGGCGGCCGCATCGTGCCGGCCGAGCGGCTGATGCACGGCAAGGTCGACCGCATCGAGCACACCGCCGGCGGGCTCTTCGCCGGGCTGCCCAGCCCGATCGAGGCCACCCGCTATCACAGCCTCGTGATCGATCCGCCCTCGCTGCCGCGGGAGTTTGAGGTCGATGCCTGGTCGGCGACCTCCCAGGGGCAGGTCGAGATCATGGCGATCCGCCACCGCACGCTGCCTGTCTTCGGGCTGCAGTTCCACCCGGAGAGCTTTCTCACCGAAGTCGGCCACGATGTGCTGCGAAACTTTCTGTGTCTGCCGACGGGCCTGCCGGCGGGATCGGCGGCATGATCGATCTCGAGGAGGCGATCGGGCTGATCGAGGCGGAGGCGGGCCCGCTGCCGCCGCGGCGGGTGCGGCTGGCCGACGCCTGCGGGCTGCCGCTGGCCGAAGCGGTGCTGGCCGATGTCGACTCGCCTCCCTGGGACCGGGCAATGATGGACGGCTTCGCCGTTCGCGATGCCGATCTGGCCGGCGGCACCGCCGAACTCGACGTGCTTTGCGATCTCGCCGCCGGTGATGTGACCTCCCTCGAGATTTGCCCCGGCACCGCGGCGAGGATCATGACCGGGGCCCCGCTGCCTCCGGGTGCCGATGCGGTCGTGCCGATCGAGCGGGCGATCGATCGCACCGCCGCGGCCCACGCCGGCAGCCGGGTGCGGCTGGCCGATTCCGCCTACCGGCCCGGTCAGCATGTCGCCAGGCGGGGCACCGCGTTCTCCGCCGGCGAAGCGGTGCTGCCGGCGGGGCTGATGCTCGCCGCGGCCGAGATCGGCCTGGCCGCCGAGGCGGGGGCAACCCACGTCGTCACCCGGCCCCGGCCCCGGGTGGCGATCCTCTCCACCGGGAGCGAACTGGTTCCGCCGGAGGCCCTGCCCGGCTTCGGGCAGACCCGCAACTCCAACGGCCCGATGATCGCCGCGGCGGTGAGCCTCGCCGGCGGTGAGCCGATCCCGATGGGCATCGCGGCTGACCGCCCCGAGGCGATCCGGGCCGCGGTTTCCCAGGGCCTGGCCGCCGACGTGCTGGCCCTCTCCGGCGGTGTCTCGGCGGGCGACCTCGACCTCGTGCCGGGGATCCTTGCCGAGTGCGGGGTCGAAAAGGTGTTCCACAAGGTCCGCCTCAAGCCGGGCAAGCCGGTCTTCTTCGGCGTGCTCCGCCGCGAGGCGGCCGGCCCCACGCTTGTCTTCGGCCTGCCCGGCAATCCGGCGAGCAGCCTCGTCTGCTTCGAGCTTTTCGTGCGTCCGCTGATCCGGGCCCTGGCGGGTGCTCCGCGTGATGCCTGGCACCTGCCGAGGGTGACCGCCCGACTTGCCGCCGCCTGCCGGGCCCCCGACGGCCGGCCGGTGTTTCTGCCATGCCGGCTCGAGGAGACGGCTGCGGGCCTGACCGCCGAGCCGCTGCGGTGGACCGGCTCTTCCGACCTCCGCGGGCTCGCCGGCGCCTCCGGCCTGCTGGCCCTCGAGGCGGGGGAGTCACGACAGCCGGGCGACGAGGTCACGGTCGTGCTGCGGGCCTGAGCTTTGCCCGTGGCTCGCCTACTCCACCGGCAGCGAGCCCTGCACCAGGCCCAGGGCGGTCAGCTTGGCGAGGCACTCGTCCCGTTCGCGGCACCGCTGGAGGCCCTTCCAGCCGGCATCGCCCGCGGCGAGGAAGGCCTCCTGGCTGGCGGGCAGTTCGCCGGCGGCCGCCAGCCGCTGCACCACCTCCTGGTCGAGCCGCGTGAGCCGCATCGCCTGCACCCGGTAATCGAGGAAGGCCTCCCAGACCAGCGGAAAGAGCGGCTTCACGATCCCCTCGCCGATCGCGATCGCAAACAGACGAATCTCCTGCTGGGCATGGGAGTCCATCCGCAAGGCCAGGAAATGGAGCAGGTTGTGCAGGTCGATCTTCCAGTAGGCCTCGGTATAGGTGGACAGCGGCAGGTCCTTGCGGGCCTGCTCGCGGGCCACGCCCGCTGCGAGCCGCTCCTGGTAGACCCGGCGGGCGTGATTCTGCAGCTCGACCTCGGCCTGCGAGAGCGTCCCGCCTTCTCCGCGGGCGAGCGGCTCGCCCGAGCCCTGGCGGTTGCTTGCCGCCTGGGTCCGCCAGGCATCCGGCTCGGTGGTCTGCATCGAGTCGATCGCAAGCGAGTAGCGGGTGGAATACTCGTTCACGCTCGCGGTGCGGTGGCGGATCCATTGTCGCCAGCAGTCCATCGGCACGCGGAGGAGGAACTTCAATTCGGCCATCTCGAAGGGCGTGGTGTGGGCATGCCGCAGGAGGTAGCGGATCAGCTGCCGGTCGTCGCTCACGCGGCGGGTGCCCTCGCCGTAGCTCACCCGGGCCGCCTGCACGACGGAGCTGTCATCGCCCATCACGTCGACCAGGGCCACGAAGCCGTCGTCGAGCACCGGGAACTTCCGCCAGCGGAGCGATTCCACGACGGAGGTCGTCTCGTCGGGTGGGCTGATCATCGGCCTGGCTCTCCTAGCTGCGGGCGTTGAGTTCGCTCACGAGGGCCGCGAGCTTGCGGGCGTCGTCGGACTTACGCAGGTGGTCGATCCGCGACTTCGCGACCCCGAGCTTCTCCAGGGAGCCGGCGATCGATGTCCAGAGTTTCTCGCGTTTTTTCCCCTCCGCAAGGTAGAGGTCGCTGACCTGCCCCCCGACCCGCTGCAAAAGCACGGTGTCGAGGTTCTCGTAGTACCGCTTGACGATCGACTGCTGGTGCCGGGTGAGCTCCGCCATGGCTGGGTAACTCCGTGAGGAGGGTGGGGCTGCGGCGGCGGTCGCCGCGGATCGGCCGGCTGGAAGGGTCCTGGCCGGGCGGGTAGAGTATCGACGAAATTGCCTCCCTCCACGAGAGATTTTGATGCCGACGATCACCTTTGCCAGCGAAAAAAAGGAAATCCAGGTGCCCGAGGGGGCGAACCTCCGCAAGGAGGCCCTGCGGGCCGGCGTGGCGCTCTACCCCGGGATCAACAAGATCGCCAACTGCCACGGCTTCGGCACCTGCGGCACCTGCCGGGTGCTCGTCACCGAGGGGATGGAAAACACGAGTCCGATGGGCTTTGTGGAGAAAGCCCGGCTGGGCGTCTCGCTGGCCTACATCGGCAACGAGGAGACGATGCGGCTGGCCTGCCAGACCCGTGTCAACGGCGACATCACCGTCACCACCTGCCCCCCGACGAATCTCTACGGCGAAAACTTCTTCAGCTAGCCATGCATGGCGAGAGCACTCCGCGGCATGAAGGAAGTCATCGCGATCGTGAAGCCCTTCCTCGCCGAGCGGGTGCTCGAGGCGCTCGACCGGGCCCCGTTGGAAGCCTGCACCGTGCGCGAGGTGAAGGGCTACGGCCGTCAGAAGAACTACCTCGACCAGTATGGTGAGAGCGAGTATTCGCTGGCGTTTCTGCCGAAGGTTGAGATCACGATGTGGGTCGACGACCCGCGGGTCGAGGAGGTGGTCGAGCGGATCGTGGCGGTGGCCCGCACCGGCCGCATCGGCGATGGCAAGGTCTTCGTCCTGCCCGCCACGCAGGTCGCGTGGCGGGCGGACGAAGCGGTGGCTCCCCGGGCTACTTCGTGAAGATGCCGGTGGCGTACCAGATGCCGTTGGACCCGCGACGGATGTCGTAGCCGTAGCCCGACTGCGGGCTTCGCACCGCGTTCCAGTGGCCTGACGACTGCCGCCAGGAATGGACGCAGTCGACGCAGGAATCGAGCAGGTCCTGGTTTTCCCAGCTCTCGGCGACGACCTCCACCGGGTAGCCCCCGCGGTGGAAGACCCGCGAGAGGATCCGCTGCGAGCGGTTCGACCAGTTGTGGTGGCCCTGCACGCCGATACGGGCCTGGTGGAGCGAGTGGCTGGCGGCCTCCTGGGCGAGCACCGGATCCCGCATGCCGTAGGTGCTCATCGGACGCTCGGGATGGATCCGCACCGCGAGAACCATCGACCGCTGGGTGAGGGTGCCGGCCGGCAGGCTCGCCAGTTCGTCGATGTGGGAAGTCGAGAAGCGGTAATACTTCCCGGCGGTACGCGGCAGGATCGAGACGATCCTGCCGAGCAGGCCGGAATCCCCGTGGGCGTAGTCGACCACAAACACGCCGGGCCCACGGCGGAGTTCACGCAGCGAAGGGTGATCGACCAGCCGCGTTTGCGAGCCGCCGATCGCCGTTGTCTGGTCGATCGGAAGCCGGCAGAAGACCCACGGGGTTTCGCTGCCGGCAAACCGCTGCTGCACCTCGGGCCGTTCGAGATAGCTGCCGACGCTGTCGCCGTCGATGCCCGGCTCGACCGAGACCAAAAGCATCGCCTGCGACTCACGCGCCGCGGCGGTCGCCGCGCCGTAATCATCGATCCGCATCACGGCCGGGGCCGTCTCTCCGCGAGCCTGCGCTGGCTCGGCTGCCGGGGATGCCGCCATCCCCGCAACCGCCGCCGAGAGTCCCGCCACCACCACCGCCACACCGCAAAGGTCGTTTCTGACCATGACCACACTCCCTGTTGGGCACGCGGCCGTACATGGCCGGTGCATGTCTTCAATAGGCCAAGATTGAATGCGGCCGCCGGGCGTCTGGCAAGAGGCGGAGGCTGCGTCGGCTCTGCCGAATACGTCGGGTTTTCTGGATTTGCGAGTTCGGCAAGATGCCGCAACTCCTCCCTCACAAGCCGCTTGCGCTCCGCCGCCGCGACCGGGCAGAACTGTGGAAAAGCCGTCTGTTTTCGGGCGGCCAGCGGCTGCTGTAGAGGCCGGACTGCTGCGATCACTAGACTGCGGCGGTTCGCGTGGCGGTTTTCAGTGTGGATACCCGAGAGCGGTGGAGAGTGCTTCTATGCAACGGTCTTCTGGCGGCTGGTCTGCCGCAGCGATGGTGGCGTGCCTCGTGGCTGGGGCGGTGGCCCGGCCGGCTGAGGGCCTGGCCGATGACCTGGCGGCGCTCGCCGCTGAGGCGCGGGCCGCGAAGGACGACTTTCGGCCGGTCGATTCGGCCGTGCTCGAGCGGGCGGCAGGCGGGCTTCGCCGCGCGATCGGCCCGCTGGAGCGGCTGCTCAACCGCAGCAAGAGCGGCCCCGGCTGGCGGAGCTACCTCGACTGGCCGCTGTTGAAACTTGCGGCACGGGGCCGGGTGGACGGCGGCGTGCTCTCCGACGCGGGCCTCGTCGATCGCCTGCAGCGGAAGTTTGAAACCGGCGACGCCGGCCTCGAGATGCCGCAGTTTGCACGGGTCCGCAGGGCGCTCGACCGCTACCGCGAGGCCTCGGTGGCCGCCGCGAGCGAGGATGCCGCCGAGCGATACGCCTCCCGCATGGAGCGGCTTGCCGAGGCCCTCGAGAAGGCGGCCGCCTCGGGCACCGCCGACGACCTCGAGCCGGTCGGCCGAATCCTCGATGATCTCGAGGCGACCGGACAGGCGAGTGAACTGACCGCCCGCGTCCGCCGCGCGACGGGCCGGCCCAACCTGCTGCTCGACGTCGACGAGAGCCTGCTGGCCACGGCGGTCAACCGCGTCGTCGACCAGACCGATCCTGTCGACGAGGTGATCCTCGGCACGCGGATCCGCGGCACCGGCAGAACCACCGGACTGGTGATGCTCGACTTCGTGCCCTCCGCGGAGGCCGCGGTGGTCGACATCGTGCTCGACGCCACCAACCACTCGCAGACACGCGGCACCCAGGGGCCGGTCACCGTCTGCTCCCGGGGCGTGACCAAGCTCGACGCCCGCAAACGGATCGTGGTCAATGACACGGCGGTTTCCGAGATGCCCACTGAGGCGGATGCCTCGGCCTCCACCCGGCCCGAGGGGATCGGCATCTCGCGGCGGTTCGGGCAGCGGCTGATTCGCAAGATCGCCAGCCGCAAGATCGCCGAGATGCAGCCGAGGGCCGAGCGGATCGCCGAGGGCCGGGCCCGGGAGAAGCTGCGGCGGCAGTTTGCCGAACAGACCGCCGGGCCGATCGCCCAGGCCCGCCGCGACTACGAGACCCGCTTCCGCGAGCCGCTCCAGGAGCGGGGCTGGTTTCCCGAATCGCTGCGGCTCTCGACCAGCGATCGGAGGCTTTCGGTGAGAGCCCGCAAGGCCCTCACCAGCCAGATCGCCGCCACCGCCCCGCCGCCCGAACCCGACCCGTCGGCGGTGCTCGCGGCCCGGGTTCATGACACGATGGCCAACAACGTCGCCGAGATCACCCTCGCCGGCCGCACGATCACCCAGGCCGACGTGGAGCAGCTCGCCGAAAAGCGGCAGGCCGCGATGCCCGAGGCCTTCGGCAGCGATCAGGATCAGCCGCCCTGGTCGATCCCCTTCGCCCGCCGCCGCCCGGTCGAGCTCGACGTCAAAGACGACTGGCTGAAGGTCACGATCCGCGGCGACCGCTTCGCTTCCGGCGACCGCGAGTTTCCGGCGATGGACATCTGGGCCGCCTACCGTGTGGAGCATGCCGGGGGCGGCGTGCGGCTGGCACGCGACGGTGACGTGCAGATCTATCCGCCCGGCTTCGAGCCCGGCGGCGGCGACAAGCTCACGATTCAGGAGACCTCGCTGCGGCGGATCCTGCAGCGACGCTTCAACAGGATCTTTCCGGAATCGGTCGATGTGGAGCCGCTGGAATTGCAGGGCGAACTCGCCGCGGCCGGCCCCCTGCCGATCCAGGAACTGCGGGTCAGCAAGAACGGCTGGATCTCCGCCGGCTGGCGAAAGAAGGACCCGTCGGTTGCGACGGCCTCCAGCCGCCCGGCCGCCTCCGGCCGGCTCGTCGCCCGGAGCGAATGATCCTGCCGCTCAGGCCTTGCGGGCCTTGAGGTAGTGCTCGAGGAACTCCGCGATCCGCGACTCCACGAAGCTCACCAGTTCGGGGTGAGAGTCGTCGCCCATCGCCACGCGTCGCAGCTCGGAGGCCTTGTACTTGTCGGTCACATAGGCCGGCAGAATGATGTACTCGAACTTCACGTTGTAGAAGCCCGGCTCGGCGTCATGCACGATCACGAAGGTCACGTCGGCGATGCAGGGAAACTCCTCGGTGTGGGCGAAGTGAAGATGGATGCGGTGGCGGTACTCGCTGTCTTCCTCGATCTCCGGCTTGACGGCGTTTTTGAACATCCCGCCGAGGTAGGCGATTCGCGGGGCGATCACCTCCTCCTGAAGCCGATCGGCATGCTTGTCGAACTCCACGAGCATCTCGTGGAAGGCTTCTTCCATCTTCTCCCGCTGGGCCTCGCGTTTCTTGGCGAGTTCGTCCGCCTTTTTCACGAGGCCCGTGATCATCTCCTCGAATCGTCGCAGCTCAGCCATCGAAGAATCTCCTGCATGCTCCCGCGTGTTCCGCCACTTGGGAAAGCCCTCATTGTCGGCCTTTTTCCCGGGGAGGTGTTTGTGAAAATTCTGTGATCAATTCGCTCCGAGCCGCTTGCGGGGAAGTTCTTCGGGCTCCAGCGGCTCCAGCGGGCGAATCCAGATCGAGCGAAACTCGACCGGGCTGCGGTGATCCTGAAGCGAGAGCGGCAGGGCGTCGGGATGCCGTGAGTAGCGGGGCGGGTCGCGCCAGCTGGTGGGCCCGAGAATCTCGGTGGACGCATGGATCACCAGGCCGTTGTGCAGCACGCTCACCCGGCCGGGCCGCTCGAGCGAGCCGTCGGCGGCAAATCGGGGCCGCAGGAAGGTGATGTCGAACGACTGCCATTCCCCCGGCGGCCGGCAGGCGTTGACCAGCGGCGGCTGCTGTTTGTAAAGGGCCCCGCACTGGCCGTCGTGGTAGGTCTGCGGGGCGTCGGAGCCGTCCTGGTAGGAGTCGAGCAGCTGGATCTCGTAGAGCCCCATCAGGAATACGCCCGAGTTGCCCCGGCCCTGCCCCTTGCCCTTGGGGGGCGAGGGCATGCGGAACTCGACGTGCACCTGGCAGTCGCCGAAAGCCTGCTTTGAGCGGATCGAGCCGCCCCGCACCGTCGCCACGCCGTCGGCGACAATCCACTTCCCGCCCTCCCAGGCATCGAGATTCGTGCCGTCAAAGAGCACGACCGCGTCGGATGGCACCGCGTGGGGGTTCTCGGGAGCCGGCCCGGGGTCGACCACCGGCGGGGCCGCCCAGTCAATTGCCATCTTCCACTCTGGCGTGCCGAAATGCCCGCCCCGCAGCTGCAGCCGCCGCGTGCGGATTGAGCGGGTGATCGCCGCGGCCTTCGCCTCCGCCTCGGCCAGGGGCAGCCCCGCCGCCACGCCCGGGCGGCTGTGGCCCGCGGCAGCGAGGGTCGCGTCCCGCAGCAGCCGCATCCGCTCGGTGACCTCCGGCAGGAAGGGGGCCAGGGCTGCCGGGGTGAAGGATTCGGGAGCCGCATCGAGGCCGGCGAGCACCGCCTCGGCGATCACGCGGTGGCCGGCATCATCCGGATGCACGCCGTCGGGCTGGAAGCTGAAGCCGGGATCGGCCTTCCGCCGCTTGGCCACCGCCGCCTGCATCGGTCCGTGGACATCGATTACCAGCCAGCCGTCGGCCCGCTTCGAGAGCAGCCAGTCGGAATAGGCATCGAGCACCGCGGCGTAGCCGGCCGCGGCCAAACTGCCGCGGCGGTGTTCGTCGTAGATCGGGGGCGTGAGGTGGATGATCTTCGCCCCTGCCCGTTCGCAGGCCTCGTGGAGCCGCTCGATCCCACGCCGGAAGGCGGCGGTGCGATCCGCGTCGATCGGCTGGTAGATGCCGCAGTTCATGCCGTAGCAGGCGATCACCAGGTCGGGCCGCACCAGACGCAGCACCCGCTCGAGCCGCTCATGGAGATCGGGCCGGGGAAAGCGGCCCCCCGCATGGCCCTCCTCGGAGAGGCCGGAGACCGTTTCGCTGGCGAGCGCCGCGTTGACCAGCGAGGCGGTCAGCCCCTGCTCCTCCATCCAGGCGGCCAGTTCGGCCACCCAGCCGCCGGAGTAGGTGATGCTGTCGCCGAGCACGAGCACGCGGCGGGCCTGCCGCAAGGCCTCGCCGGGCGTCGGCTCGGCCGCCGCGGTGCCGCCGGCCAGGATTGCCGCTGCCATTGCCAGAAGCCATCCCAGCCTGATTCCCCGCATCGGTTCATTCCTTTGTGGCCGCTACCGGCTCGGCCCCCTCGCGGATCGCGAAGAGATGGCTGCGGTTGGCGATGTAGAGCGTGTCGCCCACGGCGATCGGCGTGGAATACACGCTGTTGCGCATGTTGATCTCACCGATGAGCTTCATCTCCGGTGAGACCTCGAAGATCGCGATATCGCCATCCTCGTCGCCGATATACACCTTGCCGTCGGCGATCAGGGGTGAGCCCCAGCTCGCCGCCAGCATGTCGTAGGTCCAGTGGGGCCGGCCGGTTTCCAGGTCGAGGCAGTGGAACAGCCCGCTGAAGTCGGCCACGAAGAGCAGCCCGTCCTGGATCGCGACGGTACCGCAGGTGCGGTGCATCGTCTCCTCGAAGGAGAGTTCACCATCGCCGTCGGCGTCGAAGCCGGGATAGTGCCACCGCGCTCCCGAGGCGGGGTTGGGCCGGGCGACCTCGCCATCCTCCTCGATCACCGCCTGCATCCGCCGGCGGGGCAGGGGGGTCTGGGGGTCGTCGAGGCTGACCGCCAGTTCACTCGAAATGTCGCCCCGTTTCGTCGGGTCGATGCACCACAGGTGGCCCACGCCCTCGCCATGCTCGGGATCCTCGCCCACGCCGATGTAGACGAGCCCATTGTGGACCACCGGCGTGCCGATGATGTGGTTGCGGTCGGCCCGGCCGCCAAGGGAGTACTTCGAGGTCTTGGGGTTGCAGTCAAACTCCCAGAGGAGCTTGCTTTTGCCGTCTTCGCCGCGGGCATCGAAGCCGTAGATCCAGCCGTCGCCGCCGCCGAAGATCGCCTGGGGCACCCCTTCGATCTCGGCATAGGCCGGGCTCGACCACTGCCCGTGGAGCACGTTGGTGCCGGGAGTGGCGTCGGCCCAGAGCACGCGGCCGTCCCGCTTGTCGACGCAGATGAAGCTCGGCGCGGTCGGGCTGGGCAGGTTGATGTGGCCCTCGTCGACGCCGTTGCTGGTAATCACAAAAAGCCTGTCGCCGGCGGCCGTCACGCTGCAGGAGCACATGTTGTGCTGGGAGACGCCGAGTTCCTTCATCATGTCGAGCACCCAGACCACGTCGGCCTCCCGCTCGCCGGTGAAGGCCTCGTCGGTGAAGGGGCCGTCGTTCTCGCCGTCGCGGAAGCCCTCGGTGTCGAGGCACTTCACCTCGCCGCGGCTGGTGACGTACCACAGCCGGTTCCCCTCGACCAACGGGGCGCAGCAGATGCCCTGCAGCGGCCAGTCGTGCACCCGACCGGTGGGCAGTTTTTCGCTCGAGTCCTGCCAGAGGAAGGAGCCGTCGGCAAGGTCGAGGGCCACCAGGCAGCCGAGGTCGACCGTCGGCGGATACCGCTCGAGGTAGCCGTGGCCGTTGTTGGTGCCCACGAAGACTTTGCCGCCGGCGACCACCGGGTTGCCGTAGCTCTGGCTGCCCAGCGGGGCGACCCAGAGGATGTTCTTGCTGGTCTCCGGCTGCCAGTCGCCGCTTTCGTAGTCAAACTCGCCGGGGGCCCACTCGGCCGGCAGGCTGCCGGTGGCCGGCGTGTTGTTGCGACCCGGCGAGCCTCCCCACTGAGTCCAGCCTGCGGCCGGCCCGGCGGCGGGCTTGTCGGCCTGCAGCGGGCCGTTCACAGCCGCGGCCAGCAGGCAGCCGAGAAATACCGTGCGTCGGATCATGATCCACCTCCCTTGGTCTCGACGGGTTCCACCGTCACGTTGTCGATCGCGATCTCCGATTCCTTGGCGTTGCCGAAGAAGCCCGGGCTGCCCTCGAGATTGCCCCGCTGGTGGATGCCCTGAATCGTCCAGTCCTCCGGCTCGGCCTCGCCCCGCGGCCAGACCTTGCCCCGCAGCACCGCATCCTCGCCGCGGGTGGCCGCCTCCAGCCGCATCCGATACCACCGCCCCGGCTCCCAGGCGAAGGGCACGGTCACCGAGAAGTGCGTGGCCACCTGCGGGGGCCAGGTTCGCAGCTGCACTTGCTGGCTGGCGCCCATCAAATCGAGGGTGTACCGCTGGGCGATGAGGCCCATGTCGGGCATCCTCGCGATCCGCAAATCGGCTGTGGTCGCCTTCGACCGCCCGCCGCCGTCGTCGCCCGCGCCCTGCTCCTCGGCACGCAGATCCGCGGCGATTGCGTAGTCGTGCAGCGTGGCGGGGCCGATCCAGCCCTGGCTGCGGGTGCCCTTTGGGATCGTGGTGACCTTGACGAGGCAGTTCGAGCCGTCGACTTCGCGGACGACATGCCGATACCGCATCCCGACCCAGGGCAGGGGCGGGCTGCCCACCGGCAGGCCCCCTTTGGGACCGACCGCCAGCGGGATTCCCTCGAAGTCGAAGCTCCAGGGCAAGGGCGGCATCGAGCGGACCCTCGCGGTGCCGACAAGCCCGCCGACCTCCGCTGTGATCACCGCCCCGGCATGCTCATCGGCGGGCGCGGTGTAGGTGCCATCGGGGCTGACCGCGCCGGCCGGCCGGCCGTTGACCTCGCAGGAAAACTCGGCCGACCCGGCGGGCAACTCCCGCACGAACCGGCCCGCCTCGTCGTAGAGCCGGATCCGGAATGTGACCTGCTCACCGTTGGACAGGAGCGACTCCGCCGGCACCAGTTGCACCACCGCCGGCTCCCCGGCCGGCCCACGAGTCGCCGCGGACACCTCCGCGGCCCGGCTGGCAGCCACACTCTCGCGGGCCTCGGCCGCCGGGTTCTCGCCGAGGCAATAGAGCCGTGCGGCGGTTGTCAAATAGAGCCGGCCGGACCAGGCGATCGGCGAGGCGGTCACCTCGTCTTCCTCGTCGAGCCGGGAGCGGTGCACGAACCGCACGCCCCGCTCGGTCGGCTCGAGCACGTGGAAGCCGCTGGTCGAGCAGATGAACAGCCGGCCGTCGGCCACCAGCGGGCTGGCCCGCACGATCGTGCCGAGCAGTCGTTGGGGCCGGCCCACCGGCCGGCCGGTGGCCTTCTCGAAGGCGAAGAGCCTCGCCCCGTTGTCGGTAAAATAGACGCGGTCGCCGAGGGTCACCGGCATCGCCCGGCCGTCGAGCACCTCCTTGACCTGCCAGAGCCCGGCGGTGTCGGTGATGTCGCCGGAGCCGGCGGCACGGAAGGCGGTGGCTGAGCCCATCGAAGTGCGGTCGAGATTTTCCTCGGCCTGGCAGGCGTAGACGACGCCATCGTCGACCAGCGGCGAGGCGTTGATTCCCCGCGGCGAAAGCCGGTAGTTCCAGACCGGCCGGCCGGTCCGCGGCTGAAGGTTCCAGATGCTGCCGTCGCTCGAGCCGAACACGATTCCCGCAACCCCGTCGAAGTCGGCGATGGCGGGGGTGCTGTAGGTGGTGTCGGCGGGCAGCTCGCGGGTGCCGCTCATCCAGCGGACCTCGCCGCTGGCCACGTCCATGCCCAGGAAGCGGTGGGCCGGCTTGGCCGTGCGGCCCCAGCCGGTGACCACGGCGCTGGCGATCACGGTGTCTTCGAAGACGATCGGCACGTTCGTCCGCCCGCCGTAGGTGGAGAGAAATCCAAACTCCTCGTGCAGGCTTCGCCGCCAGCGGGTCTGGCCGGTTTTTGCGTCGATGCAGGAGAAGACGCCGCACACGCCGTGGGCGAAGACCGCCCCGCTTGCCGGGTCGGCCACCACGCAGCTCCAGCCGACCCGCTCGGCCGGCACGTCGGAGAGGTAGACGTTGAACACGTTTTCCCAGAGCTTCTTGCCGCTGATCGCGTCGAGGCAGACCACCTTCTCAGCCTCCTCCGGCGTGCCGGGGGCGTGGCGGGTGAGGGTGTAGAGCCGGCCGTCCATGATCACCGGCGTGGAGATGCCGCGGGCCTCCTCGCTCGTCCAAAGGACATTGCTGCCCCGTCGGGCGTCGAAGGAGGTGACGAGGTTCATGTCGCCGGCATGACGGTCGAGCATCGGGCCCCGCCAGTCGGGCCAGTCGGCAGCCGGGGCGGCGGCGGCGAGCAAGAGCAGGAGGCCCGCTGCGAGCCTGCTGGCCCGCCGCAGAACGGGGAGAGTCGGCAGGCGGGTCATTCGATCAGCCCCTCGGCCTTCAGCTCCGCGGGCAGCTCGGGGTCGACGATGCCCAGGGCCCCGCGGCCCTGCGAGACACGGTCGGCCACGTCGTAGCGGATGCTCTCGATATCGGCCTCCCACCACCGCTTCTGCTCGGCTTCGTCGGGCGGATCGAGCGGACGCACCAGACGCATCCCCACGCCCAGGGCCGGCTCCTCGGTGTACCACCAGGGGCTCTTGGGGAGGTTGGGATCGACATCTTTCCAGGCCTCGTCCTCCGAGCCGCGGCGGGCGGCGCTGCGGCAGCGGTCGGCGTCGTCGTAATAAGCCCCGCCGCGGACGATTCGGCCTTCGAGCTCGGTCGGCCAGGCAATCGCGGCCGCCTCGGGCACCGGCTGGGCCAGGGCTGCCTGCCGGGCATAGCCATCGGCCGAGAGCTGGTCGACAACCCACTCCGCCGCGTTGCCGTGCATGTCGTAGAGGCCCCAGGCGTTGGGCTCAAGGCTGCCGACGGGGTGGGTCGTGTCGTCGGAGGTGTCGGCAAACCAGGCGGCCGCGGCGAACGCTTCGGGATCATCGCCGGTGTTCCAGGGGGTCGAGCTGCCGGCCCGGCAGGCGTATTCCCATTCTGCTTCAGAGGGAATCCTGTAGAAGCGGCCGGTCAGCCGGGAGAGCCAGCAGGTGTATTGGCGGGCGGCGAACTGCGTCATCGTGACCGCCGGCAGCTCCGGCTCTTCGCCGTTGATGTAGGTCGTGGTCGGGTCGTAGAGCTCCGAGGGGGCGGTCACCGCGTCGGCCTCGTTCTCGGAGTTCACCTCGCGAATCTTCGCCATCGCCATTGCGTTGAAGAGGTTGTAGGCGGCCATATACCGCTTGTACTCGGCCCAGCTGACCTCCTTGGCCGACATCCAGAACGGCTCGAGCGTGACCTCGAAGCAGGGGCCCTCGACGGACTCGCGATCGGCCTCGCTCTCGGGGCTGCCCATCCGGAAGCTGCCCCCGGGGATCGGCACCATGCGGAAGCTCGTATCGGTGCCGGGAATTGTCTCCTCGTAAGGCACCATCCAGCCGCCGGCGACCTCGACCACCGGCCCATCGATCCCCTCCGGTCGCTCGCCAGCCACAAACCCCGGCCGCGACGGCGGAGCGATCTCGGCGCCATCGCCCGGTTGGGCAAAGAGCCCGCAGGCGATACCGAGGATGGTGAGCAGGCCGGCCTGCGGCGGGGCCAGCCGACGGCGATGTGTGGCGGTGGTGTGCATGCGGGATCCTGCAACGGCTGTCGGGCGGGCTGGAAAGCGTCGCGGGACTTCAGGACTCGAAATCCAAGGCTCGCCCGCGGGTGGATTGACCGGACGGTCAGAGCACCCGATAGATTGTACTCGGTCGCTGAGGCCGATCCATCGGAGGGTCAGCCCGGTCTGCGACTGGAAAACGGCCGTGTCGAGCTGCACGGGAGGTCCCTGCAATCGCCCGCAAGCCAAAGCCTACCAGCCCGGCGAAGTCCGGCAGGCCCACGTCGAAGTCGGGCAGCCGTGAGAGCCCCGCGGAGCGGGTGGTGTCGGAAAACCGCCGCGGCCGCCACGACTACGAGATCCTCGACACGCTCGAATGCGGCATCGCCCTTCTTGGCAGCGAGGTCAAGAGCCTGCGAGCCGGGAAGATCTCGATCGACGAGGCCTACGGCCGCGTCGAGAAGGGGGAAGTTTGGCTGCTTGGCTGCGACATTCCCGAGTACGACAAGGCCAATCAGCTCAATCACAAGCCCCGGCGTCGCCGCAAGCTGCTGCTGCACCGTCGTGAGATCGCGAAATTTGCCGGCCACGCCTTCGACAAGGGGCTCACGCTGGTGCCGCTGAAACTCTATTTCTCCCGGGGGCGGGTGAAGCTGCTGTTGGGGATCGGCCGCGGCCGTAAGCGGCACGACAAGCGGGAGAAACTCAAGGCCGACACGGCTCGGCGTGAGATCGATGCGGCACTCAAGGCCCGCTCGCGTGACTGACTCGCGGCCCGATCCCCCGCGCGGCGGGGCGGAAAATGGCGAAGGCCCGGCTGATTCCAGCCGGGCCTTCCCGTGAACACGTCTTCCGCCTCGAGGGCGGTGTTTTCGCCGGGACTACTTGCCGGCTCCGGCAAGCAGGGCCTCGGCGGCGGCCTGCGAGTCGGTCGAGTCTTCCGGATGCCACAGCGGCAGACCCCGCTCGATCCGCCCTGCAAGGATCTCGAGCTTTTCTCGCGACCCAGCCGGGGCATGAGTGGGCGAGAAATCGTCCGTGGTGTGCGGCTCGAAATTCTCGTCGTGACCGTACAACTCGATAATTTCAAAAACGTTACGAATACGACCCATCGATCGAAACAACTCCTGCACTTGACAAAGGTATCCTTCACCCGGCGGGACACCGGACCATTCCGATGCCTTCGGGCTTTCGCTTCCACTTCGTTCGGACATGCCGGCGCAGGGGTCGCGGGTGGAGGCCTCCCGCCCGGGCCTGCCCGCCGTGGCGGGCATTCCTGGGACGGAAAACCGACCGGAGGCCGGACGTCCTGCTGGCGTTCCCGCAGGGGGCGATGCGGGGCATCGCAGCGGGGAGATGAGCCGAATGGAACCTTCACATTATGGAGCGGGTCGAGCGGCAGTCAAACGACGGGCAGGATTTTTTTGCCGCGGGAAAACGGCCGGAAATCCAGATCGCACAACACCGCATCGCAAGATAGAAGGATTGTCGGGGTCGCCGGGCCCGAATTACGATTGGTGCCTCGCCGAGTGCGTCAGTGGGCCGATCCGGCTCCGCCACCGGCGTTCCCGGGAGTGCCGGCCCTGTCCGGAACCTGATTATCGCGATGCCGCAGCAGTTCGCCGGCAGCCTCGTCGGCTATCCAGCCCGAGTCTCATTCACCGCCTACTGCACCGCGATCCTCGTGGGCGGTTTCTTGCTGACCCTCCCGGTGGCCCGGGCTCCCGATCGGCCGCCGATCGACCTGGTCGACGCCTTTTTCACCGCCACGAGCGCCTGCTGCGTGACCGGCCTGGTCGTCCGCAGCACGCTGCATGATTTCTCGCCCTTCGGGCAGGGCGTGATCCTGCTTCTGATGCAGCTTGGCGGCCTGGGCATCATGACGATCACCACGCTGGTGGCTTTCCAGCTCGGCGGCCCGACTTCGATGCGGCAACGGGCGGTGCTCTCGGAAACCCTCGGCATCCGTCCGGGCGGCGAACTGCGGTGGGTGGCGGTGGCGGTGGCGGTGACGGTACTCGTCGCGGAGGCCCTCGGCTTTCTCCTGCTCACGGTGGCCACCTGGGGCACTGCCGAGCCGACCGTGGTCGTTTGGCGGGCGGGCTTCCATGCCGTCTCGGCCTTCTGCAACGCCGGCTTCGCCCTCTCCGACACGAGCTTCATGGCCGACGCCGGCAACCTGCCGGTGAACGCCATCCTCTGCGGCCTGGTGATCATCGGCGGCCTGGGATTTCCCGTGATCTTCGATGTCGGCTCGAGGCTCTGGAATCGCGAGCCGCTGTGGGAACGGCTGAGCACCCATTCGAAGCTGATGTTCCTGGGCACCGGCGGCCTGCTGGTTTTCGGGGCGGTCAGCTTCTGGCTGCTGGAATGGGAGCAGTCGCTCGCCGGGCAGCCGCTGGGCACCCGGATCCTGATGGGGCTGTTCCACAGCACCACCTGCCGCACCGCCGGGTTCAACACCGTGGACTACGCCTCGCTTGCGGATGCCACGCTCTTTCTCTCGATCATTCTGATGGCGATCGGGGCCGGCCCCTGCTCGACTGCCGGCGGCTTCAAGGTGAGCACCTTCATGACGCTTTTGGTCCGTGGCTGGACAAGCTTTCGCGGCCGCGAGCATGCCAACTTCTTCAAGCGGACCATCCCGCCGCAGGCGGTGGAGCGGGCGGCGGTCACGGCCCTGCTCTTCGCGGTGCTGGCAATCGCCGCTTTGGTGGCGATTCTCGTGGTCGAGCATCGCCACGGGATCACCGATCGGCCACGCTGGTTTCTCGACTGCTTCTTCGAGACGATTTCGGCGTTGGGAACCGTCGGCCTCTCGACGGGCATCACGCCGTTATTGTCCAATCCGGGAAAACTGACTCTGGTGGTGCTGATGCTCTTGGGCAGGCTGGGGCCGATCACGGTGGCCCTGGCCCTCTCGTACGAGCAGCGGCCCCGGCAGACGACCTACCTCGAGGAGGGGCCGTTGTTCGGCTGACCTGTGATGGCACGCTCGGAAAACCGCATTTTCATCATGCTCGGCATGGGCAGCTTCGGGTCGGCATTGGCCTCCAGGCTGGCCGAGAACGGCTGCCGGGTGATCGGGGTCGACCAGAAGAAGGACCGCATGGAACTGGTCAAGAACCAGATCTACGAGGCGGTGATCGGCGACTCCACCGACCGCGAGGTGCTCGAGGGCCTGCCGATCAAGGACGCCTTCGCCGTCTTCATCTCGCTCGGCGAGAGCATCGCCCGCTCGTTGCTGGCGACCCTGCATGTCAAGGAACTCGGTGCCAAGCAGATCATCGTCAAGGGCGTGACGAAGGAGCACGGCAAGATCCTCAGTCACATCGGGGCTTCGCGGGTGGTCTTTCCCGAGGAGGAGGTGGCACGCCAGCTGGCCGACAAAATGACCTGGCCCAACGTCCTCGACTACCTGCCGATCGACCCGGAGTACAGCGTGGCGGAGGTGACGATGCCCTCTTCACTCTCGGGTAAGACGCTCGCCGAGGCCAACCTCCGCAACCGGCTCGGCGTGCACGTGATGGGCATCAAGGACGTGCTCCACGACAAGCTGGAGATGTTTCCCGACGGCCGCACGATGCTCCTCGACGACCAGGTGCTGCTGGTGGTCGGCAGAGAGAAGGAAATGGCCGCCCTGCGGGAACTGAAGTGAGCCAGGTCTCGCCGAGGGATGTGAAGGCGAGCAGCCGGATGTCGCCGCCACATGCCGGGCACGTAAGCGGAAACTCCTCGCCGACCCGGGCCAGCAGTTTTGCCCACGCTGGTCCGGGAGGTGTCGTGCGAGCGGGGCTTCGCCGGAGTGTCGCAGCAGTCTTCCGTAGGTTGTCCGGCGGCCGTTGGGCGTGCGGAGCGAACGGCCGAACCTGCGGCCCTCCTTGCCGCCGCACCCGAACGGCAGATCTGGGAGCACAGGGCCGGCTCATGATCCACCCCGAGGTGCTGCCCCAGGAGCAGATGAGTTGCCTCCGCGACCTGGCGCCGGCCGCGACCGATCTCGGCTTCTACCTTGGGGGTGGCACGGCGGT
>CAZRKH010000143.1:0-18540 GCA_964600785.1 uncultured Chitinophagaceae bacterium
TGGCCCGGTGGGGGGGGGCGGGGGGGGGGGGTCGGGGGCCGCCCCCCCCCCGGGGCGGCGGAGCCGTTGATTCGCAGCGGCGTGCGTGTGCTGCGGCCCCTCGAGGAAATCGACGACCATGGCGGTGGCGTGGGCCGCAACGGTCTCCTCGAGCCGACGCCAGCCCGGCACGCCGTTGCACTCCAGCACCACCAGCCGCCCATCGGCCGCCGGCAGCAGATCGACCCCTGCCAGGGGCGTGCCGACGGCTGCCGCGGCCGCTCTCGCAAGATCGATCACTCCGGCGGGGGAGTCGAAGGGCTCGAGCCGGCCGCCAAGTGAGGTGTTGGTCCGCCAGTCGTCGGAGCGGCGGCGGGCGGCGACGTGGCGATCGCCCGCCAGAAACACCCGCAGGTCCCAGCCGACATGCGGGATGAACTCTTGAAGATAGAGGGGCGACCCGGCCGTCCTCGCGACGAGCAGCTGCTCGAGGGCCTCCGCCTCGTGGATTCTCACCAGACCCCGCCCGCGTGAGCCGAAGATCGGCTTCACGACCGCGTCCCGCCCGAGGCGATCCCAGGCCTCGCGGATCGCCCCGTCATCCTGGGCGACGAAAGTCTCTGGCACGGCAAGCCCGCGCTCGGCGATCATCGCCAGGGAAAGATACTTGTCGATCGCGATCTCGAGGGCTCGGGGAGGGTTGACCACCGAAAGACCGGCCTGCTCCATCCGGGCGAGCACGTTCATGCGGAAGATCACCTCCTCCAGTCCGCCGCCGGGAAGCTGCCTGAGGCCGGCCGCCGGCATGCCCCGTACCACCAGCATGTCGAGCGGCACAATGGAGGCCGGCCCAAGATTCTCGCCGTGAGGCCCGACCGCGGCTCGCAGCGATTCCCAGCGAACGGTCACGGCTTGGTGGCCGCGGGCGGCGGCTTCGGTGGCGATCCGTCGCACGTGCCAGCCGTCGGGACGCCCCAGGATTCCCAACTGCATGCGGTGCCTCCCCGGGCGTCAGCCGAGCCCGAACGAATCGAGCACGATCTCCCGTTCGATGCGGCCGAAGCGGTGTCGCCGGCCGGAATCGATGTTGTGGAATTCGACCACTGCCGGCGCGAAGACCGCAGGATCGATCTGGTAGAAGTCGCCGCCGGCCCGCCGGAAGAGTTCCGCAAACCGCAGCCCGTGGTCGGCCGACGCCGAACTGGTCACGCTGGCACCGACCTGCCGCAGGCTCTCATCGTCACCGATCACGTCAAGCGCGACATGGCCGCCGTAGAGAATTGCGTCGTTGGTGCGGCCGATCGCCGCGAGGTCGTCCCCGGCGACCGGCGGCAGCGGCGCCCGTCCGCTGCCCCGGCGAATGCGTTGCAGGTCGAAACCCAGCGTCTCGAGCTTGTGGAGGGCCGTCTCGAGCGAGCGGGCGACGACCTGCAGCGTGCCGGCGGCCGATGCGGTCGCCGCTACCAGCAGGGTCAGCCGCGAGGCCGGCACCCCGGCTTCGTTGGCGAGCATCTCCACGACCTCCACCGGGGGCAGACGGCCGGCCTCGAGGAGACCGACGGCCTCCGCCGGCCGCTCGCGGTGGCCGATCACGTCAAACAGCGGCTCGCGACCGATCGCCGCCCGGATCGGTCCGCTGGCCATCGCGAAGTAGCCCTTCTCGGAGACCTTCCAGCCGGCGTATTGGCTCGCCAGGCAGGCCGCCACCGGCGAGGCGGTCTCCACGGCCACCGTCGGCACTTCCCAGTCGTCGCCGGCCGGCACGAGAGCCACGCGACCAAGCCCGGCCATGGCGACCTCTGCCATCGCGATCCCCGCGGCGTTGCCTCCTGAGGACTTCACTCCGCAATCGACGACCCTCCCGCAGGAATCGTGGCAGGCGATGCCCAGTTCCGCCGCACGGGCGAGCATCGCGTCCACGAGAACCGCGGCCGAGGCGTTGAGGGACGGTGCGGGCGTGTCTGGCGGCATGGTCGGGCCGTCGTGGGGAACACGGCAGCGGGTCGGGCGGGTAGGATCGTCCGCAGCCAGTGCGGCTGCGGGCATCATGCAGCCGCTTGTGACCGCCCGCAACTGCCGCGGCTGCTGCTCGCACGCGGCGGAACTCGGAGATCTTCACGTGGCGAGCCTGACCGTCGAAAACTACGTCAAGACGATCTATCTCATCACGCAGTCGCAGGACGGCCGTCCGGCGAACACCGGGCAGATCGCCGCGGTCCTGGAGGTCTCGCCCGGGACCGTCACGAGCATGCTCAAGACACTCGACGCCGCCCGCCTTGCCTCGCATCGGCCCTACGAGGGCGTCGTGCTCTCCCGCGCCGGAGAAGTGCTCGCGCTGCGGATCATCCGCCGCCATCGGCTCGTCGAGCTTTTCCTGATGCGGACCCTCGGGATGTCGTGGGACGAGGTGCACGACGAGGCCGAGCACATGGAGCATGCGGTGAGTGATCTCTTGATCGACCGGATCGACGACTACCTCGGCCATCCCGAGGTCGATCCACACGGCGACCCGATTCCCCGCGGTGATGGCCGGCTGCGGGCCGAGCCACCTTCGCTTCAGCTCGCCGAGTGTGCCGCAGGGGAGAGCTTCCGCCTGCTGCGGGTGCTCGATCAGTCGTCCGAGTTTCTTCGTTACCTCACTGATGCCGGCCTCGAACTCGGTGCGACCGGAACGGTCGAGACCGCCGCCGATGCCGCGGGCATGATGCGGGTTCGGGTCGATCGCCGCCTGCTCTCACTGCCGCTGGAGGCGGCTGCCAGCCTCGTGGTCACGACCGGCTCGTAAGGGAGGGCGATGGGCCCTGCTCCCATTCGGCCGACTGACCGAGGCATTCGTCGACTTCGACCCGAATCGCCTCTGGCGGCGGCAGGCCGGCCGCGGCGAGCCTGGCGAGCAGTTCGCGGCCGATCCATCCGGCGAGCAGTTCCGCGGTCGTATTGACCATCGGCAGCAGCACGCACTCCTCGGCCGGGAAGACCCAGCGGCGGTTCTCGAAGACGAGCGTAACTTCCTCGCCGCCGCCCGGCCCCGGCCCGCGGTGCACTGCGAGCCTCGGATTGTCCGTCGGCAACAGCATGCGGTGGTCGAGCGTGGCCACAATCTCGTCGAGCAGTTCCCGCAGCTTGAGAAAGTCATACACCATCCCGTGGGGATCAACCGCGGCTTCGATCTCCGCGGCCACGGTCCAGTTGTGGCCGTGCACCGGCTCGCAGAAGCTTTCGGAGAGCGTGATGAAGTGGCCGGCGGAAAAGACATGCGAGGCCTTGCGAAGTCGGATCTTGTGGCGTCCGCCCGGCGTCGTTTCGGTCGAAGGGATTGGGTCGGTCATGATTCGGCTCCGGGAATGACTTCGGCCACGACAGCGGCGGGTCCGTTGTTTCCGGAGTATCGCCGTGGTGCGGCCGGGCCGCGAGGGGGTCGAGCGAGTCAGGTGATTCGCCAGCCTTCGCGGAGGAGCACGAAGAGCCCCGCGGCGACGAGATCAGCGGTCGTGCCCGGGTTCAGCGGCCGCGGCCGGCCGGCAACCTCCCCTCCGGCATGCAGTCGCCGGGCGAAGGCGGCAATTGCCCGATCCCGCGCCGAGTCGTCGGTGGAAAGAATGTCGGCCGCCTCGCGGGAGACCTCCACGGCCGCCTCGAGGCCGTGACGTCGGGCGATGAGGCTGTCGGGCTCCGCCGCGAGCCGGCGGAGAAAGGCCTGCACGATACCGCGGCCGGCGGGCCGCCGGTCGCCGAGTTCTTCGCGGAGGATTGCCACCATCCCCCGCGAGCGGGTGCCGGGGCCGGCGGAGAGAAACGCCGCGTAGCGGTCGCTCCAGAGTTCCGCGATCGCGTCGCGGGAGCGGGCCGCGGCCATCGCCTCGAGGATGTCCTCCGGCGGCGGGCCGGCGAGGTCGTGCTGCGGGCTCTCGCCAAGGCCGCCGGGGCGGGCGATGGCAAAGGCCTTCCAGATGAGTGCCGCGTCGCGGGCGTCGAGGGACTCGAGCACCGCGGCCACGCCCCCAGGACTCGGCGGTGCGGCCACCGCGGCCAACGGGGCGATTGCGAGCACGATCCCGAGGTTGGCGTTGGAACGGGTGACCCGCCTCGAGGCCGAGACCGCCTCGAGAATGG
This sequence comes from uncultured Chitinophagaceae bacterium, assembly GCA_964600785.1. Classification (GTDB taxonomy): domain Bacteria; phylum Planctomycetota; class Planctomycetia; order Pirellulales; family UBA1268; genus M30B53. The sequence continues at coordinate 4,093 of CAZRKH010000143.1, forward strand.
TTTCGCCCAGTGGCCGTGTCGCGGCTGCCTCCATCGCCGGCCGAATCGCCACCGCTGCGGCGAGAAGGTCCTCGAACCGAAGATCGCTGAATGAAGCCTGCGGATGGACGTTGCCCGGCTTGGCCGCCGAGGCTTCCAGGATCGAAGCGGCGGCAGCGGCCCAGCCCCTGCCTGCCGCCGCAGGAATCGCCGAGAGTGCCGCTCTAGCCGCGGGCAGATCGCGAATGTTCAATTCCTGTGTTGCCATCGGCGGCTGTCTCGTGTGGCGGTGTCGAGTGATTACACTACGGCCGTCGCAGATTCGGAACAGTTTTCCGCGGGAATTTCCCGCCGCTGCGTTCGGCCGCGACACCCCGCCGGCGAACCGCTTCGTCCGGCAGACCGCCAGAGCGAGGAGCGATTTCGGATGGCCAGCGTGGACGAGCAGAGCTTCGGACCTGATTGCTTCATCAACCGCGAGCTGAGCTGGCTGGAGTTCAACCTCCGCGTGCTCGAGGAGGCCGAAAACACCGAGAATCCGCTCATGGAGCGGCTGAAATTTCTGGCGATTTTCAGCTCGAATCTGGATGAATTCTTCATGGTCAGGGTCTCGGGCGTGCGAGAGCAGGCCTTTGGCGAGAGCGCCCCGCAGGACTACGCGGCCGACGCCTTGCGGCCGCTTCAGCAGCTCGAGCAGATTGCCGCGCGGACCCAACAACTCGTCGCCCGGCAGTATCGCTGCCTGCATGAGAGCATCGTGCCGGCGATGGCCGAGCGGGGTATCGATCTGCTCGGCGAGGCCTCCCTCGACGAGGCCGCCCGGCGGCAGATCGACGAGTTCTTCCACCAGCGTGCCCTGCCGATCCTCACGCCGATGGCGGTCGATCCGGCCCATCCCTCACCCCGCTACCACAACCGCGGTCTCTACATCGGGGCGATGCTCGAGCACCGCGAGGGCCTCGGGCCCAAGCGAATGTTCGCCGTCGTGCAGGTGCCGCAGGTCCTGCCTCGGTTCGTGCCGGTGGGCTCCGCTCGGGACGATCGCCGCGGGTTTGTGCTGCTCGAGGAGATCGTGGCGGCCCGGCTGCCGCAGCTCTTCGGCGGATTCGACGTTGTCAACTGGACAACCTTCCGGATCACCCGTGACAGCGACCTCGAACTGCTCGATCAAGAGTCGGACGACATGCTCAAGGTGATCGAGGAACGGCTCAAGGCTCGCGCCCGCGGGCAGGCGGTCCGCATTGAGATCACCGCGGCTGAGGACGACGAGGTCGAGCGGGCGATCATCCACGACGAGGAACTCCGGGTTCGCGAGGGCTACAGCGAGGTCTACCGCCTGCGGGGTCCGCTCGACTTGACGTCGCTCTGGGAGCTCCATCGGCTGCCCGGGTTCGAAGACCTCCACGACAAGCCGTTCACCCCGGCCACGCCGAGGGGGCTCTCGCGGCGCGGCGAGGATCTCTTCACCGCGATCGGCCAGCGAGACATCCTGCTGCACCATCCCTACGAGTCGTTTGATCCGGTGGTCGAGTTCGTGACCAAGGCCGCGGAAGACCCGCAGGTGCTCGCCATCAAGCAGACGCTCTACCGTACCAGCGGCGATTCGCCGATCACGCGGGCCTTGATGACGGCCGCCGAGGCGGGCAAGCACGTGACGGCCCTGGTCGAGCTCAAAGCCCGCTTTGACGAGGCGAACAACGTCAGCTGGGCCCGGCAGCTCGAGCGGGCCGGCGTGCACGTGGTCTTCGGATTCCTCGACCTCAAGACCCACTGCAAAGTCTCGCTGGTGGTTCGCCAGGAACGGCAGGTCCTGCGGAGATACGTGCACCTGGGCACCGGCAACTACAACCCGACCACGGCGTTGCTCTACACCGACCTGGGGCTGTTCACCGCCGACGAGCAGATCGCCGATGACGCCTCGGCCCTCTTCAATCTGCTGACGGGCTATTCGCAGGGCCACGACTGGCAGAAGCTCGTGGTGGCACCAACCGATCTCCATCGGCGGGTGGTGGAGATGATCGACGAGCAGGCCGAGAGGGCACGCCAGGGGCTTCCATCACGAATCTTCGCCAAGCTCAACGCGCTGGTCGACCACAAGGTGATCGAGGCCCTCTATCGGGCGAGCGGGGCGGGCGTTCCGATCGACATCATCTCGCGTGGCATCTGCTGCCTGCGGCCGGGTGTGCCGGGGCTCAGTGAGACGATCCGCGTGCGGAGCATCGTCGATCGATTCCTGGAACACAGCCGTGTCTATGTCTTCGGGCCCGACGAGGAGGCGAAGGTCTTTCTCGCCAGTGCCGACTGGATGCCCCGCAATTTCTTCCGACGCGTCGAGGTGATGTTTCCGGTGGAGGCAGACGAGCCCCGGCGGCGGATTCTCGAGGAGATCATTCCGGTCTACCTCGCCGACAACGTCCGCAGTCGATTGCTCGGCCCTGATGACGTCTATCACCTGATGCACCCCGGCGAAGGTGAAGAGCCTTTTCGCTGCCAGCAGTATTTCCTGGCGACCCGCGGGGGCCGGGCTCCCCTGGCGGCCGGATCGACCAACAGCCTGGCCGCAGCAGAGGCCTCGCCCGCGGTGGCCGGCGGCTGAGGTTTTCCTGTCGGCGGCCCGCCGTGGTCCGCGGGAAAGAGCGGCCCGCGTTCTCCGTCGAGGTCGCGACGGGTAGGATGCTTCCGGCGGTCGCGACACCCGCAGCCGCATGTCGTTGCTCGGCCACGGAGAGACAGCAGGCTCGATGTCGGAGGACTACTACGAAATCCTCGGGGTGCCGCGGACGGCGTCGGCCGAGGATATCCGCAAGGCCTATCGTGAACTCGCCCGCAAGTACCACCCGGATCTGCATCCGGATGACGATGCGGCCAAAGAGAAGTTCAAGAAGGTCCAGACGGCGTTCGACACGCTCGACGACGCCTCCAAGCGGGAGATGTACGATCGCTACGGCAGTTCCTTCGAGGGCGTGAGCCCCGGCGGTGGGGCCTGGGGCGGCGGGCCCTTTCCAGGTGGCGGCCAGCCGTTCGGCGGCGGGGCCAGCGAGATCGACCTCGAGAGCCTCTTCGGCTCCGGCGGCTTCGGCGACCTCTTCGGGGCTGGCCGTCGCGGGCGGCGGACCCGCAGCTCCCGCATGCCCGGTGAGGACATCGCAGCCGAACTGGCGATTCCCTTCACCCTGGCAATCGAGGGCGGATCGACCGACGTGCGGGTCGACCGCGACGGCAGGATCGAGACGATCACCGTGAAGATTCCGCAAGGCCTTCCCGACGGAGCGAGGATGCGGCTTCGCGGCCAGGGCGGCCCCGGCCGCGGTGGCGGACCCGCCGGCGACCTCCTGCTCGAGGTGCGGGTCGAGCCACACCCGGTGTTCCGACGCAGCCGCGACACCCTCGAGTGCCGGCTGCCCGTGACGCTCGGCGAGGCGGTGCAGGGGGCGAAGGTCGACCTGCCGACCCCCTGGGGCACGATCACGCTGAAGATTCCGCCGATGACCTCCAGCGGCCGCAAATTGCGAGCCCAGGGCATGGGCGTGCGTCATGCCAACGGGGTCTCGGGTGACCTCATCGCCGAGGTGCAGATCGTGCTGCCGGAGTCGCTCGACGAGGCGACGGCCACGGCGATTCTGGAGGCGGTCTCGGGACAACCCGACCCGCGATCGACCCTGCGGTGGTAAGACCGCCGCCACGAACCGCGTGGGGTGGCGATGGCGCGTGCGTTGCGATTTCCTGCCGCCATGCGGCTATCGGGCAGTCGTGAATTCGGCCGGGTGTTCGCCCATCGGATGACCGCGTCAAACGGGCAGATCGTGGTCCATGCCCGCCCGCGGGATCCCGCCCTGGCGGTTCGCCCATCGCTGCCGCCGATCCGCCTGGGGCTCTCGGTTTCCCGGCGGGTGGGCCCGGCGGTGGTCCGCAACCGCTGGAAGCGACGGATCCGCGAGGCGTTTCGGCTCGGGCAGTGGCGGATTCCCCATGGCCATGACTACGTGGTCGTCGTGCGTGGCCGCGAGCCGCCGGCCGCGGCGGAGATGGCCGTGATGCTCGAATCGCTCTGCGGGCAGGTGGTCGCCCGCCGGGGCTATGCGGCAGGCCGCGAGGGGCGGGCACGATGAACGGCGAGCATCGCAGCGATCAGCAGGGGTCCCGTCCGGCCGGGGTGATCGACCGAGCCATCTCGGGGCTGCTCGTGGCGATGGTCCGCGGCTACCAATGGACCCTCAGCCCGCTGCTCGGCGGCCACTGCCGTTTTCGCCCGACATGCAGCGAATACTTCATCGGCGCGGTACGACGCCACGGGGCCCTGCGGGGCACGCTGCGGGGATGCCGGCGGATTCTCCGCTGTCACCCACTCTCCCGCGGCGGCTGGGATCCCCCTTGAGTGTCTCCTGAGTGTCTCTCGAGTGTCTCTGCAGAAAGCTTCCGCCTCGCCATCTGTCATGCCGCGGGGAGGTCTCCTGCGGCGAGCATGCCAAGCACGCGGCGGTTGGTCTCGGGAAAGCGGAGCCGGGCAAGCGACTCCAGCGGCACCCAGCCGAAGGGTGGCTGCGGTGTGTCGTCGGCCTCGGCCCGGCAGGCAAAAAAACAGACCTCGATCGGGCCGTTGCTGCTCCAGCCATGAGCCCGGTCGAGCAGCGGCCCGGGCTGGACTCTCAGGCCACTCTCCTCGAGGCACTCCCGCACCGCCGCCTCGGCGGGAGTCTCACCGGGCTCCACCTTGCCGCCGGGAAATTCGTCCAGCCCGGGGCCGTCGACGGCCCGTGAACTGCGACGACCGACAAGCACCTCACGGCCTCGGATCACGACCGCGACGGCGACCACTCCAGCAACGGCCACTTCAGGAAGTCACCCCGGCCTCGCGAAGCGAGTCGAGCAGTCGCCCCGGCGACCCCATGATGTTGTAGCCGGCATCGACGTGCAGGATCTCGCCGGTGATACCGGTCGATTCGCGGGAGACCAGCCAGGCGCCTGTCTTGCCGACCTCTTCGTGGGTCACGTTTCGCCCCAACGGGGCCACCCGTTCGTAGAAGCCGAGCATCTCCTCAACCCCCGCGCCGCGGCCGGCAAGGGTTCGCAAGGGGCCGGCGCTCACGGCGTTCACCCGCACCCCGGTCGGCCCGAGATCAAAGGCCATGTACCGCACGGCGGCATCGAGCGCGGCCTTGCAGACGCCCATGATGTTGTAGCCGGGCACCGCCTTTTCCCCGCCGAAGTAGGTGAGCGTGAGGATCGAGGCATTGGGGGCGAGGATTCCGCGGGCGAGTCGTGAAACGGCCAGCAGGCTGTAGACGCTCGTCTCCATCGCGATCCGAAAACCCTCGCGGCTCGTCTCGACCGTCTCGCCCTTGAGGTCGTCCATCGGGCAGAAGGCGATCGAGTGCACGAGAAAGTCGATGCTGCCGAACTCGTCGGCCGCGGTCTTCATCACATCCCCGATCTGGGAGTCGTCGCAGGCATCCATCGGCACCAGGAAACGGGCGTTTGGCTGCTCGTCGGTGAGCATCGCCACGCGGCGACGGTTGCGTTGCCGCGTGTCGTCGGGCCGGTCGGGCAGGTGGCTGAAGCCGATTTGTGCGCCCTCGGCGAGGAGCTCCCTGGCGATCGCCCAGGCGATTGAGTGGTCGTTTGCCACACCGAGCACGAGCCCCTTGAGGCCGTCGCATCTCCCCATCAGTGCCATTCTCCAGAGTGTTTGCTCATGTCGGGCTCCGGCAGGCGGTGAGCCGCCTCCGCCCGGTCCGCTCGCGGCCGGTCGGGGGAATGTAGCCGCTGGCAGGCAGCCTCTCAACCGGAGTCTTCGCATGCGGCTCTTGCCGGGAACGCCCGCTGCCGGTAATACTATCGCTTTCGCATCGAGCCCCGTTAGCTCAATTGGTTAGAGCATCTGACTCTTAATCAGAGGGTTCTAGGTTCGAGTCCTAGACGGGGCAGTCGGGCCGCAGGCAGGCTGCCGCGGGCCGCTCTCGCAGGCCTTTTCTGGTCTGCGGGTCTGCGCCGCTCGGGCGGCCACCGGCCGTCTGCAGCCCGTCTGCAGCCGTCTCGATTCACCCGCTCGGGCGACCACCCGAATGAATGGGTGTTGTGAGATACCAACTGTTGCTACCATACATGAAATATTACCGTGAATGTGATCGGTAATTATTGAATACCTTTATGGAGAAGTGATCCTGAATGGCTGAAATTAAGAAGCCCGCGGGCAAGACCACCCCGAAAGCCGCCGCAAAGACCGGTGGCAAGTCCTCGGCCGTCAATAAGTCCGAGGAGATTCGCAAGGTGGCGAAGGCGATGAAAGAGAAGCGGGAGAAGCCGCGGCCGGTGGCGATCATCGCCGCTCTCAAGAAGCAGGGGATTGCCGTCTCCTCCCCGCAGGTGAGCATGGTCCTCAAGCGGATGGGATTTCGGCCGGCGCGGCGGAAGAAGGCAGCCTCATCGCAAAGGCCGGCCGGGACCGTGCGGGCCACGGCGGTTCGCAGCGGCAACATTTCAGTGGACGACCTGATTGCCGCCAAACGGGTCGCCTCGCAGTTCGGCAACGCCGACAAGGCGATCGCGGCACTTTCGGCGCTGAAGAAGTTCGAGTCATAGCCCACCGATTCGGCAGGCCGATTCCGGGCAGGCCTCAGGAAGCGAGACACGGCCCGCGGCAAACGCCGCGGGCCGTGTGTTTTCAGCGGCACGATACGTGCAGTTAGTAGTCTACCAGACCGTGGGACAAGTCTGCCGCCGCAGGATGCGGCGATCGGCGACCCCCAAAAACCTTGGCTTTTTGGGGAGTCGCTCAAGTGGAAAAAGCCCATGGAGGGCTTTTTCCACGTGCAGCTAGAAGCAGCCGTTTCGCACCTCTGCGGCGATCATCTGCTTCAGTCGGGCGATGTTCTGTTGTTCCTGCTGTTTGACCTCGCTCCAGAACTGGGTCAGTTCGTCCCGCCATTCGGCATTGGCGATGTACTGATCGTATCGCCAGAGGGCATCGAGACGCCGACTGAGATCATGGATCAGGTCGTGGTCGTGGTCGGCACAGCCGCTCGTTTCACCCAGGTGGGTCATTTCCTTTTCCGCTGCAAGAGACATCGGCAACTCCTCTGTGGATTGCAAAACTGCTCTCGGCCCGGGCCTGTCGCTGGTGTCCCGCGCCGGCGGCCGCGTCCCTCGTGGCAGATCATCATTCCGCGGCGGTCCCTGCGTATCGCGGCGAAATAGTCGGGTCGCATGCGGCATCGAGCAAGTGTCGTCGCTGCGACCGCCTCTCCACCCGCCCGGGGGCGGCAGACACTCTGCCGCCCGCCGCACGCGAATCTCATGCTGCCGGCCAGCGGGTGCCCCCGGGCAGCCAGAACGAAGCCGCCGGAAGGTACCGATTGCGACGCACGAGCCGCCCCCCCTCGAGATGCCGCTGGAAATCGGACGGCTGGGTGATCAGGGCGAAGGGTCGGCTGCGGATGCCGCGTTCGCGGAGGAACGTCGCACGGTCGAGCAGTTCCAGGGGTGACTCGTAGAAAGCCGGGAGATCGTCGAACTCCTCGTGCGGGTCGATCGTGGCCCACAGGGGGCCGCCGGGAATTCGGTAGGCCAGCGACCATCCATACATTTCCGCCCGCGGCGCCCCGGGTCTGAGAACGGGCGGTCGATCGGGCGACCGCCCGGCCGAGGGCAGATCCTCCGGCACGATCAACGCCAGGCCCAGCCGACGCCGGACGGCCCGCCGGCGGATGACGCGACCGGGCGGCCGCGGCCGCAGCGTGGTTTCGTCAACCAGGTCGACCTTCCACTTCAGCTTCCTCTCCGGAAGCTGCTCGAGAATAGCCGGGCCGACCACGATCGGGCGGTAGGCGTTTCGCCAGCGGAAGCGGCGGCTTCCGCGGGCCGACGGCTCGGCGGGCTCATGGCGGCCAGACGGCTGGCGGTCGTTGACCAGCCTGACGAGGGGGGTGGTGAACTCGGGGGCGGGGCGTGCGGGCATGGCGTTCTCCGGTGGGGTGGCGGCGGGTGATTGACGCGGTTTCGATTCGCTGCGAAACCTATGCAGCACCGGGGACAACCTTGGTCCCGAGCCCCCGAAGGCCCTTTTCCCCGCACGCCAGGGCAATTGCATGGACTCGATCAGCCGCCACGAGCAGCTTCTGCGGGTGTTTCACCTGATAGACATCCTCTTTGGTGCCCGCGAGCCGCAGACCACCGCGGAACTCAAGGCAGCCCTCCGGGAGCGGGGCGTGATCGACGAGATGTCCGACAAAAACATCCGTCGCGATGTCTTGTTTCTCGAGAAGTTCGGCTATGCCGTCCGCCGCAGCGGGAAGCGGTCGGACCGGGGCACGACCCGTGCCGCCTGGTCGATCCAGCCAGGCCGCGGCATGCGAGAGCTGACACCGCCGGCGGTGAGCCTGCCGGAGCTGCTCTCGTTGGCGGTGGCCCGTGACTTCCTTGCTCCGCTGGCCGGCACCTTCTACTGGCGGGGCATCGGCCAGCTGCTTGGCAAACTCGAGTCGATCGCCACGCCCGAACTGATCGCCTATGTCAACGAGCACAAGGACGGGCTGGTGGTGCATCCCAGGCCGCCGCGGCCCAAGTACGGCACGCGGATGCTCGCCGCGATCCACCGGGCGATTCGCAACCGGGTGGAGCTGCGGATCCGCTACCAGGCACTCGGGGCGGATGCCCACCGGCCGCAGACGATCCGGCCCGAGGCGATGGTGCTCTACGAGGGCAGCCTCTACATCGCCGGTCGTCGGGCCTCCGCCTCCAAGAGCAGTCGGGACGGTGGCGAGACGATCCGCTTCTACAAGCTCGATCGCGTGGCCGATGCCCGCCCGACCTCGAAGGTCTTCGAACGGGGCAGGGTGCCGGTCGACACGCTGCTTGCCGACAGCATCACGATCTACCGGTCCCCCGAGCCGCCCCGGCCGTTCCGGATCCGGATCGACGCGGCCCGGGCCCGCTGGGCCCGCGAGCGGCCGTTTCATCCGCGGCAGAAGGTCCGCGGCCGCGGCGATGGCGGCATCACGCTTGTCATCGACCGCGGCTGGGAGGCCGAGATCGTGCCGCAGGTCCTCGCCCTCGGTGAGCATGCCGAGATTCTCGAGCCCCACGACGTGCGACAGCGGGTGGCGGCCACGATTCTCGAGATGGCCGCCCGTTACATGCCCGGCGGGGCACGCGGGAACGACGCTGAGGAGCAGCTCGCCACCACGGTCTTCGAGTGAGCCGCATGCAGGGCCACCCATACGATCCGGCCGGATCGGCATCACTGCCGATCGAACTGCTCCATTCCGCCTCCGGGGTGCTGGCCGTTTGCAAGCCCGCCGGGCTGGCCACCCAGGCCCCGCCGGGCTGCGACTCACTCGAGCGACGAGTCCGCGAGGAAGGGCGGCTGCTCGACGCCGGCGGCTACCTTGGCCTGCCCCACCGGCTCGACCGGCCGGTCGGGGGCATCGTGCTGCTGGCCACGACCCCACGGGCGGCACGCAAGCTTTCGCGGCAGTTTGAGCGTCGGGAGATCGTCAAGCACTACCGCGGCCTGCTGGAGCCGGCAGCGGGGGCGAGCCGGCCGCGGCCGGGTGAACTCTGGCGGGATTGGCTGGCCAAGGTGCCCGACGAGCCGCGGGCGAGGATCACCACGGTCGACGACCCGGCCGCCCGGGAGGCCGTGACGCGGGTCGGCGTCGTGACCGAGGCGGGCAGCCGCCTTGATGTGCTGCTCGAGCCGACCACCGGCAGGATGCACCAGCTGCGAATTCAGGCGGCATCCAGAGGTCTGCCGATCGCCGGCGACCGCCTCTACGGGGCGGCGGGGCGATGGGAACAGCCTGCCGACCCGCGGGCGGCGACGATCGGCCTGGCGGCCACCGCCATCGAGTTCACCGACCCTGACACGCTCGAGCGGGTCCTGATCAGGCTCGAGCCACCCTGGGCCGCCGGCTGACGGTGGCTGTCCTCAGGGCCGGATCCATCCCGCATGGGCCATCCAGTCGAAGATCCAGGGATGCACCCAGGGATTCCATGTCGGGTAGGCGGCCGACATGCAGCTCGCGGCGAGCAACAGCCCCGCGACCAGGCGACCGCCGCGGCTCCCCGCGAGCCGGTCGGCCATCGGCACCACGGCCGCCACCCACAAAGGCGCCAGCCACAGCACCCAGCGGAAGCATGATGTCATCCCGCCGTAGTTGCGGTCACCGGCATCGCGGGTGAGATAGAAGCCGATCACCACCAGCGACATCGCTCCGATTGCGATGGCCGCGGCCCGCCGCCGCCGGTCGCCGCCGGCGAGGATTCCGATCCCCGCCGGCACCAAGAGCCAGGCCGGTGTCAGCGAGAGGATCCCATGGTGACCCACCACCGCGTGCACCGCGTAGCGGCTCAGGGAGGGCTCGCCGCGGTCGATGCCGTGGGGATCTCGCCAGTAGCTCGTGATTCGACGGCCGTCGGGAAGCGTGAACTCGTAGTCGTACCAGTTCTCCTCGCCCCGGCGGTGGGCATAGGCCGGCTCGAAGGTTCCGTGGGCGGCATGATTGGCAGCCAGGCTCGCCGCGGCCACCAGGATCACCGCCGGCACCGTCAGGGTGAGTGTCTGTCGAAATGCCGCCAGCCCTGACAGGCCGATCACCGCGGCCGTCCAGGCCAGGGCGGGCAGGTCGAAGGCGGCTGCCAGCGCCGCTGTCAGACCGGTGACAACGAACAGCCCCGACGAGCGTGCTCCATCGATACCGATCCGCCAACAGCCCCAGCCGCTGACCGCCACGCAGGCCGCCGCCGGGAGGTGATTGGTGAGCACCACCGCAAAGCTTCCCAGAAAGGTGCCAAAGCAGATCAGGGCCACGGCATAGATCCGGCCGAAGTCGGTCGTGCCGATCCGTTCGACGAGCTTCGATGTGAACACGATCGTGATCGCCAGCGGCAGCAGCCCGTAGAGGAGCATCAGCCCGCGACCGAGTTCGAAGGGATGGTCAGCGAGCGTCCATCCGGTGAGCCGATTGGCAAGCCAGTAGGGCCCGGCAAGCAGCAGCTGCAGCAGCGGTGGCTTGCTCGAGTAGAGGTGGGGTGTGCCCTGGGCATCGTTGTGAACGACCGCATCGATCGTGTCCCAGCCCGGCTCGACGACGAGGTCCTCGATGGCGAAGCTGCCCCGCTCGACGAGGGCCCGGATCGTGAGCCAGCGGCTGCGGTCGTTGGCCGAGAGGAAGGGCCGTAGCAGCCGCTTGTCGCGGCGGATCTCCTCGCGGACCGTCTGCGGGTCGGCCGGGCGGCCGGCAGCCAGGCGGCGGGCCACGGTGTCGGCGACGATCCGCTTCTCCAGCGCCGCCCGGTCGATGCTCGCCACGCTGCCGATCCGGCCGGCCAGCATCCCGCAGGCGATTAGGGCCAGGAGCGTGGCGGTGCTCCCGCGGAGCTTCTCCCGCGAGGCCGTCTCGTCTGCGGGGGCAATGCGGTGCCGGCGGACGACCCGCAGCAGATCGCGGAGCCCGGAGAAGAAACGGCCGGGGCCGTATTTTGTCTGACCGCGGACCCGCGAGCGGTGCCGTACCGGCACCTCGCACACGCGGAAGCCGTTGGCCGCGGCGAGCACCGGGATGAAGCGGTGCATGCCCTCGTCGAGTTCGAGGGCATCGGCCACCTCGCGGCGAAAAGCCTTGAGCCCGCAGTTGTGGTCGTGCAGCCGCAGGCCGGTCAGCCAGCCAACCAGGGCGTTGAAGACCCTCGAGGGGATCGTCTTGTGCCAGGGATCGAGCCGCGGAGTCTTCCAGCCGTTGGCCAAATCGGCGCCACGGTCGAGAGCGGCAAGCAGGCGGGGAATCTCGCCGGGCACGTCCTGGCCGTCGCCGTCGAGCATCACGATCCGCTCCCCCCGGCAGGCGGCGAATCCAGCGGCGAGGGCGGCCGACTTGCCGCGGCCCCGCTCGAAGCGGGTGGCGTGGATTCGGGGATCGGCTGCCGCGAGGGACTCGATCTCCTGCCACGACCCGTCGGTCGACCCGTCGTCGACGATCCTCAGCTCCCATTGCTCGCCGGCAGCGTCGAGGGCGGCGGCAATCTCCCCGACAAGCGGTGTCAGGCTGCCCCGCTCGTCGCGAACGGGAATCACCAGGGAGAGTGTGGGAGGCTGGAGCATGTCGCGGTCGGGCGGGGTCGGGCGGCGGGGGAAGCCGGAGAATACCGGCTCCGCGGGCCTACAGGGTAGCCGACCTGCCTCGCTTTGACCCTGCTGGCCGGGCAGAGACCTGCCGGGGCCGACGGCCACGACGTAGACTGCCGGCGGGAGAGCGGCCGAGCAATCGACGCGGACCGCCTGAGCCCTTCGCGCCCCCGAGGCAAATGCACAACCGCATGACACGCTTTCTCTCACTCGGAGTGATCATCGGCCTGGTCGCGCTGTTCGGCCTGCTCTCACTGCGTGTGATGGCGAGTTTTCTGCTGCCCCTGCTTTTGGCCGGAATGCTGGTGGTGGTCTTCGGGCCGCTGCATCGCTGGCTACGGGCCCGGGTGCCCGGTCCGGACTGGCTGCCGGCGGGGCTGGCCACGCTCTTCGTGCTGGTGATTGTGCTCGCCCCGCTGATCCTGATCGTCTCGCGGGCGGTGGGCGACGCGGTGGAAATGGTCCGCAGCCCGTCCGGGCTCAAGCTCGACCCACACGTGCTCGACGGGCTCGTGGGGCGGTTCAACGAGGCGACCGGGCTGCAACTCTCCGGCGATGCGGTCAATGCCGAGCTGCGAAAACTGGCCGAGGAATGGATCGGACCGATTGCCGCCGGGGCCCCTGGCCTCGTGCTGAGGGTGGTCATCGGCCTGATCGTGATGACCGTGAGCTTCTTTTATTTTCTTCTTGATGGCCGGCGGATGACCACCGCGATCACGGCGGTCATTCCACTCGACCGCCGCTACCAGTGGCAGTTGCTCGAGGAGTTCGAGGAGGTCAGCCGGGCCGTGGTCAGTTCGACACTGCTCGCCGCGATCGTGCAGGCGGCCCTGGCGGGCATCGGCTTCGCCGTGGCGGGGCTGGATGGGGTCTTCCTGCTGACACTGCTGACCTTCTTCGGCGCGATGATACCCTTCGTGGGGGCCGCCGCGGTCTGGGGCAGTGTCTCGCTCTACCTGGCGTTCTTCACCCAGGACACCTGGGCCGCCGCCGGGCTTGCCCTCTGGGGTGCTTCGGTCGTCTCGACGATCGACAACGTGATCAAGCCGATCGTGCTTCACGGGCAGTCCAAGCTCCACCCGCTGCTGGCGTTGCTGAGCGTGCTTGGCGGCGTGGGGGCGTTGGGCCCGATCGGTGTCTTCGTAGGGCCGATCGTGGTGGCCTTTCTGCAGGCGGCGTTGACGATGCTGCAGGTCGAGCTTGACAGCATGCGAGGCGACGATCTGAATGTGGCCGGCAGGGTGGCAGCCGGGAGCGGGGAATCGCCGCTCGCCGGGGCGTCCGGGGAAGCGGCGGGGGCGTCCTCGCCACGCGAGGTTGCATCCGGGACCACCGGGAAGGTGAAATCTTCCTGAGACCGCGGCGGTCCGGCTGCGGATCGTGCCCTCGCGGACGACCCCTTTTGCCCAGTCATCCAATGTGTCACACCGTCGCGGCTCCGTGCGGAGTCCGACTTCTCGAGAAGCCTCAAGGAGATTGATGCCCATGCTTCTGGAAACCCTCTTCGCGGCGGCCGCCCTGGCGGTGACGGGAATCGAGGCGGCCTGCGTGCCGGCAGACGAGGGTGGCTACGACTACCTGCTGCGAGTCGAGCCGGACCTGGCCCACAGCCGATCCGGTCACACCCTGACCAGTGACGTTCCCTCCGACGCCAGGGACGTTCGCAGCGTGCGGGTCTACGTGGCCGACCGTTGGCCGCCCGCAGTGGAGCGGGCCGTGGTCGATGCCCGCCGCCGGCCCCGGCCGCCGGCGGTGGTGCAGGCCGTCGCCACCAGCCCGGCGACGCTGGAGTCGACCGAAGAGACGGCCTCGCGACCCTGGTGGCTGCTGACAGCGGCCTTGGTGGGGCTGTTTCTCTCGCTCGGAGCCAACGCCTACCTCGGCATGCTCCTCAGCCAGATGCGAAGCCGTTTTCTTTACGACGTCGAGCAAGCCGCGGTCTGAGGCGCGGGTCGCCTGACTGGCGATTCTTTGCCGTCTTGCTTCTACCGTCTCGACGAACGCCTGTGACCGGCGGCGTGCGGCGGGCGGAACATTGCCGGGGGGATGTTCACCATCGGGAGCGTGCGAACCGCCACGCGATCCTCGAGTTCGCCGCTGAACTCCTCGGCAGTCCAGCGGTGCCTGGCGACGTAGGCCGTCGTCTCAGCCTGCTCGACGTGGGCCGTCGTCTCAGCCTGCTCGACGGTGGCTGCTCTGGCAGGTCGGGAGCCGGCCCAACCACCGGGAAGCTCGGGAATCCCGTCACCGGGCCCCGCGGCCGGTAGCAGCGGGGGCGGCGGCACCCGCGGCGGACGCGGGGCAGGTGGCAGAGGCTCCGCCGCCGGCCCCGGCGGCGGGGGCCCCCC